>DASQDT010000242.1:0-5415 GCA_035634035.1 Pyrinomonadaceae bacterium | reverse complement strand
GCCGACGCGGACGCCCAAGTCTGCGGCGCGCGCGCGGTCGATCTCGACCCTCACCTCGGGCTTGCCGACGATGAGCGACGAGTCCACGTCGACGACGTTGGGGATGGTCTTGAGTTTCTCCGTCAGCTTCTCCGAGTACTCCGTGAGCTTCTGGAGGTCTGGGCCGCCGACGACGTACTGCACGTCGGCGTTGCGGAAGCCGCCGCCCGAGATGGCCTGCACCTGCCCGATGTTGGTGCGCAAGTCCTTCGGGTATTTCGCCAAGAGCTTGCGCGCGTCCTCCATCAGCTGCATCTGCGAGCGGTCGCGCTCGCCGATGTCGGTGAGCTTGACGTAGATGTTCGCCTCGTTGACGAGCTGCTGCTGGCCGCCGCCGATGGTGACGAGCGTGTCGGTGACGCCGGGCAGCTCCTTGCGCACGTCGGCCGCGATGCGCTCGACGAGCGACGAGGTGGCGGCGAGCGTCGAGCCCTCGGGCGTGCGGAGGTTGATCTCGAACTGCGACTGGTCGTCGACCGGCAAAAAGTTTTTGCCGACGAGCATGAACAGCGGGACGATGCTGACGATGACTCCCAAGCACATCAGCACGACGGCCCAGCGGTGCGCCATCGCCCAGCGCAGCATCCACGTGTAGGTGCGGTCAATCGGCCGATACCAGCGCGACTCCTTCGACGTGTGCGGGCGCGCGGGCGCGCCCGAGTCGGGCCGCGCGACCTCCTCGCTCGGCGGCGCGGAGGTCTTCTCGTCGAGCGCCGTCTCGCGCGCCGCGTCGGCGGCCATCGCCGCCGCGGGCTCGCCGGCCGCGACCTTCGACTCGTCGGCCAAGACCGACGGCGCGTCGCCCTCGCTCGGCACGGACGCCGTCCCCGGCCCCTCGGCCGCCTCGCGCCGCTTGATGAGCCGCGCGGCGAGCATCGGCGTCAGGGTGAAGGAGACGAGGAGCGAGACGGCGATGGCGAACGAGGAGGTGAGGCCGAAAGATGACATGAAGCGGCCGACGATGCCGCCCATGAAGCCGACCGGGATGAAGACGGCGAGGAGCGACAATGTCGTCGCCATGACGGCGAGGCCGATTTCGCGCGTCCCCTCAATCGCCGCCTGAAACGGCGGCATCCCCTTCTCCTCGACGTAGCGGTAGATGTTCTCTAAGACGACGATGGCGTCGTCAATCACGATGCCGACCATCAGGGTCAGGGCGAGCATCGTGATTTGGTTGAGCGTGTAGCCCATCGCGGCCATCAGGCCGAAGGTGGCGACGATCGAGGTCGGGATGGCGATGGCCGCGATGAAGGTCGTGCGGAAGTTCCAGAGGAAGAGGAAGACGACGAGCGCCGCGAGGATGCCGCCCTCGATGAGGTGCGTCTCGATGTTGTTGACGGCCGCCTTGATGAAGATGGATTGGTCGCCGACGATCTGCGTCCTCACGCCCTTCTTCTCAAGCGCCGGCCGCAGCTCCTCCAGACGCTCCTTGACCGCGTCCGAGACCTCGACCGAGTTCTCGCCCGACTGCTTCGAGACGACGAGCGTGACGGCGGGCTGGCCGTTCAGGCGAGCGGCCGTCCGCTGCTCCTCCGTCCCGTCCTCGACGTGGCCGATGTCGCTCAGGCGGACGGGGTAGCCGCCGCGCAAAGAGACGGCGACGTGGTTGAAGTCGGCCGGGTTCGCGATGCGCCCCATCGTGCGCACCGTCAGCTCGCGCGCGCCCTCGTCGACGCGCCCGCCCGGCAGCTCGATGTTCTGCGAGCGCACGGCCGCGACCGCCTCGGGGACGGTGACGTTGAAGGCGCGCATCTTGTCGGGGTCGAGCCAGACCTGTATCTCTCTGGTCGCGCCTCCGCCGATTTGAACCTCGCCGACGCCGTTGATGGAGTCGATGCGCTCTTTGATGTCCTTGTCGGCGATGTCGGTGACTTCGCGCAGGGACTTGTTGGCCGAGACGGCGATGCGCAGGACGGGCGCGGCGTCGGTGTCGAGCTTGATGATGACGGGGTCTTCGGCCGTCTCGGGCAGGTCGCCGCGGATGAGGTTGACCTTGTCGCGTATCTCTTGGGCGGCCACGTCGACGTCTTTGTCGAGGAGGAACTGCACGAAGACCTGCGAGACGCCCTCGACGGACGTGGAGCGCAGCTCGTCGATGCCGCTGATGGTGTTGACGGCGGCCTCGACGCGCTCGGTGATTTCGGTCTCGACCTCGCGCGGGCTCGCGCCGGGGTTGACGACCGAGACGGTGATGGTCGGGAAGTCGATCTTCGGGAAGAGGTCGACGCCGAGGGAGAAAAACGAGAACGCGCCGACGACCGTCAGCGACAGGATGATCATCGTCGCGAAGACGGGCCGGCGGACACAGATTTCGGCAAGCTTTTGCATGACGCCCCGCTCAGTTCAAATGTATAATCGCCTCACCGCCCACCCCCAACCGAACACCCGGCGGAGGCTTTTCATGTCAACCGAAAACGACAAGGCCACCAAACCGACCATCGAAACCGTCCTCGAACGAATCAACTCGCTCGACGAGCGCCTGAACGGTCGACTCGATGGCCTCGAAGAGCGCATGAACGCCAGATTCGACGCCGTCGATGCCCGATTCACCCGCATCGACGTTCGGCTTGACCGCGTCGAAGCTCTCGCCAGCACCACGCGCGGCGAGATGTTGAATCTGCGCGCGGATTTCATAGAGCTGCGCGATCAAATCCGGGAGCAATTCCCGGCGCTCTCCTGAGCCTCAAGACTTTCAACGTTCTCCAAAGCGCTCGACAATCGGCTATTGGCGGAGAGCCGAATGCCGGCCGCTTTACTGTCTGACCGGCGCGCCGTCCGAGAGCTGCTCGACGTTGGAGGTCGCGACGAGCTCGTCGGCGGCGACGTTGCCCCTGACCTCGACCAAGTCGCCCTCGGTCTGCCCGAGCGAGACGAGGCGCTCCTGCGCGACGCCGTCGCGAATGACGTAGACGCGGCTCGTGCCGCCGTCAGTCCGCACGGCGCGCGCCGGGACGAGCACGGCCGGGTCGGACTGCGGGAGCTGGATGCGCACGGTCGCGAACTGCCCCGGCCTGAGTAGCCCCTCCGCGTTCTCGACCTCCGCCTCGACCGTCAGCGTGCGCGACTCCTGCGAGACGTTCGGCGCGATGCGCGCGACGCGGCCCGCGAACGAACGCTCCGGATAGGCGCTCGTCACGACCGACACGCCCTGCCCCTCGCGCACGCTCGCGATCGACTGCTCCGGAATGTCGATGCGCATCCGCAAGGGGTTCGTCCGCACGACCGTCGCGATCTTCGAGGAGGTGGCGACGTACTCGCCCACGTTGGCCGGGCGGTCGGCGACGAAGCCGCTGATGGGCGAGTAGACGACGACGTCGCGGACGGCCTTGCGCGCCTGCTCAAGCTGCACGCGCGCGCCGTCGGCCGCCGCCCGCGCCGTCTGCACGCCCGCGAACGACTGGTTGGCCTGCGCGAGCGCCGCCTCGTACTGCTGCCGCAGTTGGTCGCGCTGCGCGCGCTGCTGGTCGTAGGAGGCGCGCGAGACGTCGCCCGTCTCGATAAGTTTTTCGTAACGGCGCAACTGCCGCTCGGCCAAGTCCAAACCGGCGCGCGCCGCGCCGACCTCGGCCACGCGCGTCGGGTCGAACCGCTGGCCGGGACGCAGCCCGATGCGCTCCTCGGCCTGACGCACGGCCGACTGCGCCTGCGCGAGCTGCGCCGCGAGCTGCTCGACGCGCAGACGCGCGTCCGCGTCGTCGAGGCGCGCGAGGACTTGGCCGCGCTGGACGTAGCTTCCCAAATCGACATCGACCGAGACGACGCGCCCGCCGACCTGCGGCGCGACGTCCGTCTGCTCGTCGGCCGCGAGGCTGCCCGTCGCCTCGACGAAGCGCGGGAGGCTGCGGACGACGGCCGGCGCGGTCGAGACATCGACCGTCACGGGCGTCGCCGCCTCGGCGGCCGCGCCGTCCTTGTTGTTGGCCCCGGCGCTTGAGCCGCACGCGGAGGTGTAGAGGCTCGTCGCGGCGAGGAGCGCGGCGAGCGCGAGAGTTTTCGTCCGCATGAGGGAGAACATGAGCTTCATAAAGGTCTATGATTTCTTTACGCCCGCGCGCCCCTGCCCGTTCGACTTGCGCGCGCGACGCGTCGAAGGCCGCGCCCCCTTGCGCCCTTTCGGCGCGGCCTCGCGCTCGCCCGCGCCGACCTCGATTCCGCGCAGGACGATCTCGGTGAACTCGCGCGCCGCGTCCTCGTTCGAGACGACGAGCAGAGGGCGCTTCGTGTCCCAGAGGATGCTCGTGATGGAGTGGTGGATGACCATGCCCGTGAAGGCGCGGACGACGACGGTCGGGTCTACCTCGCGGAGCGCCCCGGCGCGCTGCCGCTCGCGGATGTAAGAGCCGAGGAACTCGTAGAGCACGCGCACGTTCAAGTCCCAGAACATCTGCGCGAGCTGGTGGCCTTCGAGCGCCGAGTAGAGAAGAAGGCGCAGGAAGTCGGGGTCGCTGTGGTGGTGGCGCATCATGGAGAGGGCGATGCCGCTGAGGACGGCGCGGTCGTCGCCGCGCCGCATCGCGTCCTCGACCTCGACGCGCACCGACTCGGCCACCGGGTTCTGCATATCGGCCATGCCGCCGCGGCAGGCCTTGCAGTCGATGATGGCGTGGTAGAGGTCTTCCTTGGTCGCGAAGTGGCGGAAGATGATGGCCTCGGAGACGCCCGCGTCGCGCGCGATCTCCTTCGTCGTCGTGCCGCGGAAGCCGCGCTCTGAGAAAAGACGCATCGCGACCGAGACGATCTGCTGACGCCTCTCCTCGGCGGCCATGCGCCCCGCGGGCGACGCGCCCGCCGCCGGCGCCGTGCGCCCCGCCTCTTCCGTCTGCCTGCTCATCCTCTTCAGAGCCCCTCCCGCCTTCCTTCAGTCGCCGCCGGTTGATTAAAAGTAAGTACTTACTTACCGGAGGAGTGGGCGCGTTGTCAAGCGCGTCGGCCTGAAGTAAATGTGTCGGGGATTTGAAATCTCGCGCCCCGGATTTCGGCCCGCGCGCACCCGCCGCGGCCTCGTCCTTGCCCGTCCCGCCTATGTACTGTTCCCGACCTTGTGTTATCCTGTGCGTACTTTTTCATAGCAAGAAAGAAGAGATTTTCGGCGGGCGTCCTCGCGTCCTCGCGTCGGCACGTTGTTTGCTCCCGCGCCGCTGGTACGGCACTAATTTTGGGCGTCCTTTATTCGGGTACGCCCCGCCCTCTGGCAAGTCGAGATAATTCAGGTTAACGAGAAGGAGAACAGAAGATGTCAGCCAACAGACCTACTAACGACGATCCGATCACCTCGGGCACGACCTCCGGCACGACCGGCGGCGCGACCGGCGGCGCGGGGGCGACCGGCACTCCCGGCGCGGGCGGCGCCGGCCGCGGCGCGACCTCCGAGGGCAC
>DASQDT010000241.1:0-19735 GCA_035634035.1 Pyrinomonadaceae bacterium | reverse complement strand
CCCGTCAGCGTCGTAGTCGCCGTAAATCAGAATCCGCTCGCCCGCGTCGGCCGCGCGCAGGACGCGCCCGACCGCCGCGTCCCTGCCGAGCCTCAGCGCCGGGTCGTGGAGTTGTTCGAGCGACGGGCGGAGGACGGCGCGCGCCCCCTCCTCGGTCGTCACGCCGCGCGCGTCGAGCAGGCGCGCGACCACTTCGGACGTGCCGAGCGCGCGCGCGAGGGCGCGTGCGCGCGCGGCGTCTGAGGCGCGCAGCGTCCAGCGCCGCCCGCCCCGTTCCTCTTTCACTCCGCGCGCAGTCGTCATTCTCACTCGGCGAACCAGCCGTTCTCCTCAAGCAGCTTGACGCCGATGCGCTGGCGGCCGTCCGTTTCGTCCTTCCAGACGCCGTTGACCTCGGCGCGCAGAGTCCGCCCGAAGGGCGGCGTCAGGCGAAGGATTGTGCCCGCCCCGACGCGGGCGTCGGTGATGAGCGTCGCGCCGCCGCGGCTGACGCGCACGGCCTCGGCCTGCTCGCGGAAGGGGTCGCCGCTCTCGGTGCGGCCCTCGATCTCGACGGCGAAGTTGACCGGCACGCGCGGGCTGCGCGGGCGCTGCGAAGGGGGGGTGCTGTCGGTCTTCTCGTTGCTCATGGGGAAGGCTTCCGTCCCTCTTCCGTACAAAATTCCTTTTCAGGAGGGGCAGAAGGTAAGTTTAACCGAACGGGCGGGCCCGCGGCGAGGGCGCGGGGGCGATTTAACGCCGGTCAGCCGAGCGGCGAGATGCGGCCGAGGGCTAGAAGCGCGAGGATGAGCGCGCCGACGGCGAGGCGGTAGACGACGAAGACGGCCGTCGAGTGCGTGCGCAGGAAACGGAGCAGGAACCAGATGGAGGCGTAGCCGACGACGCCGGCGACGATGGTCGCGACGACGAGCGGCGGGGCGTCCGAGGGCTGCAACTTCTCGACGGCCTCTTTCAGTTGCAGGAGGCCGCTGGCCGTGATGGCCGGGATGGAGAGGAGGAAGGAGAAGCGCGCGGCCGTCTCGCGCGTCTCGCCCGCGAAGAGGCCGCCCATCATCGTCGAGCCCGAGCGGCTCGCGCCGGGGACGAGCGAGAGCACCTGCGCGAAGCCGACGGCCAGAGCGTCGCGCAAGCCCAAGTTTTTCATCTCGCGCTCGCGCCGCCCAACCTTCTCGGCCCACGCGAGCAGGAGCGCAATCGCGATCATCATCGACGCGATGAGCCACAAATTTTTCGTCAGCGTCCCCTCGATCTCGTCTTTGAAGAGGAGTCCGACGACGCCGATGGGCAGAGAGCCGATGAGGACGAGCCAGCCGAGCCGCGCCTCGTCCGAAAGCCGCGCCCACGCGCGCCCGAAGAAGCCGCCGCCGCTTCCCCGCCCCGCGTCGCCGTCAGACGGGCGCGCCGAAGCGCCGCCCGCGACGAGCGCGGCGTGGTCGCGGGCGAAGGCGCTCGTGATGGCCCAGATGTCGCGCGCGAAGTAGACAAAGACGGCGAGCAGCGTGCCGAGCTGGATGACGGCGATGCTGGCCGTCGTCTGCTCGGCGCGCAACTGCTGCGGCACGTCGGCGTAGAGCTGCGTCACGCGGCTCGCGAAGATGAGGTGCGCCGTCGAGCTGACGGGGATGAACTCCGTCAGCCCCTGCACGACGCCGAGGACGATGGCCTGAAGGTAAGTCATGGGTTCAAGTGGTCAGGAGTCAGGAGTCAGAAGAATGCCCCCGGTGGCTGATGGTCAGGATATCGGCGCGGCCTCCGTCACGCGAAGCGCCTTCCGACTCCTGACTTCCTTCTTTACTCTCTCAGATTGTTGTTCGACGCGATGCGGTCGTAGACGGCGTTCGGCAGGTACTTGAGCGCGCGGACGACCGAGGCGAGCTGCCACGGGAAGGCGTAAGTTTTTTTGCGCCGCTCGATGGCGCGCACCATCTTGCGCGCCGCCACGTCCACCTCGACGAGAAACGGCAGCCGCTTGCGCCGCGCCGTCAGGGGCGTGCGGATGAAGCCCGGGTGGATGGTCGTGACGTGTATTCCGCTCTTGCGCAAGTCGACGCGCAGGGACTCGAAGAGCGTCGACATCGCCGCCTTGCTCGCGCTGTAGGCGCTCGACTTCGGCAGGCCCCTAAACGAGGCGAGGCTTGAGACGGCGACCAGATGGCCCGCGCCGCGCGCGACCATCGAAGGGATGACGGCCGCGACGCTGTTGATCGCGCCGACGACGTTGACGGCGATGATGTCGCCCGCCTCCTTCGCGTTCAGCTCCGACGCGGGCAGGACGGCCGAGATGCCGGCGTTGGCGACGAGCACGTCAACCCGCCCCCACTCCGACAGCACGCGCGCGACCGACGCCTCGACCTCCGCGGCGTCGCGCACGTCGGCCGGAAGCGTCAGCGCCCGCGCGCCCGCCTCTTCGACCTCGGCGGCGACCTTCTGAAGCTCCTCGGCGCGCCGCGCGAGCAGCGCGACGGAAGCCCCGCGCCGCCCCAACTCGACGGCCAGAGCGCGCCCGATGCCGGAGGACGCGCCGGTGATTAAGACGACCTGTTTCGTCCAGTCGTAAGCCATCACGTTTTCAGCAAAGCTCGGCCACGTGCGGGCCGAGCGCGCGCAGGGCCGCGCCGAGTTGCCCCTGTCTGACGAGCAGGTGGTCGCGCGAGAAGGCCGTGAGCGCGCCGACCGAGACGCCGGCCTCGGCGAGTATGCGCGTGACGTGCGCGAGGAAGCCGACGACCTCCCAATCCAAAATCACGTCGAAGGTCAGCAGACGCCAGCCCGTCTCGACGCGCGCGTCGCGGACGACGTGGCGCATCGCGCGCCAGTCCTCCTCCTCGACGACGAGCGTCACCTCGTGGCGGTCGCGCAGAAGCATCATCGTCGCGTCGGCGCGCGGGCTCAGCTCCGGGTTCTCCAGAAGCCGCGCCCACTCGCCGTGTCCGAGCCCGGCGACGACGAACGTCCCCGGCGCGACCTCGACCCTCGCCCGGCGCAGAAGTTCCTCGACGCTCACGTCCTTCATCGTTGACACGCGGTGTTACGGGTAGACCAGCGCCCTGACGCTTTCAAAGACCGCGTCCTTCTCGGCGCCCTTCGCGGGCTCGAAGAACGCGCCGCCGGACTCCGCCGCCATCCTCTTCAGGGTGTTGACGGCGCGGCGGTCGATTAGGGGCTCCTTGTCCGGCTTGGTGACGACCGCGCTGAGTCTGACCCGTAAGAGCTTTAACAGATTCAGGGTCTCGGCCGGGGTCGCGGTCGAGAGGGTGTCGCCGCCGTCGCTGACGACGAGGAGGACGCGTCTCGTGTGCTTCGCGCTGGCGAGTTTCGTGGCCGCGAGCACGCAGGCGTCCCAGAGCGCCGTGGCCCCCTCCCTCCGCGCCGAGAGGACGCGTCTGAGCGCCTTCGCGGCCCCCTCGGCGTCGAGCCCGTCCGTCCTCCCTCCCGACTCGACGTTGACGAGGGTCGAGACGCCGAAGACGAAATACTCGTTGCGGGCGTCGCCCGACTCGACGAGCCTTCGCAGCGACTCGCCGAGGTGCTTGGCGGCGGCCGGGTCGCGCATCGAGGTGGAGTTGTCGACGATGATGGCGACGCTCGACGGCTCCGACGCGGCCGCGGCGGGCGACGACGCCTGACGCGCGCGCCCGGCCTCGGCAGACACGGCCATCACGAGAAGGACGGGGAGCGTAAGGAGGGCGGGGCGCATCGGGGCTCAGACCTGCACGACGACGGGGACGATGACGGGGCGCGCGCCGGTCTGCTTCTGGACGTAGCGTTTGAGTTCGAGCCGGACGCGCTCTTTGAGGAGCGTCGGGTCGCGCCGCTCCTTCGCGGGCGCGCCCTCGACCGCCTCGGTGACGACGCGCTGCAACTCTTTCATCAGGCGGTCGCCCGCGCCGTTCGCGCCGATGAGCCCGCGCGCGACGACCTCGGGCGGCGCTTCGAGCGCGCCCGTCGCCTCGCTCACCGTGACGACCGGGGTGAGCACGCCGTCGTAGGCGAGCTGGCGGCGCTCGCGGACGGTCTCCTGCCCTATCTCCTCGAAGCCCGAGTCGTCGATGAAGGTGCGGCCGACCTCGCGCTTCTCGACGACGCGCGCGCGCTCGCCGTCGAGTTCGAGCACGTCGCCGTTCTCGATGAGGATGACTTGGTCTTCGCGCAGGCCGACGTGGTTTCTGAGAAACTCCTTGTGGCGGTAGAGCATCCGGTACTCGCCGTGGACGGGGACGACGAACTTCGGCCTGACGGCCTCGGTCATAATCCTGATGTCCTCCTGCGAGGCGTGGCCGGAGACGTGGACGAGCCGGCGCTTCTCGTCGATGATCTTGCCGCCGCGCTTGTAGATTTCGCCGATGATGCGCGAGATGGCGCGCTCGTTTCCGGGGATGATGCGGGCCGACAGTATCACCGTGTCGCCCTCCTCGATGGAGAGGCCCTTGTAGGACTGCGTCGCCATCTGCGAGAGCGCCGCGCGCGGCTCGCCCTGCGAGCCCGTGACGAGGTAGACGACCTCGTCGTCGTCGAGCTGCTTCGCCTGATTGAGCGAGACGATCATGTCGTGGTGGTCGAGGTAGCCGAGGCGGTCGGCGATATCGACGTTCTTCTGCATCGAGCGCCCGAGCACGCAGACCTTGCGGTCGAACTGCTGCGCCACGTCCAAGACGATTTGCAGGCGGTGGATGGACGAGGCGAAGGCGGCGACGACGATGCGCCCCTCGGCCTCGGCGAAAATCTCCTCGAAGGCGGGGATGACGGCGCGCTCGGAGGGCGTCCGCCCCGGCACGGTCGCGTTCGTCGAGTCCGACGTTAGGACGAGCACGCCCTCTTGGCCGTAGCGGCGCAAGGTGCGCAGGTCGATCGGCTCGCCGATGACGGGCGTCTCGTCGACCTTGTAGTCGCCCGTGTGGATGATGGTGCCGACGGGCGTCTGGATGGCGAGCGCGAAGCAGTCGACGAGCGAGTGCGAGACCCTGATGAACTCGACTTTGAAGGCGCCTATCTCGACCGTCTGCCGCGGCTCGACGCGGTGGATGAGGACGCTGTCGGTCAGGTCGTGCTCTTCGAGCTTGCTCTCGGCGAGGCCCGCCGTGAAGTGCGAGCAGTAGACGGGGACGTTGACCTCCTTGAGGAAGTAGGGGAGCGCGCCGAGGTGATCCTCGTGGCCGTGCGTGAGGATGACGGCCGTGATGTCGTCGCGGTACTCGTCGAAGAAGCTGAAGTCGGGGACGCACACGTCGACGCCGTAGAAGCTCTCCTCGGGGAAGCCCATCCCGGCGTCGACGACGATCATCTCGTCGCCGTAGCGGACGCACATGCAGTTCATCCCGAACTCGCCGACGCCGCCGAGCGGGACAATCTCTAAATTACTCACTTTGGATACTCTACTCTCTAAGCTTTGAAAGACCCTTGACGGTTGAAAATGACAGGGGGATTTAACTCGCGAGTATAACACACGGCGGGCGTTTCCCGCCGCACCGTAATTCTGCGGCGGCGGCCGGCAGAAGCGAAGGGCGTCGCGGAGTGAATTTCACACTCCGCGACGCCCTTATTGTTTAGCCCTCAAACTCTACGGACTTGCGGGCCTCTTACTCAACGTTGGTGACGGCCTTGAAGGCGTCGACGATGCCCTTCCCGTAGAAGTCGCTGTAGCCGGAGCCGCCCTGACACCTCTGGTTGGGCGCCCCGACCTGCGTGCCCACGGGGAAATTCGGCAGCGGGATGACCGTGAAGAAGTTGACCACGGGCGGGTCGGGGCACGGCTGGTTGTTAGCCGTCCGCTGCAGGATGGCCTCCGCGTGCTGCGGGGACATGTGCGGCTTGTTCGAGTTGTCCGGCGTGAAGTCGCCGTACTGCGAGTAGATGAGCGCGACGACGCCGGCCGCGTTGGGCGCGGCCATCGACGTGCCGCTGGCGAAGACGTAGCAGTTCGGGAAGCCGCACGCCTCGGTCGCCCACGCGCCGAGCACGCTGCCGCGGTGCTGCGGGGCGGGGTCGGTCGGGGTCTGCACGGCGAAGTCGCCTCCCGGCGCGCTGACGTCGGTCTTGCCAACGCCGTAGTTGCTGTAGGAGGCTTTGAGGTTGAAGTAGCCGGTGGCCGAGACGCCGATGACGCCGGAGATTTCGGCCGGCACCACGATGTTGTTAGTCATGGTGCTGCCGTCGCCGATGTCTAGGCTCTGGTTGCCGAGGGCGGCGACGGGCGTCACGCCGTTTTCGCGCGCGTAGTTGACCGCGCGTTGGACGAGCTTGATGAGCGGCTGCGAGGACGGGTTCGAGTGGTTGAGGATGCCGCTGAGGCTCATCGAGGCGACGTCGAACTTCTGGTTGCCGGCGTAGATGAGCGCCTGCGCGAGCGAGACGAAGCTGCCCGTGCCGTTGTCGCCCAAGACTTTCAGCGCGACGAGGCGGACGCGCGGCGCGACGCCGACCATGCCGATGCCGTTAATCGGCGCGCCGACGGCGCTCAGGCAGTGGGTGCCGTGGCCGTTCTTGTCGTCCCACGCGGCCGGGTTCGGGCTGCCGTCCGGGTTGGGCTGGACGGGGAAGAACGAGCGGCTGCGCGCGGCGTCGAAGTTGGTGCCGGTCGCGGGGTTCGTCACGTCGACGTGCGGGACGGGCAGGATGTCGGCGCCCGTGTCGAGGACGGCGACGACCACGTCGGGACGTCCCTGCTGCACGGCGTAGGAGCCCTGATTCGAGGCGCGGATGCGCTTCTTGTCCCACTGGAACGGGTTGTAGAAGGTGTCGGGGCCGGTCTGCGCGTCGCCGCCCGGCGGCTCGGTGGCGGCGGCCACGGCCGGGTCTTCCTGATTGAGGACTTCGGCGCGGATCTCCTCGTGGCTCGGGATGAACGGGATGTTGAGGTCTTCGCCGACCGAGTTGACCTTCGGGTCGCGCGACATGTCGGCGATGAAGTTCGGGTTGGACGAGGTGACGGCGACCACGCCGATCTCGTCGAGGCGGGCGGTGATGGTGCCGCCGGCCGCGCCGACGCCGTTCGAGGCGTTCGACGGGATGTGGCTGTTGTAGAGGACGACGTAACTCTTCTCCTGACCCTGCGCCGAGGCGGACGAGACGCCCGCGCCGGGCGCGACGAGCGCGGCGGCGAGGACGACGAGGCAGAGAGAGACGGCGAGGTAGAGGGGCATCTTTCTTCTCATCACTTACTCCTTGAAGGCTTTGACGGGTTGGGTTTAAATTCGCTTTGGTTTCACCGAAAGAGGTGAGGCCGCGCGCGAACTAAGGACGGACAAGGGGAGCAAGACCGCCCTAGCTGTTCTGATTAGGCCGCGGGACAATATCTCAAGACGAGCGCCGCGTCAACCCGCGGCGGCGCTCCGGAACAAGAATCGACGAGGGCGGGCGGGATTGAACGGATTTAAGAGTCTTCGGTCAGCGCGCGGGCGAGTCGCGCCCACTCCTCGACGGTCAGCGTCTCGGCCCGGCGCGAAGGCTCTAGGGCGGCGCGTTCGAGCAGGGCCGCCGCGCCGCCCGCCGACTCTACAGACCCGCTCAGACCTTCGGGCGCGCCGCGCAGGTTGTTCTGAATCGTCTTGCGCCGCTGCGCGAAGCCCGCGCTCACCAGACGCCACAAGAGTTTTTCGTCCGGCACGTCGGCCGCTACTCGCTCGCGCACGCGCAGGCGCGCCACCGTGCTCCAGACCTTCGGGACGGGGCGGAACGCGCCGGGCGGGACGTCGAACAGCGCCTCGGCCTCGCAGTAGAACTCGACGAGGACGGAGAGGTAGCCGCGCTCGTGCGAGCCGGGCGCGGCGACGACGCGCTCGACCACCTCGCGCTGCAACATCAGGACGAACTCTTTGAGACAGCCGCGCTGCTCGATGAGGCGCTGGAGGATGGCCGTCGAGATGTTGTAAGGGAGGTTGGCGACGACGCGCGCGCTCCCGGCCGGCGCAATCGCTTCGCAGAAGTCGAGCGCGAGCGCGTCGGCCTCGACGAGCGCGAAGTCGTCGCGGTCTTTGAAGCGCTCGCGCAGGAGCGGCGCGAGCTCGCGGTCGAACTCGACGGCGACGACGCGGCCCGCGCGCTCGACGAGCCGTTCGGTCAGGGCCCCGTGGCCCGGCCCGATCTCGACGACCGTCTCGTCAGCGCGCGGCGCGAGCTGCGCGACGATGCGCTCGGCCACGCGCCCGTCCGCCAGAAAATTCTGCCCGAGTCTTTTTTTTGCGCGCGGAAACATAAAGGCGGTGACGAGTGGCGGGTGACAAGTGACGAGTTAAAACGAGCCTTCTTGCTCGTCACCCGTCACCCGTCACTCGCCAATGTTTTTGGGTATCCGGTTATCTCCACGTCCGCGCCGCGTCGGGTGATCTCGACTTCGTCGAGGCGGACGGCCTCGGCCACCGAGAGCGCGCCCGCGCCGCCGACGGCCGAGCGCGCCTCGTCGCCGCCGATGATGATGGGCGCGACGAAGAAGCTCACCTTCTCGACCAGACGCGCGTCCAGAAACGCGCCCGCGACGCGCGCCCCGCCCTCGACCAAAACGCTCTGCAAATCTCTCCTGAACAGCTCGGCCAGCACCGCGCGCGGCGCGCGCCCGCCGCCGCCGTCGCGCACGACCTCGACGCCGCACGCTTCGAGCCGCGCCGCGCGCTCGCCGTCGGCCGACTCGGAGGTGAAGACGACGACGGGAGCCTCGCGGGCGGTGCGCGCGAGACGCGAGTCGGGCGAGAGTGCGAGGCGTTCGTCGAGGACGACGCGGACGAGCGGCCGTCGGCGCGCGCCCCCGCTGCGGTCGGTCAGAAGCGGGTCGTCGGCGCGCGCAGTCCCCGCGCCGACGAGGATTGCGTCGTACTCGTGACGCAGCTCGTGGACGCGCGCGCGCGACGCCGAGCCCGTTATCCAGCGCGCGGCGCCGGTGCGCGTCGCGATGCGGCCGTCGAGCGAGCAGGCGAGCTTGAGGTGGACGAAGGGGCGGGCGCGGCGGTGCGCGTGGATGTACTTCTCGTTGAGCCGCGCGGCCTCGCGCGCGAGCAGGTCGGTCTCGACTTTCAGTCCGGCCTCGCGCAGCCGACTGAAGCCCCGGCCGGAGACGAGCGGGTTCGGGTCTTCGACCGCGGAGACGACGCGCGCGACGCCGGCCTCGACGAGCGCCTCGGTGCAGGGCGGCGTGCGGCCCGTGTGCGCGTGCGGCTCCAGAGAGACGTAGGCCGTCCCGCCGCGCGCGCGCCCGCCCGCCTGTTCGAGCGCCAGAGTCTCGGCGTGCTTCACGCCGTCGTAGACGTAGAAGCCCTCGCCGGCGACTTCGCCGCGCGCGTCGACGACGACGCAGCCCACCAGTGGGCTCGGGCTCACCCGCCCCGCGCCCCGCGCCGCGAGCTCAAGGGCGCGCCGCATCATGCGCAGGGCGAATTCGGGTTCGGGAGTCAAAGTCCGAAGGCTCAGGCGAAGAGGCCGTTGACGTACTGCTCGGCGTCGAAGACGACGAGGTCGTCGACGCGCTCGCCGATGCCGGCGTAGCGGATGGGCAGGTTCAGCTCGCGCGCGATGGCGACGGCGATGCCGCCCTTCGCCGTCCCGTCGAGCTTCGTCAAGACTATTCCCGTCACGCCGGCCGTCTTCAAAAACTGACGCGCCTGCTCAAGGCCGTTCTGCCCCGTCACGGCGTCGACGACGAGCAGCGTCTCGTGCGGCGCGCCCTCGACCTCGCGCCCCGCCACGCGCTTCATCTTCTCAAGCTCGGCCATCAGGTTCGACTTGTTGTGAAGGCGGCCCGCCGTGTCGACGATGAGCACGTCGGAGTTGCGCGCCTTCGCCGCCTTGAGCGCGTCGAAGAGGACGGCGGCCGGGTCTGTGCCCGACTTCTGCTGGATGAGCGGGACGCCCGTGCGCTCGGCCCAGATGGCGAGCTGGTCGGAGGCGGCGGCGCGGAAGGTGTCGGCCGCGCAGATGAGCACGTCGTTGCCCTCGGCCTTGATGCGCTGCGCGAGCTTGCCGATGGTCGTCGTCTTGCCCACCCCGTTGACGCCGACGACCATGATGACGTAAGGCGCGATTGATTCGGGCACGCTCTCCTCGGAGCCGACGCCCTTCGTCTCGGATTCGCGCAGGATCGAGAGCAGCTCATTTTTAATCGCCGCCTTCAGCGCGTCGATGTCGTTAATCTCCCTGCGCGTGATGCCGCGGCGGACGGTTTCGAGAATCGAGAGCGTCGTCGGCACTCCGATGTCGGCGGCGATGAGCGCCTCCTCCAGCTCGTCGAGCAGCTCGGCGTCAATCGTCTTGCGCCCCTGAAAGACCGTGTCGATGCGCTCGGACAGAGACTCGCGCGTGGCGGCGATGGCGCGCGTGAAGCGGTTGGCGTAGGTCTGCTCTAAAGCCTCGACCTCGGCCTCCAACTCCTCCATCGAGCGGTCGAGCCCGAGGACGGACGAGGAGAAGGCGGACGTGCGCGCGGGAGCCGGCCGCGGCGTCGGGCGAGGCTGAGCGGGAGGCGTGGAGGTCTGACGGGCGGCCGCGTCGCCGCGCAGGTTCGAGTCGGCGACGCCGGGCCGCGCGTCCATCCTCTGTTCGTCCGCCGACGGCGGCGCGGGCCGCGCGGGCTCGGCCGCGCGCGTCTCGCCCGTGACGGTCGGGTGCGAGCCTTCGCGGACGGGCGTCGGGGTGGGCGCGTCGCCGGTCGGCGTGGCCTCAAGACCTGCGCGCGAGAGGGCGTCGGTCGCTGCCGGGCGCGCGGCGTCGGGCGCGGCGGGCGGTTCGAGTCGCGGCGCGTCCGGCCGGGTCTCGGCCGCGGCCTTGTCGCTCGCCGGGGCGGCGGCCGGCTCGTTCAGCCCGAGCGTGACGAAGCGGTCTTCCTTCTTGCGTCTCCAGAAAAGTCCCATCTGAGTTGTATGAGCGCCTTCTTCCGTTTCGGTGTAAGTCCGCGATTATAAACGCAACCGCCGCGCGGCGACAAAAGCCGTGCGGCGGTGAGCATTCGTCCGTCCTTGATTTTATGAGGCGCGGCGCTCGTCAGTTGCCGGCCCGCGCGGCGGGGCGCTCGAACATCGAGTCGTCGATGTGGACGTTGTGCTTGATCTCGTAAATCTTGAACGTGAGGGTGTAGTCAGGGAAGACGTGTTCGAACGTGGTGGGAATCATCACGCCGTCGACCTTCGCGTAGTCGCCGTAGTTGACGACGATTTGCACCTTCCCTTGCGCGACGTGGTCGAAGACCGCGACGGCGCAGCGGACGAGCAGCCCCGTCGACGTGTCGAAGTAGAGCATCTGCATCATCTCGCCGCGGCGCACGGCCGCGACGACGTGCGCCTCGCGCCCGCCGACCCGCGCCGTCCCCTTGTAGGCCACGGACGAGTACATCTCACTCGCCTTCGGCATCCGGCCGAAGTCAGACCCGCGGTCGAAGATGACGAGCGCGCCGTTGAGCGCGACCGTGCCGGTCAGCGGGTTGCTCATCCAGTCCGAGCGGCCGTCGTAAGCCTGTATGAATTGCTGGCCGCCGGGCAGCGCGACGAGCGTCAGGGTCTTGTCCGGCGCTTTCGAGTAGTACTCCAGAGAGCCGGGCAGGTTCGACTGCGAGTGCGTGGCCGTCCCGCGCATGACTCTCGTCTTGACGGCCGCCATCGCCGCGCGGCCGCCCTGCGCTTCGAGGAATCTCTGGAAGATGCGCTCGACCTGCGCGTCCGTCTCCGCCGCCGGAGACGCCGCGGCGGCGCGCCTCCCGGCCTTCGCGCGTTGCGGCGCGCGGGCGGGCTTCGCCCTCTCCGCGGGCGCGAAGACGGTCGGGTCGGCGACGACGACATCAGCCGGGGCGCGGCGCGAGTTCTTCTGCTGCGCCGGCGCGGGCGCGGCGTGCGCGCAGAGGGTGAGGAGACAGGCGGCGAGGAGCGCGTGAGACTTCTTCATGAGACTTTCCGTGTTTGAGGGCTGCCGTTAAAAAATCCGGGGAGCGTCCGCGTCAGACCGCCGTCGGCTCGGCCGTCTTCTGCGCGGCGGGCGGCGACTTGAAGCCGGGCATCGCCAGCTCGCGCGCGCGCTTCGACAGGCGCACGCGGCCGGGCGTAATCTGCCCCGACTCGCACGCCTCGACGAGCGCCGCCACCACGCCCGCGTCGTAGCGCGTGCCGACGAACGACTTGATGCGTTCGCGCGCGTCCTTGAACTCCATCGCGCGCTGGTAGGGGCGGTCGGTCGTCATCGCGTCGAAGGTGTCGGCGACCGAGACGATGCGCGCCTGCATCGGGATCTCGTCGCCCTTCAGCCCCTGCGGGTAGCCGCGCCCGTCCATCATCTCGTGGTGCATGTACATCCCCGGCAGGAACTCCTTCATCGCCGGAATCTGCGACATGATCTTGTAGCCCTTTTGCGGGTGGCCCTTCATCACCTCGTACTCTTCGTCGGTGAGCGCCGCGGGCTTCTTCAGGATGTTGTCGTCGATGCCGATTTTGCCCACGTCGTGCAGGAGCGCGCTCACGCGCAGGGTCTCTATCTCCTCGTCCGGCAGCCCGAGTCTTTCGCCGATGGCGACCGAGAAGCGCGCGACGCGCTCGGAGTGGCCGCGCGTGTAGGGGTCTTTGCCGTCGATGGCGGCGGCCAGAGCCTTGACCGTGCCGAGGAACAGCCCGCGGTTCTCCTCGGCCGCGCGCCTGAGGTCTTCGATGTAGCTCTCGACCTGATCCGTCATCGCGTTGAAGGAAGCGCCCAAGTCGCCCAACTCCGTCCGGCTGCGGACGCGTATGCGCTGCGAGAAGTCGCCGGCCGCGATGCGGTGCGCGCCCTCGGCCAGCTCGTGCACGGGCCGCGTCAACTGTTTGGCGAAGACGAAGCCGATGAGGAGCGCGAGCGTGGCGGCCATCAGACTGATGATGTAAACCTGACGGCGCATGTCGGCGACCGAGCGCAGCGCGGCGCTCTCGTCCTGAATGGCGATGACGCCGAGGCGCGCGTCGGAGTCGAGGCTGGCGGTCGCGTACGCGCCGAGCATCTTTATCTCGCGCCCGTCGCGCTCGGCCGCGAACGGCGCGAGGGCCGACTTGACGTGCTTGCTCGTCCCCATCCAGTCCTGCACGACCTTGAGGTCGAACATCGGCCGCTCGGCGAAGGCGACGCGCGCGTCCGGGTGCGCGACGGCGCGGCCCTCGCCGTTGACGACGAAGATGACGGGCAGTCCCCTTTCGAGCAGCTCGCTCTCGCTCAAAGTGCTCTGCTGCTGCACGGCCTCGAAGACTTCGTGGAAGGAGACGACGGCGACGACGGCCGCGACCACCTCCGCCCCCTCGCTCCCGCCCATCACGGGCGCGGCCACCGTCAGGGCCATCTCCTGACTCGAACGGATGAGGTGCGGCCCGCGCACGATTAACCCGCGGCTCGACATCCCGGCGAGCACAGACCCGACGCGCAAATCGACCTCATCGCGGCTGATGGCGTCGGTCTTGTAGGCGATGTGCGGCTCGCCGACGACGGGCAGGATGGCGAGCGCGAGTAGGTTCTGGTCTTCGAGGACTGACTTCTGAAGTCGCGCGTCGCTCCCGGCCTCGCCCAAAGGGCTGACGCCGCCCGCCAATTCGAAGGCGCGCCCGAGCCCCGTCACCACGTCGCGGTAGCGTTGGCCGTAGAGCTCTATCTGCCGCGCCTTGTCCTGCACGAGCTGCGCCTGATAGCGCCCCTCGATTGAGCGCAGCTCCTCGGCCGAGCGCCCCGAGAGCATCCAGCCGGCCAGCCCCAGAGGCACGAGGCCGACGACCAGAAGCGTCCCCAGAACGATGTAGAGCAGGCGCACGCGCCCAAGTCTTTCAGACATATAAAGAGTGGCGAGAAGAAGTCTTAAGGGAAACTTTTTCAGGCGGGCGGACGGAAAAGTTCTGTTGAGGATTGCACGAGACCCGCCGGGCAAGAGGGCCGCACGCCTTCAATACTACGTTCTCGTGACGACGGCTGTCAACAGTTTAAGCGATTTTAACTCGTTGATAACACAACGCCAAACGTCACTTCCCCGACCCGACCCGGCTCTCAGACGCGGTAACGCCGGGCCGCCCCGCCGCACTCCGCGTCGCTAAACTTTTTGCGGTAAACTTTTTGCGGCCGCGCGACTTTTCGCAGACCGCGCGGGGCCGGCGGGCGTCTAAACTGCCGGAGCGCGCGGAGTTTCGAGGACAGACCGTACAGGATGCGTCCCCAGAGCCTGACAAAAATGATGGAGACGACCCCGCGCGAGGCGAGCGACGAGCAGGTGGTCGAGCGCGCGATGGCGGGCGAGCAGGAGGCTTTCGGCGAGATCGTGCGCCGTTGGGAGCGCAAGATTTTTGCGCTCGCCTTCGGAATGCTCGGCTCGGCCGAAGAGGCCCGCGACGCCACGCAGGAGACCTTCATCTCGGCCTACCGCAACCTCGGCAACTTCCGCGGCGAGGCGCGCGTCTCCTCTTGGCTCCATCGCATCGCCGTCAACCAGTGCATCACGCGCCAGAGGCGTGCGCGCGTGCGCGGCGAGGCGTCGATTGACGAGGCGCGGGAGACGTGGGGCGAAGGCTTCCTCGCCTCGCGCGCGGAGGAGTCGCCGCACGCGGCGGCCGAGAGCGTCGAGCGCGTCGCGGCCGTCAGGCGCGCGGTCAACTCCCTGCCGCCGGAGTTGCGGCAGGTGGTCGTGATGAAGGAGTTCGAGGACTTGACCTTTCAGGAGATCGCCGACGCGCTCGAAGTGCCTCTGAGCACGGTCAAGAGCCGCCTCTACACGGCGCTCAGGCAACTGCGCATGAGACTCGAAAGCCACGGGACGGAGGCTGCCCCATGAGGAGAGACGGACGAGAGTTTTACGGGAGCGCGGGCGACGACCCGACGGCCCGCCCGCCCGCGTGCGAGCGCGCCGAGGAGTTGGTGGCCTACCTCTACGACGAGGCCGACGCGGACGGACGCCGACGCTTCGAGCTGCACGCGGGCGACTGCGCCTCGTGCCGCGATGAGTTGACGGCCTTCGGCGGCGTGCGCCGCGCCGTCGCCGCTTGGCGCGCGGAAGCTCTGACGGACGCGCCGGCAGTCGCCTCCTCCGCAGCGCACGCGGCGCACGCCGCAACGTCCGCGGCGAACGCGGCGCATGAGGTGGTCGCCGGCGCGCGTCGCAAGCCTTCGGCCGTCGCCGCGCTGCGAGAGTTCTTCGCGCTCTCGCCGGCTTGGCTGCGCGCGTCGGCCGCGGCCGCGTGCGTCGCCGTCGTCGCGCTGGCGGCGCTCACGCTCGCGCGGGCCGAAGTGAGTTGGGGCGAAGGCGGCCTCGCCGTGCGTTTCGGGGCCGAGGGGCGCGTCGTCGAGCGTCGCGTCGAAGTGCCCGGGCCGGCGGAAGGGTTCACGCGCGAGCAGGTCGAAGAGATTGCGAACGCGCGTGTCGCGAGCGCGCTGGCCGAGCACCGCGCGAAGGTCGAGGCCGAGGGGCACACGCTCAAGGCGTCGGGCGACAAGGCGGCGGACGTGCGCGGGGAGACTAGGCCGGGCGCGACGACGCGCGCCAAGCGACGCACGCGTCCCGCACAGCCCGCGCGGCGCGACAAGCGGATGCTCGCCGACTCGGACGACGCCCTGCCGCGCCTCTCGGACATCCTGAGCGTGGCGAACTGAGCGAAGGCCGCGCCGTCGGTCAGCGAAGTTTTCAAGGAGTCTTTAAGTGCAACGCCACGGACGGACGGATGAGCTTAGGCGCGGGGCGCTCGGCCTCACGCTCTGCGCCCTTCTCCTCTTCACCTGCGCGCCGCACGCCGACGCCGCCCGAGTCGGCGCGGACGCGCGGCGGCAGGACGACGCGGCCGAAGAACAGGGCGAGCGGGGAGCGCGCGAGTCGCAGCGCGAGGGTGCGGCGCGCGGGCGCTTCGCTTGGCTGCGCGCGCTCAACCTGACGCCGCAGCAGCTCGCGCAGATTCGCGAGATACGGCGTCAGGCCGAGCGCGAGGGCCGCGCCGTCACGCGCCGACTCGCCGACGCCCGCCGCGCGCTCGACGAGGCCATCTACGCCGAAGCGTCGGACGAGCGCCTCATCGAGCAGCGCGCGCGCGAGCTGTCCGCCGCGCAAGGCGAGGCGACGCGCCTGCGCGCCCTGACCGAGCTGAAGGTGCGCCGCGTCCTCACGGACGAACAGCTCAAGACCTTCCGCGGGCTGCGCCGCGACGCGCAGACGCGCCAGAGCCTCCGCCGGAACCGCCGCGACGCCCGCCAAGAGCGCCGCCGCCAACGCCGCAACGCGCAGGACTCACTCAACCACCCTTAAAAAAAGGTGACGAGTGACGCGTGACGGGTGACGAGTTAAAGGCGACTCCGGAGTCCGGAGACCGAAGTCCGGAGTCGGAAGAGGAGACCTCATCTCTCATTCAGCCTCTTGCCCGTCACTCGTCACCCGTCACCCGTCATTGCTTTACTGCTTGACGCGTCCGCCGTTTTCCGCGCATCATTGGGCCGCTAGTCAAGGCCGGCTGCTCAAATTTCCCGCATGAACATCGCCACGCGCGCCCTGCTCGAAGTACAGGAGACGACCCTGCTCGCGACGCGGGCCTTCGCGCGCCTGTTCCGACGCCCCTCCTACACGGGCGAGATGGTCGCGCAGATGGACGCCATCGGCGTCGGCTCGTTGACCATCATCCTCCTGACCGGCTTCTTCACCGGCGGCGTCTTGGCGCTCCAGACCTACCCGACGCTCAAGTACTACGGCGCGCAAGACCAGACGGGCCGCCTCGTCGCCACCGCGCTCGTGCGCGAGCTCGGCCCCGTGCTCTCGGGCCTGATGGTGGCGGGGCGCGTCGCCTCGGCCATCGCCGCCGAGCTCGGCTCGATGGTCGTCTCGCAGCAGATCGACGCGATGCGCGCGCTCGGCACAGACCCCGTCCGCAAGCTCGTCGCGCCGCGCCTCATCGCGCTCCTCATCACGCTCCCGCTCCTGACGCTGATGGCCGACATGGTCGGCGTGCTCGGCGGCTGGGTGGTCTCGACCAAGCTCTACGGCATCCTCTCGGCGACGTTCATGGCCTCGGTCTGGGACGGGCTGACGACGAAGGACGTGGTCGGCGGCTTCCTCAAGGCGCTGGCCTTCGCCTTCATCATCGGGACGGTCGCGTGCCGGCAGGGCCTGCGGACGGAGGGCGGGACGGTCGGCGTCGGGCGCTCGACGACGACGGCCGTCGTCATGTCCTCGATCCTCATCATCGTCGCCGACTTCTTTATTACTAAGGCGCTTCAGGTTATTCTAGGACTGCCGAGCTGACGAGAAGTTTCGCCCAGAACGACGCGACCCCCTTATGGCCTCCACCGACGTCGAAGTCCCGCAGCCGGGCGCGCCCGAGACGCCGCCCCGCACCGGCGCGCCCAACGGCGGGGCCGTCAGCGAGGACGCGGCCGAGTCGACCTTCGCCGAGGTGGACGACCGCGAGCGCGCCGTCCCGGCCATCGAGTTCCGCGACGTGCACCTCTCCTTCGACGGCCGCAAGGTCTTGGACGGCCTGAGCTTCAAAGTCCAGAAGGGCGAGGCCAAGATCATCTTGGGCGGCTCGGGCGGCGGCAAGTCGACGACCATCAAGCTCGTCCTCGGACTCCTCAAGCCCGACTCCGGGCGCGTCTTCGTCGACGGCGAGGACATCACCGACTACAGCGAGGCCGAGATGATGCGCGTCCGCAAGAAGATCGGGATGGTCTTCCAAGAGGGCGCGCTCTTCGACTCGCTCTCGGTCTACGACAACGTCGCCTACCGGCTGCACGAGCAGGGCGTGGACGAGGAGGAGGTCGAGCAGGAGGTGCGCCGAATGCTCCGCTTCGTCAACCTCGAAGACGCGATTGACAAGATGCCCATCGAGCTGTCGGGCGGTATGCGCCGCCGCGTCGGCATCGCGCGGGCGCTCGTCGGCGGCCCGAAGATTGTTCTCTTCGACGAGCCGACCGCCGGGCTAGACCCGCCGACGGCGCGCACCATCTGCGAGCTGGCCATCAAGCTCCGCGACCTCGAAGACGTGTCGGCCATCTTCGTCACGCACGAGATGAACAACGTCTCCTACCTCACTTCGGAGTACGCCGTCGTCGGCGAGGACGGCGACGTCGTCTTCGAGAAGGAGGGCGAGCGGCTCTGCCTGACGAACACCAAGATCATGATGCTGCGGCACGGGCGAACCATCTTCAGCGGGACGGACGAGGCGCTCCACCGTGACGAAGACCCATACATCCGCGGCTTCATCACGGGACACATGAAAGAAAAGGAAAGGATGAGCGTGTGATGGCGAATGACGAAATGAAGGGCCGCCCTTAATTCCGCATTCCGCATCACGCATTCTGCATCTGTCTTATGCCTCCAGCCAAGAAGAGCATCGGGTTCAGGGAGCTGCGCGTCGGCATCCTCGTCGTCGGGGCGCTCGGCGTGCTCATCTTCATGATCCTCAACGCGTCGGGCGACATCTCGCCGTTCGCCGACAAGCTGAAGCTCAAGGCCCGCTTCGCCAACGCCGACGGCCTGCGCGGCGGCTCCGAGGTGCGCTTGGCCGGGGTGCGCATCGGCAAGGTGGACGAAGTGCGCCTGCTCTCGCCGACCGAGAACTCGGCCGAGAAGGTCGAGATCACGATGTCCATCGACAGCGAGATCGACAAGAAGCCCGCGACCGACCTGATTCGCACCGACTCGACGGCGAGCCTCGGGAGCCCGAGCCTCCTCGGCTCCGACAAGCTCGTCAACATCGCGCCCGGCTCGGCCGTCGCCGACCCCGTCCCCGAGGGCTTCACCCTGCGCACGGGCAAGCAGTCGGGCGGCGTCGAGGGCCTGACGGCGTCGGGCGACGAGCTGATGCAGCAGCTCAACAAGCTCTCGGTCGAGTTCACGGCCATCGCGCGCAAGATCAACGAGGGCGAGGGCACGCTCGGCAAGTTCGTCAACGACGAGGCTTTCTACAACAACCTCAACGCCACGATTCGGGACACGCAGTCTCTCATCCAGCGCATCGAGTCGGGCGAGGGCTCGGCCGGCCGCTTCGTCAACGACCCTTCGCTCTACAACAACATCAACGACGTGAGCACGCAGCTCCAAGCCATCGCCGCCGACCTCCGCGCCGGCCGCGGCACGGCCGGCAAGCTCCTCACCGACGACGCCATCTACGACGAGGCCCGCGGCACCATCACGCGCTTCAACCGCTCGGTCGACGAGATTAACCTCATCGTCACAGACCTCCGCGCCGGGCGCGGCACGGCCGGCAAGCTCCTCACGGACGAGGCCATCTACAACGACGCACGCGCCGCCATCGCCCGCGTCAACACGGCCGCCGAGCGTCTGGACAACGTCGTCGCCGGCGTCCAGCGCGGCGAGGGCACGGTCGGCAAGCTCTTCACCGACGACCAGCTCTACTCCAACGTCAACCAGCTCTCCTCCGAGAGCGTCAAACTCATCTACGACTTCCGCCAAAACCCCAAGAAGTACCTCACCATCAAATTCGAAATCTTCTAACCCCGCGCCCGCTTTAGAGTCTCATTCTCTTTAACGAGTCGTCGCGTGGTGATAGCTATGCTGTCGTCCTCATCGATGGCAATATTAACCCCGGCCGTCGTCTTTTGAGCACGACGATTTAGGGTCGAGAACAGACGCAGCCTAGGGATAAGAATACGCCCTCTTCAGGGAAGGACTTTATTGTTCGCGAACACCCGCGGCCGCGTTTTTCATGTGGACGGGCGTGGCGGGACGTGTGAAGATAGCCCGCCTGAAAGTGTGTCGCGCACTCGCGGCCGCCGCAGCCCGCGCACCGCCCGGCCGCGACCTCGCGCGCGGCCCCGACCCATCGGTGGAACG
>DASQDT010000240.1:0-5708 GCA_035634035.1 Pyrinomonadaceae bacterium | reverse complement strand
GAGCGCGACGGCCGTGACCTGCTCGAAGAAGGTCGGGCGCGCGCCCGTCTCGTCCGCGAGCGACTCGGACGCCTCGCGCACCGCCGAGGCCGCGCGCGCGAACTCATCGCGCGTTATCTCCCGCCCGTTAACCTTGACGCGCTCGGTGATGGAGACGAGGTGCGGCGAGGTGTAGAGGCCGACGCTGACGCCGGCCTCGCGGCAGACTGAGTCGAGCATCGCGGCCGTCGAGCCCTTGCCGTTCGTGCCGGCGATCTGGACGCGGTCGAAACTCTCTTGCGGGTTGTCGAGGCGCGCGAGCAGGCGGGCGACCGACTCTAGGCCGAGCTTCATCGCCAGCGTCTCGTGGCCGAGGCTGAGGAGGTAGGACAGGGCCTCGTCGAAGGACATGGCGCGGCGGGTTTAGCGGCGGACTTCGAGGGCGGGGTCTTCGAGTTCTTCGGCCTCGGACGCGGGAGCGCCCGCGCCGTGGTTGTTGCCGTTCAACTCGGGGACGATTGCCTGCGGCGCGTGCTGCGGACGCGGCGCGGCCTCCGGCGGCTGCGCGGGCGCGTACGGCTGCTGCTCGGCCGTCAGCTCGACGGGGAGCTCCGCGCGCTGCACGGCGGGGTTGACCATGAAGTCGAGCGCGCGCGTGAGGAAGGCGCGCATCTCGCGGCGGTCGACGACGGCGTCGAGCATTCCGTGTTCGAGTAGGAACTCGGAGCGCTGGAAGTCTTTGGGGAGTTTCTGGCGGATGGTCTGCTCGATGACGCGCGGGCCGGCGAAGCCGATGAGCGCCTTCGGCTCGGCGATGATGACGTCGCCGAGCATCGCGAAAGAGGCCGTGACGCCGCCCGTCGTCGGGTCGGTCAGGACGGAGACGTGCGGGAGACGTTGTTCGCCCAAGAGCGCGAGCGCGGCCGAGATTTTCGCCATCTGCAACAGGGAGAGCGTGCCCTCCTGCATCCGCGCGCCGCCCGACTGGCTGACGGTGACGACGGCCGCGCGCTCGCGTATCGCGCGCTCGACGAGCCGCGTGATCTTCTCGCCGACGGCCGAGCCCATCGAGCCGCCGAGGAACTGAAAATCCATCGCGGCCGTCAAAACATGATGGCCGCCGATGTGCCCGCGCGCGCTGATGACGGCCTCGGGAAGTCCGGAGGAGCGCCGCGCCTGTTCGAGCCGCTGCTTGTAGGGTTTGGTGTCGACGAACTCAAGCGGGTCGGAGGAGATTATGTCGCCGTCGAACTCCTCGAACTTGCCCTCGTCGTAGAGGAAGGCGAGGCGCGTGCGCGCGCCGATGCGGAAGTGGTGCGAGCACTCGGGGCAGACCTGCTGCGAGCTTTCGAGCTTGAAGCGGTCGATGGCGGCCTCGCAGCCGGGGCACTTCTCGAAGACGCCCTCGGTCTTGACGCGCCGCTCGTCGGCGGGGACGCTCTCGATGCGCTGGCTCTTTTTACGAAACCACTTGGACATCTAAATCAAAGCCCTCGGGCCGGCGCCCGGCGCCGGCCTCGCTTCCGCCGAGTTGTCGGGTGGCTTGCGCGTGGAACTTCGGTCGGGGACGAAGCTTATCACAACGGGCGTGGCGGGCGAAGCGGGGCGGGCTTGGTCAGATTGCGGGCGTCGTCGCCGGGGCCGTCAGTTCGGGGGCGCGGCCGGCTTCTCAATCTTCAGCGAGTCGAGGAACTTCCGGCCGTCGGCCGAGACCGCAGTGCCCTGCGTGTGTATGTAAACGATTTGGTAGAGGTTCGGCTTCGCCCAGTAGATTCTCGCCGTGAAGGCCGACTTCTTCTCAGACACTTCGCCGACGACCTCGCGGCCCGGATGCCCGTTGAGCACGAGGTCGCGCTCGCTGATGAGCTTGCCGTTGACGTTACGGAGCGCCCCGTCGCGCCCGGTGTCGAGCAGCACCTTCGGGTTGGCGAGCGCGGGGCTGTTGGCGATCTGCGCCGGGAACTCGGTGTGCGCCACCATGAACGCCTCGCGGCCGCGCTCGAAGCTGGTGATGCGGACTTCCACCGGCCCGGACGGCGACTGAACCGTCTGCGTCTGTTCCTTAGGCTTGCCGGGCAGGCTGAATGACATCCCGCCCGAGGTCGTCGTCTCCCACTTCGACTCGTCAGCGCCGCCCTGCGACCGTGCGGCGCTCCCGCCCGTGAGGGCGAGCGCGAAGAGGAGGCAGAGCAGCGGCGGGGCCGCGGCGCGGAGCCTCGCGAAGGGGCGCGTGCGTGTGTGTCTCGGCATGATTAGCTCCTCAGGTTTTGGCGGGCGCTTCAGGCGGCCTCGCGCGTGTCGCTGCCCGCGCCCGGCGCGTCGCCGTTGCGGCGCTCGACGGCCTCGACGAGCAGGCCGACGATTTCGCGCTCGGCCTCCTCCCAACTGCCTTCGAGCGTGCAGCCGGCGGCGTTGCGGTGGCCGCCGCCGCCGAAGCGCTCGGCGATGCGGGCGACGTTGACGTCGCCCTTCGAGCGCAACGACGTGCGGTAGACGCCCGGCGCGCACTCCTTCAAGAAGGCGACGGCCTCGACCTCGCCGCACGAGAGCGGGTAGTTGACGAGCCCGTCCGTGTCCTCGTCGTTGGCGTGCGCGTCCGTCAGCATGTCGAGCGACTGGCGCAGCCAAGCGACGCGGCCCGTCGCGTCGCGCCGCGCCGTCGAGAGGACGTGGCTCATGAGCGCGATTTTGCTCCACGGGTAGCTGCCGAAGACGGCCTGCGAAATCTTCGCGGGCTTGACCCCGGCGCGCACGAGCTCGGACGCGACCTTGAACGTCCGCTCGGTCGTGTTCGAGTAGTGGAAGCTTCCGGTGTCGGTGACGAGCGCCGTGTAGACGCACTCGGCTATCTCGCGCGTGACGCGCACGCCGATGGCCTTGCAGAGGTTGTAGATCATCTCGCCGACGGCCGAGGCGGTCGAGTCTATCCAGTTGATGGTGCCGAAGAGCGAGGTGGTCGAGTGGTGGTCGATGTTGACGACCGCCTGCCGCTCAAGGCCGGCGAGGCCGGGCCGCGAGATGTCCGAGCACTCGATGACGAAGACGGCGTCGTAGGGGCGGTCGACCGAGGGCGTGACCCTGACCAGCGACGCGCCGGGGAGTTTCTGGTAGGCGTGCGGGACGGGGTCGCGCATGATGACCTCGGCCTCCTTGTCGAGCGCGCGCAGGAGCCAGAAGAGGCCGAGACTTGACCCGAGGGCGTCGCCGTCGGGCCGCACGTGAGAGGTGATCGCGAAGCGGCGCTTGGCCTCGATCAGCTCAACGACTTGGCTTAACATCGTAAATGCAGCGACGAGTGACGGGTGACGGGTGACGAGCAAGAACAGAATTCTTTAACTAGTCACCCGTCACCCGTCACCCGTCACCGTCTTGTCTCCTTCTTCGACGGAATCGGCCGCCCCGTCTGCGGGGGGAGTCGGGCGGGCCTCCTGTTTGATCTGCGTCAGAAGCTCTTCGACGCGCACGGCCGACTCCTCGACCGAGTCGCGGACGAAGTGAATCTCGGGCGTGTACTTCAGATTCAGCGACAGGCCGAGCTGGCGGCGGACGTAAGGGGCGGCGCGCTTTAAGGCCGCCGTCGCGCCCTTGCGCTCCTCGTCCGTCCCCTCGACCGTGAAGTAGACGCTCGCGTCGCGCAAGTTCTCCGTGACGCGAACGTCGGTGACCGTGACGGAGGCGACGCGCGGGTCGTCGAGCTCGTAGCCGACGATCTGCGTCACCTCCTCCCGAATCATCTCGGCGAGTTTCTCCGGCCTTCGCATGAGCGTTTACGTCAGTTCGGTCGCCGCGACGCTCTCGACGACGTAGGCCTCGATCTGGTCGCCGATCTTGATGTCGTTGAAGTTCTCAAGGCCGATGCCGCACTCGAAGCCCTCGCGGACTTCCGACACGTCGTCCTTGACGCGGCGCAGAGAGCCGATGCCGCCCTCCCACGCCACGACGCCGTCGCGGATGAGGCGGGCGCGCGCCGTGCGGCGGATGAGGCCGCTCGTCACCATGCACCCGGCGACGTTGCCCGCGCGCGGCACCTTGAAGACCTGACGCACGTCGGCGCGGCCCAAGATTTTCTCCTGCTCGACGGCGTCGAGCATCCCGATCATGGCCGCGCGTATCTCCTCCTCGACCTTGTAGATGATCGAGTGCAGGCGGATGTCGACGGCCTCCTGCTTCGCCAGCTCGGCGGCGCGCGCCTCGGGGCGGACGTTGAAGCCGATGACGACGACCGCGCTCGAAGACGCGCCGGCCTGCGTCGCCGAGGCGAGCAGGACGTCCGACTCCGTGATCGCGCCGACGCCCGAGCGGATGACCTTGACCTTGACCTGCTCGTTCGAGAGCTTCGTCAGGGTCGACTTCAAGACCTCGACCGAGCCCTGCACGTCGGCCTTGACGACGACGAGCAGCTCCTTGACTTCCTTCTCGCCCAGAGCCTCGATGCCGCGCTTCGTCGACTGCGCGAGTCGGCTCTGGCGGGCCTGCATCTGGCGGTGCTGCGAGATCGACTGCGCGCGCGTGATGTCGGAGACGACTTGGAAGGCGTCGCCCGCCTGCGGCATACCTTGCAGGCCCAACACCTCGACGGGCGTGGCCGGCCCGGCCTCGTCAATCGGCTCGCCGCGGTCGTTGAACATGGCGCGCACCTTGCCGGAAATCTGACCGACGATGAACGGGTCGTGCGCGTGCAGCGTCCCGTTCTGGACGAGCACCGTCGCGACGGCTCCGCGCCCGCGGTCGAGCTTGGCTTCGAGGACGACGCCCGAGGCGAGACGCTTCGGGCTGGCCTTCAGGTTCGGCAGGATGTCGGCCGTCAGCAGGATGGTTTCGAGCAGCACCTCCAAGTTCTCGCGCCGCTTCGCCGAGACCAAAACCATCTCGGTGTCGCCGCCCCAGTCGACGGGCTGGAGGCCGTGGCCCGAAAGCTCCTGCTTGACGCGGTCGGGGTTCGCGTCCGGGCGGTCGATCTTGTTAATCGCGACGACGATGGGCACGCCGGCCGCGCGCGAGTGCTCGATGGCCTCGACGGTCTGCGGCATGACGCCGTCGTCGGCGGCGACGACTAAGACGACGATGTCGGTCGCCTTCGCGCCGCGCGCGCGCATCATGGTGAACGCCTCGTGGCCGGGCGTGTCGAGGAAGACGACGCGGCGCGTCTCCTCGGGCAGGTCGGGGTTCTTGACGTTGACCGAGTAGGCGCCGATGTGCTGCGTGATGCCGCCGGCCTCGCCGCCCGCGACGTCGGTCGCGCGGATGGCGTCGAGCAGGCTCGTCTTGCCGTGGTCGACGTGGCCCATGACGGTGATGACGGGGGCGCGCACGACCTCCTCGTACTCCTCTATGTTCTCGCCGCCGATGATCTCCTCGAACTCCTGCTCGGTGACCATCTCCTCGAAGGGCACGAACGAGACCTCGAAGTTGAAGCGCTTGCCGAGCTCGACGGCGACCTCGTTGTCGAGCGTCTGGTTGACGGTGGCGAAGACGCCGCGCTGGATGAGCACGGTCACGACGTCGCGCGGCTTGATGCCGAGCTTTTCGGCGAACTCCTTGACGGTCGAGCCCTCGACCAAGCGCACCTGCTTGGGCGCGTCCTCGCCGAGCGACTGCGCGAGACGCTGCTCGGGCGTGAGCGCCTTCGGCGGCGGCAGAAAGTCGCGCTCGTAGCGCCCGCCGCGCTCCTTGGGCCCGTGCGGGCCGCGGCCCGCGCCGCGCCGCGAGCCGGGGCGACCCGGCCGGCC
>DASQDT010000239.1:0-2073 GCA_035634035.1 Pyrinomonadaceae bacterium | reverse complement strand
CTCGGCGCGCTGGCCGTCGTCGCGTTGGCGGCGCTCGGCGAGTTCGGCGCGCGGCCCTTTGAGACGGCGCGCGCGTTGTTGAGCCGCCGTCGGCGCGGCGCGGAAAACGCCGTGCCGTTTGAGGTCACGCGCGGGGCCTAGTAGGCGAGTCGCGCGCGTTCGCACGTCGCATGAGCGAGCCTTTCATCAGCGTCATCGTCCCGACCTACGGGCGGCCCGCGCAACTGGCCGCGCTCCTCGCCGCGCTCGCGCGTCAGGACTACCCGCGCGCGCGCTTCGAGGTCGTCGTCATCGACGACGGGAGCGAGCGCGCGCCCGAGGCCGAGGTCGCGCGAGCCGCGCGCGAGATAGAGGCGCGGCTCGCCGTGCAGAGTAACGCCGGGCCTTCGGCCGCGCGCAACCACGGCGCGCGGCTCGCGCGCGGGGATTACTTCGCCTTCACCGACGACGACTGCGAGCCCGAGCCCGCGTGGCTCTCGTCGCTCGCGCGGCGTCTGGTCGAGACTGGGGCGCGCGTCGTCGGCGGGCGCACCGTCAACGCCATCGAGTCGAATCTGTGCGCGGCGACGAGTCAGTTGACGACCGAAGTCGTCTACGCTTACTACAACCCCGACCCGCGCGACGCGCGCTTTTTCGCGTCGAACAATCTGGCCGTCCCGGCGCGCGAGTTTTGTGACGCGGGCGGGTTCGACGAGCGTTATCGTTGGGCCGAGGATCGCGAGTTTTGCGACCGCTGGCGGGGGCGCGGCTTCGCGATGAGGTACGCGCCGGATGCGGTCGTCCGCCACGCGCACCACCTCGGCCTGCGCACGCTCTGGCTTCAGCACTTCGGCTACGGGCGCGGCGCTTGGAACTTTCACCGCGGGCGCGCCTTGCGCGGCGCGGCCGGACGGTTCCGGCCCGACCTCACCTTCTACCGACGGCTTCTGGCGGCGCCGTTCGGCGCGCGGCCCGTCGGGCGCGCGGCGGCGCTCGCGGCGCTCGTCGTCTGGGCGCAGGCGGCGAACACGGCCGGCTTCATCTACGAACGCGCGCGCGCCTCGCGCGGAGAGGACGCGCACGGGGTGAAACTCTCAGATGATGCGTAGACTAAAACTGTTCATGAAGAGGGCGGCCGTCGTCTTGGTCTCGTCGGCGCTGGCGTGGCTGGCCGCCGAGATTCTGTTCGCGAAGCTGCGCCCGAGCTACACCGTGGGCATCGGCGACTCTTACGAGTACGACGAGGAGCTCGCGTTCCGCCTGCGACCCGGCGCGCACCTCTACCGCACGACCGACTTCCTTCAGGAGAGCCGCGCGAACGCTTTGGGGACGGCCAACTTTCAGGAGGGCTTCGACGGCTACGAGCGTCTCGTCTTCGCGGTCGGAGACTCGTACACGCAGGGGACGGGCGTGGCCGCCGACCAATCCTACCCGTTCCAATTGGACTTGACGCTCAACCGCGACGCCGAGGGGTTCTACGTCAAGAAGTACGGCGTGGTGAATCTGGGGCTGGCGGGCTACGGCGGCGAGCAGAATCTGATCGCGCTGCGGCGCGGCGTCGAGCGCCTCGGGCGGCCCGCCGTCGTCCTCTACATGGGAACCGATAACGACTTCGAGGACGACCTTATCTTTCGCGCGGGCGAGCGCCACCGGAACTGGAACGGCGTTCTTCCGCGCTGGTTCTGGAACGACACGCAGACCGGCGTCAAGCTCAGGAGACTCGTCCTCGGCCGCAGGCGCGCGGCGCTGCGTGACGAGGCGCTCGCCCGCGCGAACTTGACCAACAACCCGCCGCCGGTCGCCGAGCTTGAGCGCCCGACGCTCGAAGCGCTCGCCGAGCGCGCGCGTGCGGACGGCGCGCTGCTCGTCGTCAGTTGGAGCGACGCGGGCCGCTCTTACGATTGGCTGAAGGCTTGGGCGGGCGAGCGCGGAATTCTGTTCGCGGATTGGGCGGCGCGCGCGAAGTCGGTGACGGACGCGATGCCGAACCTCCCGCTCGACAACCGCCACACGGGCGGCCATCCCAGGGCTTGGACGAACCGCGTCATCGCGGAAGAGTTCGCGCGGCAGATAAGACTCGGCGGGAAGTGAGAA
>DASQDT010000238.1:0-9462 GCA_035634035.1 Pyrinomonadaceae bacterium | reverse complement strand
CGAGCGCCTTTCAAAATCTGCGACGCCGCGCTCTATCTCGCGCGCGAACGCCTCCTGACGCTCGCGCTCGCGCCGCTCGGCCGCGCGCCCGACCGAGGCGTACTCGTCGGCCACCGCGCGCCGCTCCTCTTCGAGCGCGCGCCGCAAACTCTCGGCCTCCTCGGACTCGCGCTTGATGCGGCGCAGGTACTCGGCCGCGTCTAGGGTCGAGGCGGCGACGCGCTCGCGCGCCGACGAGACGATCTCTTCGGGCAGCCGGAAGCGGCGCGCGATTTCGAGTCCCGACGAAGAACCCGCGACGCCGACGAGCAGCCGGTAGGTCGGCTCAAGAGTCTGCTCGTCAAACTCGACGCTCGCGTTCAAGACGCCCGGCTCGTTCGCCGCGTACATCTTGAGCCCGCTGTAGTGCGTCGTCGCGACGACGTGCGCGCCGCAGCGCCCGCGGAAGTAATCGACGACCGCGACGCCGAGCGCCGAGCCCTCCTCGGGGTCTGTGCCCGTGCCCGCCTCGTCCAAAAGCACGAGCGCGCGCCCCGTCGTCTCGGCGCAAATCTCAATCATGCGCCGGATGTTGGCGACGTGCGCGGTGAAGGTCGAGAGGTTGGCGGCGAGCGACTGCCGGTCGCCGATGTCGGCGAGCACCGACGTGTAGAACGGGACGCGCGCCGCGCGCGCTGGCGTGTGGACGCCTGAGAGGGCCATCAGCGAGAGCAGGCCCGCGGTCTTTAGGACGACGGTCTTGCCGCCCGCGTTCGCGCCGGAGATGACCATGACGGGCGTCTCGGGCGAGAGCGAGAAGGAGACGGGGACTACTCGGCCGCCCGTCTCGCGCAGGTTCTCTTCGAGCAGAGGGTGTCGGGCTTCGACGAGTTCGAGCGTCCCTTCTTCGTCAATCAGAGGCTCGACGGCGCGGAAGCGGTCTGCGAGCGCGGCCTTCGCGGAGACAAAATCCAGCTCGGCGACGGCCTCGGCGGCGCGCTCGATGTCGGGCAGCGCCGCGCGCAGCTCGTCCGAGAGCGTGAAGAGGATGCGCGCCACCTCGCGCTCCTCCGTCTCGCGCAGGGCCTGCATCTCGTTGTTCGCGTCGATGGCTTCGAGCGGCTCGACGAAGACGGTCGCGCCCGAGGACGAGAAGCCGTGCGCGACTCCGGCGACGCGGCCGCGGTGGTCGGAGCGGACGGGGATGACGAAGCGGTCGTTGCGCAGGGTGACGAGCTGATCCTGAATCGCCTCCTCGCTGCGGCGCATCAGGCTCTCAAGCGAGCGCGTGATGGTCGAGCGCAGGCGGTTGATGTCGTGGCGTATGCGCGCGAGCTCGGGGCTGGCGCGGTCGTCGAGTTCGCCGCTCGGGAGAATCTTCGCGGTGACGCGCGCGGCCAGAGCGTTGAGCGTGCGCGGCAGCTCCGCGACCGTCTCCCAGAGCACGGGGCTCTCGGCGCGCTCGGCGTGGACGGCGTCGCGCGCGTCGGCCGCCTGCGCGCACAGGCGCGCGAGCTCAAGCAGCGTCAGAGGGTCGAGCCCCGCGCCCTCGATGCGCAGTCGCGCGAGCGCGTCCGAAGGGTCGGCGAGCTCGCCGAAGGAGAAACGCGCGCCGCGCCGCCGAAGCTCGACGCATTCGGAGACGGCGCGCAGCGCGCGCCTGACCTCTTCCGCGTCCGCGAGCGGCGCGAGAGAGTCGGCCCGCGCGCGGCCCATCGGCGTCTGCGCGCCGGCGCTCACGAGCGCGCGCAAGTCCCCGTATTCGAGAGCCCCGAATGCCTGTTCGTTCACGACTGCTACCGCTTCCTTCTGCGTTCCGTGCCGCGCATGGCGGCCTCGAAGAGTTTCGACGGGTCGAGCAGCGTCGCCGCCACTTCGCCGAAGCGGACGACGCCGAGCGCGAAGGGCTCGGACGCGTCGGCCGGCGCGATGTCGCGGGCCGCGACCTCGACCGAAGGCTCGACCGTCGAGGCCGCGAGCGCGAGCTGCTCGTCGCCGCGGAGAGCGACGACGGCGAACCCTTCGGCGTCGTCGTCGGCGGCGCGTGGCGCGGGCGCGTCGTCGGCGAGGGCCGAGGGGTCGATGAGCGTGCGCGCGCGTCCGCGCAGGGCGACGACGCCGAGCACCGTGTGCGGCGCGAAAGGGAGCGGCGCGGGGCGCAGGTCTTCGCCGATTGCCTCGACCTCTTCGGCGTGGACGGCGAACGTGCGCCGGCCCGCGCGCAGCACGCACAGCTCGCGACGCTCGACGCCGCGCGCGTCCTCCGACGCCGCCGCGCCCGACGTTTCCGCCGCCCCGTCTCTCGTCTCGTCTTTCGTCTCGTCGTCGGTCATCGCGTCTTGAACTATAAACCACCGGGCGCCGCCTCGGACAGTCGGCCGCGCGTGTTAAACTCGGCGGTGATGAGGGGCGGAAGGTTGATGAGAGCTTCGCTCGCGGTCGTCAGTCTGTTGGCGGCGGCGTCGGTCGCGCGCGTCGCGTGCGTCGCGCCGGACGTTGGGGCGGCGCGCGCGGAGCCCGTCGCGGGGAGGGTCGCGTCGATGTCTCTCGGTCAGAAGGGGCGCGTGCGCGCGCCGGAGTTGGAGGGCGGGCGCGGGTGGCTCAACACGGAGCGCCCGCTACAGCTTTCCGCGCTGCGCGGCAAAGTCGTGCTCCTCGACTTCTGGACTTACGGTTGCATCAACTGCGTCCACATCATCCCCGACCTCCAACGCCTAGAAGCGAAGTACGCGCGCGAGCTCGTCGTCATCGGCGTCCACTCGGCGAAGTTCTCGAACGAGCGCGAGACGGAAAACATCCGCCGCATCGTCCTGCGCTACGGCGTCGAGCACCCGGTGGTCAACGACGCCGACTTTCGCATCTGGGAGTCGTACGCCGTGCGCGCGTGGCCGACGCAGGTGTTGATTGACGCCGAGGGCTACGTCGTCGGCCGCGTCTCGGGCGAAGGCCATTACGAGGTTCTGGACGAGACTATCGGGAAGCTCGCGGCGGACGCGCGCGCGAAGGGGAAGTTGGACGAGCGCCCTTTGAAGCTCGCGCTCGAAAGTGCGAAGACGGCCGACCTGCCGCTCGCCTTCCCCGGCAAGGTCTTGGCCGACGAGCGCGCGGGGCGACTCTTTATCGCCGACTCGAATCACAACCGCGTCGTCGTCACGACGCTCGAAGGCAAGCTCATCGAAACAATCGGCACGGGCGGGCGCGGCGCGGCGGACGGACGCTTCGACCGCGCGACCTTCAACCGCCCGCAGGGGCTCGCGCTCGACGGCGACGCGCTCTACATCGCGGACACGTCGAACCACCTCATCCGCCGCGCAGACCTGAAGACGCGAACCGTCGTGACAATCGCGGGGACGGGCCGTCAGGCGCTCGGCCCGCAGGAAAATTTCGGGCCCGCGCTCCGCACTTCGCTCGCGTCGCCGTGGGACGTGCTCGTCTCGGGGCGCGCGCTCTACGTGGCGATGGCCGGGCCGCACCAAATCTGGAAGCTCGATTTAGACAGGCAGGAAGTCTCCGTCTTCGCCGGCTCGGGGCGCGAGGCGAGGCTCGACGGCGCGCGCGGCGAGGCGGCGTTCGCGCAGCCTTCGGGGCTCGCGACGGACGGGCGGACGCTCTTTGTCGCCGACAGCGAGTCGAACATCATCCGCGCCGTCAGGTTGCGGGAGGGCGCGGCGTCGGCCGGGTCGAAAGATGCGGACGACGGCGAGGAAGTCGTGACGCTCGCGGGCGGCGACCTCTTCGAGTTCGGCGACCGCGAAGGGCGCGGCGACGAGGTGCGTCTGCAACACCCGCTCGGCGTCGTCTTTCACGAGGGCGCGGTGCTCATCGCCGACACGTACAATCACAAGCTCAAGCGGCTCGACCCGGCGACGCGCGCCGTCGAGACGCTCGCCGGGACGGGGCGCGCGGGCCAGCGGGACGGAGCCGACGGCTCTTTTTATGAGCCGGGGGGCTTGAGCGTCGCGCGCGGGCGCGTCTACGTCGCCGACACGAACAACCACGCCGTGCGCGTCGTCGACTTGCGCACGCGGCAGGTCTCGACGCTGCGGATTGAGGGGTTGAGCGCGCCGGAGGGCGCGGGCGTCGCGTCGGCGGTTAACGGGGCGGGTGACGCGGCGGAGTTCGCGCCGAACGCGGAGGAGCGCGCGCTCGCGCCGCAGCGCGTCGCCGCCGGGAGCGACGCGGAGTTGATTCTGGAAGTCGCGCTGCCCGAAGGCTTCCACCTGAACCCGGCCGCGCCGCACCGCGTGAGGGTGACGGTCGAGCGCGGCGCGGCGCACGTCGCGACGGCGGGCGAAGGTGGCGCGTCGGCGGGCGGCGTCGCTGGCGCGCGCGAGTACGCGAGGAGTTCGAGGGCTTTGCGCCTGCCGGTGCGCGTCCCCTTGCGCACGCTCGCGGCGGGCGAGGCCGAGTTGCGCGCGCAGTTGACGCTTTTTTACTGCCGCGAGGACAACACGGGGACGTGCCGCGTCAAGACTCTGGTGTGGCGCGCGCCCGTCCGCGTCGTCGCCGACGACGCGGCCGCGCCCCGCGAGGTCAGGGCGCGGGCGAGCGTCGAGTAGGAGTGGCAGAGTTTTCGCCGGCCGCCGTGTCAGTCGGCGCGCGTGATGGCGAAGGACGAGAGGAACTTTTCGATGTCGGGCGACGCGCTGTCGGTCTTGCGGACGACGGCGATGGTCTGGTAGGGGCGGCGGCCGATGATGTAGACGCGCGAGCGTATGAAGATCGTCTCGTTCTCGGCCGTGAACTCGATGCCGGGGCTCGTGCGGTACTTGATGGGCTTGGTTTCGATGACGGTCGCCTTCATCGCCTTGACCAAGTTGTCACGGTTGGCCTCCATCTCGGCCTGCACGCCGAACTTGAACGACGGGTCGTAGTCGACCCACCCGGCGAGGTAGATGGCGCCGGGCGCTTGGGCGATGAAGATGTGGGTCGTCGAAGGCCCGTAAGGGGTGTCGGCCGTCTTCCTGTCCTCCTTCGGCTTGCCCGGCATGAGAATCGAGAAGCGGCCCGGCTCCGAAGTGAACTTCTCCCATCCGGCGGGCGGCGCGCTCTGGAGCGCGAGCGAGGGCGACGACAAGGACACGAGCGCGAGTAGGAGCGCGAGAAATTTTTTCGTCTGCAAAGGTCTTTACTCTCCGCGAAAATTGAAAGTCGAAGGCGAGGCGGCGCGGTACGTCCGGACTCGCTTATACAGGCGCGCGCGCACGCGCGTCAACGTCGGGGCACGTCCGCGGCGCTTCAGTGTGTGAGTGTGGATTCGATGGACGGCGTGACCGACGGCTCGACCACCACGCCGCGCGCGGGGCGCGCGAGCGCCGCGGCGAAGAGGCGCGCGGCTTCGGCGAGAAGTCTCTGGTGGGCGTCGGTGTAGGCGGCGAGCGCGGCCGAGTAGAGCGAGAGCGCGCCGAAGAGTTCGCCGTCACACTCGACGGGCGCGACGGCGAGCGTGCGGAAGCCCTCGAAGTGGGCGGCGAGCGCGGCGGGGAGGTCGAGCCGCGGGTCTGTGTTGGCGAAGGCCCGGCGGTTGGCGAGCGCCCATCCCGTGACGCCCTCGCCCGGCGTCACGGTGCGCCCCAAGAGCACGAGCGCCGCGCGCCCCTCCGCCCTCACCACCTGACTCTCGCCCGTCCCCGGCACGACGCGCGCGAAGGCGCAGGTGTCGAACGGCACGAGCGCGCCGAGACGCTTCACGACAACGTCGGTCAACTCCTCGTCCATGTCGCAACCTTCCAGCGCGCGCGAAAGTTCTTCGAGCGCGGCGCGCTCCTCGCGCGTGAGCCCGGCCTGCGCGTCGCGCGAATCGGCCGCGCCGGACGCGGCCTCCTCGGCCAGACCGGCGGCCGGGGCGACGCCGAGCGCGGCCTCGGAGAGTTGTTCGAGGGGCTCGATGCCGTAATTAGGCACGGGCGCGTCGCGGCGCGCGGCGATCTCGGCCTCGAACTCGGGCAGGTGCGTGACGAACGTCCCGACCACGCGCGGGTCGTACTGCGTCCCGCTGCCCTCCATCAAAAAGTTTATCGCCTCGTCGCGCGTCATCCCGCGGCGGTACTGGCGGTCTTCGCGCACGGCGTCGAAGCAATCGACGACGGAAAGGATGCGCGCCGTCAGGGGAATCTCCTCGCCGCGCAGGCCGTCCGGGTAGCCGCGCCCGTCCCAACGCTCGTGGTGCGAGCGGACGACGGGCACTACGGGGTAGGGGAACTCGACGCGGCCGAGTATCTGCGCGCCCGCGACGGTGTGCAGCTTCATGCGCGCGAACTCGGCGGCCGTCAGCTTGCCGGGCTTGTTGAGGATGTAGTCGGGGACGGCGATCTTGCCGATGTCGTGCAGGAGCGCGCCGGCCTTGAGCGCCTCGACCTCGGCCTCGGTGCAGCCGAGCAGGCGCGCGACGCCGGCCGCGTAAATCTGCACGCGCAGGACGTGCTCGTGCGTCACCTCGTCTTTGGCGTTGATGGCGACGGCGAGCGCCTCGATGGTCTGCCGGTGGGCGGATTCGACCGCGCCGAGCCGCTCGCGGTTCGCCTCCTCGACCAGACGGATGCGATCCTCGACGCCGTCGCGGTAGGTGCGGTGGAAGAAGTAGATGGCGAAGAGCACCGGCGCGCCGATGACGAAGACGACGAGCGCGCCCTGACGCAGCGCGACGTACATCAGGGTCGCGGCCGTCGCCGTCGGGATGAACATCGGGACGGCCCACGCGAGGTTGCGCCGCCAAGCGGCGACGACCGACTCGCCGGCGTGCAGCGCGAAGAGGGCCGAGAGCAGCCCGACGTTCGTGGCGAGCAGCGCGAGGCTCGCCAGAAGCGTCGCGACGGCGACGGCGAGCAGGCCGTGCTCCGCGCCCCGCTCCTCGCCGAAGCCGAGCCGCAGCACCGCGCCGAGCACGAGCCCGCCCGCGCCGACCGCGAGCGACATCATGCTCGACGAGAAGAGGTTGCTTGAGAGTCGCCGGACGGCGCGGCGCGAGCCGACCATCCCGTCGAGGCCGGCGAGGAGGACGGCCGGCAGCGCGCCGTAGCGGCAGGCGACGAGGAGGACGAGCGCGTCCGTCAGCGTGAAGCTGATTTTCTGTCCGGTGACTTTGGCGCGGGCCGGGGCGGGGAAGGTCAGCGGGAAGGCGCTCGCCGCGAGCACCAGCGGCACGAGCGCCGCGAGCGCCAACTGCTGCGAGGGCGCGCCGCGCAAGACGACGCTCGCGGCGGCCGCCGCCCACAGGGAGCACCCGGCCGCCGTCACCGCCGTCTGGTAAGCGACGGCCTTCGCGTTCTTCTTCTCGCTCATCATTCGCGTGAAACGTCAGCGGCGCGGGTAAAGAGGACTCGTGCGCGCGAGCCGGCTCGCCGACGTGGGCTTGGCTAACTCGCCCTGCACCATCACCTGCTCCTCGCTCAGACGCACGGAGGTCGGGTCTATGAGGTTCGAGCCCCACGCGGCCTCGCACGCGTAAGTCCAAGACGAGCGCGCGCCCGATGCCGTCACGCCGTCGGCGTGGACGAACTCGCTCCCGAGCAGGTACCCGCTGCCGAGCAGGTAGCCGCTCCCGAGAAGATAACCGCTCCCCAAGAGATAGCCGCCGCTCATCACCGTCCCGCTGCCCAAGAGGTAGCCGCTGCCAAGAAGATAGCCGTTCGAGAGGAGGTAGCTGCCGTCGGCGAGCAGCCGGCCGTCGACGATGACGAAGCCGCTGGCGACGACCACCCCGTCCGGCAGTTTGTAGCCGGCCGTCAGCGTCATGCGCTCGTTGAAGGCGACGCCCTCGACCCAGACCACTCCGTTGTTGAGCGGCATCTGCTCGCCCGCGATGGGCGCGTCGAGCCCGAGCGTCGAGTAGGTCTTATTCCGCGCCGTGATGAGGTCTTCGCCGACGGCCGCGCGGTGCGCGTCGCTGCGGACGGCGCGCGCGACCGTGAGCGCGGCGCTCGCGTTGAGCGTGCCCGCGCCCTCCGTGATGACGCGCTCGAAGGGCGTCATGCGTCCGTCGGCCACCGCCTGCTCGTAGACGGGGAGCCTCTGCGCCGTGCGCATCAGGATGGCCTTGACCATCGAGGGCGTGAGGCTCGGGTTGGCTTCGAGCATCAGGGCGGCCGCGCCCGCGACGGCCGGCGCGGCGAACGAAGTCCCGCTCAGGATTTGGTAAGTGCCGGTCGCGCGCGGCGTGTTCGTCGAGGTGTCGCCGGTGATGAGCGTGCCGAGCAGGCCGCCGCCGCCGGTCTGCGAGTAAGAGGTGCTCGCGGTCGGCGAGTTGACGCCCGTCTCGGCCGCGCCGATGCGGTTGCCGGGGGCGACGAGGTCGGGCTTGACGAGGCCGTCGGCGAGCGTCGGCCCGCGCGAGGAGTAGGACGCGACGGCGTCGTCCGAGCGCGCGTCCGATTGCTGCGTGTTGGTCGCGCCGACGGTGATGACGCGCGGCGAGTTGGCGGGCGAGAGTATCCCGCCGTAGACGGTGCGCCCGTCGGCGTCCTTGCCCCAGTTGCCGGCCGCGACGACGACGACCAGCCCGGCGTCGGCCGCGCGCGCCACGGCCTGACACAGCGGGTCGGTCTTGTAGCTCTGCGCGGGGGCCGCGCCGAGCGAGAGGTTCATGACGCGTATGTTGTAGGTCTTGCGGTTCTGGATGACCCAGTTGATGCCGGCGATCACGTCGGCCACGGTGCCGACGCCGCGCGAGTCGAGCACGCGCACGTCGACGAGGTGCGCGCCCGGCGCGATGCCGCCGTAGGTCGGGGCCGAAGGGTTGCGCGCGGCCTCCTCCTCGCTCGCCTGACCCGTCCCGGCGGCCACCCCGGCCGTGTGCGTGCCGTGCCCGTAAGAGTCGCGCTCCGTGCCCTCGTCCGTGAAGTCGACGTGCTTGACGACGCGGTCGTAACTCGCGAGGTAGGTCTGCGAGAAGAGGCCCGTGCCGAGCGTGCCGGATGACTTGCGCCACTCGTAGCCGGCGAACTCGGCCGAGTCGGGCGCGGTGATGCCGCTGTCCAAGACGGCGATGCCGACGCGGTTGCCGCCGCCGCCGTAGGCGATTTTCTCGGCTCCGACGGGGAGCACCTTGCTCGCGCCCGTCGTCACCTCGGCGTGGCTCGTGTTGTCGGTCGAGGCGAGCGAGCGCACCTCCTCGTCCTCCGAGACCCACGACACGCCTTCGCGCGCGGCGAGTTCGCCGAGACGCGCGACGGGCACGTCGGCGACAATCGCGCCGACCTCGTTCAACTCGCGGCGCACCTGCGCGCCCGCGTCCCGGAGCGCGCGGCGCGCGGGGGCCGCGTCCGCGCCCTCGACGTTTAAAATCACGCGCACGCGCTCGCGGCTCCCCGCGCTCTCGGAGCGGAGGCGCGCCAGAAGCTTGTCCGTCATCCTCCCGGCGCGCGCGCGTCGGCCGCCTTCGTCGTCGTCGCGCGCGCCGCCCGCCCGCGTCGTCGGGGCGAGGGGCGCGAGCGCGCCGCAGAGAGTCGCGGCCAGCAAGATTGTCAGAAGTCGTCTCATCCGTTT
>DASQDT010000237.1:0-19248 GCA_035634035.1 Pyrinomonadaceae bacterium | reverse complement strand
TTTTCAGACGGAAGTGTTAGGTTCTAGACCTCTTCGAGGTCGCGTGACGGGCCTGAGGCGCGCGGCCCCGTGTCCCGAAAAGTTCGGCGCATTTTCGACGCGCGTTAAACGTAATGTCAAGAACCGTAGCCCAGACGGCGTCGCGCGCGCGAGGCGACGCGGGCGCGCCGGCGCGCGCCGCGCAGGTCGCCGTCCTCATCCCCTGTTACAACGAGGAGCGCACGGTCGCTCAGGTCGTCGCGGAGTTCCGCGCCGCGCTCCCCGCCGCGCGCGTCTACGTCTTCGACAACAACTCGACCGACCGCACGGCGGAGCTCGCGCGCGAGGCCGGCGCGGAAGTCTACTCCGAGCGGCGGCAGGGCAAGGGCTACGTCGTGCAGGCGATGTTCCGCGCCGTCGACGCCGACGCCTACGTGATGGTCGACGGCGACGGCACGTACCCGGCCGCCGCCGTCCACGCGCTGCTCGCGCCCGTCCTGTCGGGCGAGGCCGACATGGTCGTCGGCTCGCGCCTGCACACGGAGTCGCGCAGCGAGTTCCGGCAGCTCAACCGCTTCGGCAACCGCCTCGTCCGGCGCGCCCTCAACACCTTCTTCCGCGTGCGCCTCACGGACATTCTCTCCGGCTACCGCGCCTTCAACCGCCGCTTCGTCAAGCGCGTCCCGCTCTTCGGCGGCGGCTTCGAGATCGAGACGGAGCTGACCGTCAAGGCCGTCGAGCGCGGCTACCGCGTCTTGGAAGTCCCGGTTGATTTAGTTCACAGGCCGGAGGGGAGTCATTCAAAGATTCAGTTCTTCCGCGACGGCGTGCTCATCCTCAACACCATCCTCGCGCTCTTCCGCGACTACAAGCCGCTGACCTTCTTCGGCGGCGTCGGACTCGCCCTGCTCCTCGCCTCGCTCGCCTTCGGCCTCGCCGCCTTCGTCGTCACGGTCGGCGACGGGCGCTCGATGCCGCTCGCGCTCTCGCTCGCGGCGATTCTTCTCTTCGCGTGCGGGCTGCTCTCCGTCACGGTCGGCCTCGTGCTCCACTCCATCGCGCGGCGCTCGCAGGAGTTCGAGTACCACATGCACCTGCTCGCCGACGAGTTCGAGCGCCGCGCCGGGGCGTCGGGGGGCGAGTGAGCGGGAGGGCCGGAGCTTCGACGACGCGGGCGCGCGACTTCGCGCGCCGCCTCGAACTTCCCGGCGACGCCCTCCTCGGCCTCTACTTCGCCGTCTTCGCGCGTCAGTACCTCTGGTTCGTCACCGACAACAGCGCCGCCGCGTGGGCGCTCTCGGCGCTCGCGGGCGCGGCGGCGCTCGTCTTCTACGTCGCGTCGAAAGAGGAGGGCGAAGAGACGACGGCGCGCCCGGCCTTCTGGCTCGTCGTCGCGCTCCCGCTCGCCTTCGTCTACGCGATGCGCGTCCCCTTCCCCGACGTCTCCTTCGACGTGCTCAACTACCGTCTGCTCCACGCCGAGCGCGCGCTCGCGGGCTTCGTCTACCGCGCCGACGAGTTCTTCCCGACGCCCGCGCCCTACAACCCCGCGCCCGACATGGTGACGGGCCTCTTCCGCCACGCGCTCGGCTACCGACTCGGCACGATAGCCAACCTCCTCGCCTACCTTTGGGCGGCGCGCGCCTGCGACAAGTTGTTGCGGCCTTACGTGCGCGGCGCTACTTTGCGCGCGGCCGGCGTCCTGCTCGTCGTCACGGCCGAGCACGCGCTTTTTGAGATCAACAACTACATGGCCGACCTGCTCGCCCTCCCGCTCCTCCTCGAAGCGACCTACCTCGCGCTCCGACTCGGCGCGCGCGACGAGGAGGACGCCGAGACGGGCGACGCGACGGTTGACGAGAGCCGTCGTGAGCGACGCTTGTTAATGCGAATCGCGCTGCTCCTCGGCATGGGCGTCGCCTTCAAGTTGACGAACGCGGCCGCCGCGCTGGCAGTCGTGTTGCTGTGCGCTTATCGCGTCGTCGCCGCGCGTCGCCACTCACTCCCCTCCCTCGCACGCCTCACGCTCGTCTGCCTCGCGGCCTTCCTCGTCACCTTCCTGCCCTTCGCCGTCTACCTCTGGCGCGAGACCGGGAGCCCCGTCTTCCCCGTCTACAACGGCATCTTCCGCTCGCCCTTCTGGTCGCAGCACAGCGTGTGGGATCCGCGCTGGGGGCCGGTCGGGCTCGTCGAAAAACTCCTCTGGCCCGTCCTCATACCTTTCCGCACCGAAAGGCTGTGCGAGCTGGCCGTCTACACGGGGCGCATCTCTTACGGCTTCGTCGCCGCCGTCGCCGCGCTCGCCCTCGCGCGGCGCGACGCGCGCCTGCGCCCGCTCTCATTCGTCGTCGCGTCCGGCGCGCTGCTGTGGAGCTTCAGCACGGGTTACATCCGCTACGCGCTCGCCGTCGAGCTCCTGTCGGGCGTCGTCGTCATCGCCGTCGCCGCGAGTCTGGCGCGCGCGGGGCGCGCCCCGCTCTGGCGCAAAGCCGGCGTGGCCGTCGCCGTCGCGCTCTGGCTCGGGCTCACTTGGCAGGCGGCGCGCGCGTGGCATCACGTCAAGCGCACGGAGTGGTCGGGCCGGCCGACGCTGCTCAAAAACGCCGACGCGTTCCGAAACGAGTCCGCCCACCTCCTGCGCGACCACTCGCTGCGCGACTTCCAGACCGACGAGTGGCGCGCGCGCTTCGACGGCTGCGAGGTCTGGGTCGCCTCGGCCATGAAGACGCCGAGCATCGAGGTGCTGCTCAACGGTCGCGCGCCCGTCATCGGCATCGACACCGAACAGTACTTCGACGCCGAAGAGGGGCGCGCGCTCTTCCGCAGCACACTCGCGCGCGCCGGGGGGCGGCGGCTCTGCTCCATCGCCTTCGCGGAGAATCGCGCCGAGGCCGAGGCCGACCTCGCGCGGCGCGGCCTCACGGCCGAGCGGGTCACGCCGTTCGAGCTTCCCTACTTCTCCCCCCACCTGCGCATCTCCATGTTCTTCATCGAGGTCGGCCGCGCGGAGCCGGGCGACGGAGGCGCGCGTTGACAGACGAGGCGGCGCACGAGACGGCGACGGCGCGCGCGCGGCGCGGAGCGCGTCTGCGAGATTGGCTGCGACGCGCGCGCCGCGACGAGGCCCTGCGCTCGGCCGCCTTCAGCTTCCTTCTGACGCGCGTCGTCGTGATGGTCGTCCTCGTCGTCGGCGGGCAGATGAGCCGCGTCAGCGAGGGCGACCCGAGCGCGGCTACGCGTTGGCTCAACCTGTCGCTCGCCAAAATCCCTTTCGCGCGCGTCGTGCGCGAGACCGTCATGCAGGCCGACGCGAACTGGTACGTGACCATCGCCGAGAAGGGCTACGACCGTGAGGCGTTTTCGGCCGACAGGCAGCGCAACTGGGCCTTCTTCCCACTGTTCCCCCTCGTGTGGCGCGAGGCCGGGCGGCTGACCGGCGAGTACCCCCTGACGGGCGTCGCGCTCTCGCACCTCTTCTTCTTCTTCGCGCTCCTCCTCTTCCACCGCGCCGCGCGCGCCTTCGGCCTCGACGCCGAGACGGCCGACCGCGCCGTCTTCTACTTGGCCGCCTTCCCCGTCAGCTACTTCTTCTCGCTCCCGCTGACGGAGTCGCTCTTTCTGCTGCTCACGGTCGCGAGCCTCTACGCCGGGCGGCGCGGGCGCTGGTGGGCGGCCGCACTTCTCGGCGCGCTGGCCTCGGCGACGCGCCTGACGGGCGTGCTCCTGCTGCCGGCGCTCGCCGTGCTCTACCTGCAACGCCACGGGCGCGCGTGGCGTCGGCGCGAGGCGCTCTGGCTGCTCCTCGTCCCGGCGGGTCTCGTCGCCTTCATGCTTTTCCTGCGCTCGATCACGGGCAACGCCTTCGCCTTCCGCGACGCGCTCGCGGCGTGGGGGCGCGCGCCGGGACTCTTCCTCGCCCCGCTCTACGACTACCTGCGCGACCCGCTCCTCGTCATGAGCCACTGGGACTTTCGCCTGCTCAACTTCGCGGCCGCCGCGCTCGCGCTCGCCTCCGCGGCCGTGTTGCTGCGCAGGCGCGAGTGGGCGCTCGGCGTTTACGTCATGTCGGCGACACTCGTCGCGCTCTCGTCGCGTCTGTTGCAATCGCAGGCGCGTTATGCAATGGTCTTGTTCCCGGTTTTCATGGTGTTGGCGGCGGCCGCGTCCGGACGCCCGCGGCTCGACCAGACGATTCGCGCCGTCTCGCTCGTCCTGCTGGCCCTGCTCGCGGCGCTCTTCGCCGCGCGCTTTACCGTTGCGTTGTCGTGATATGAGACTCGCTTTCTTCAGCCCGCTCAACCCGCAGCCGTCGGGCATCTCCGACTACAGCGAGGAGCTTCTGCCGCACTTGGCCGACGCGGGCGCGCAAATCGACCTCTTTGTCGAAGGCTTCGCGCCCTCGAACCGCGAGGTCGTCTCGCGCTTCCGCGTCTTCGATTACGTCAAAGACCCTTCCTCGCTCGCGCGCCTCGGCGAGTACGACGCCGCGCTCTATCATCTCGGCAACGACCACCGCTACCACGCGGGGCTCTACGACGCGATGCGCGCGCGACCCGGCGTCGCCGTCTTTCACGACTTCGCCCTCCAAGACTTCTTCCTCGGGCTCGCGCGCTCGCGCGGCGATTTAAACGTCTACCTCGACGAGGTCGAGGCCGAGCACGGCCCCGCGGAGCGCGCCGCGGCCGAAGCGTCGCTGCGACGCGGCGGCACGCCCGCGCACTTCTCGCGCCCGCTCGGATACCCCCTCAACCTCCGACTCGCGCGCGCCGCCGAAGGCATCATCGTCCACTCGCGTTGGGCCCGCGCCCGCTTCTCGGAGATAGCGCCCGGCGTCCCCGTCGCCCAAGTCAACCACCACATCACGCCGCGCGCCGCCCGGGAGCCCGAGCGCGCGGCGCGGCGCGACGGCGGCCCGGTCTCGGTCGCCTCGTTCGGCATCATCACGCCTGACAAGGGCGTCGAGCTCGTGCTCGCGGCGTTGGGACGCCTGCGCACGGAGTGCGACTTCCGCTACACGCTCGTCGGCGCGCCGAGCAACTACTTCGACGTGCGCGCGCTCGTCGAGCTTTACAACCTGCAAGACCGCGTCGAGGTGACGGGCCACGTCCCGCTTCAGGAGTTCGAGCGGCGCATCGCCGAGACAGACATCGCCGTGAACTTGCGCGCGCGCACGTCGGGCGAGACCTCGGGCAGTCTGTGCCGCGTGATGGCGGGCGGCGTCGCCGCGTTAGTCTCGAACGTCGGCTGGTTCGCGGAGCTGCCCGACGACGCGGTCGTCAAGGTCGACGCCGACGAGTACGCGGGCGCGCTCGTCGAGGCCTACTTGAGAAGGCTTCTGGCGGACGCGCCGCTGCGCGAGAAGATAGGCCGGAACGCGCGGCGGCACGTCCTCGCCGAACACGACATACGACGGAGCGCCGCCGGCTACCTCGACTTCATCGCCGAAGTCGTCTCGGGCCGCGCGCGCCGCCGCCTCGTCGCCGGCGTCTCGAAGGAGGTTGCTAGTCTCGGCCTCGACGCCGACCGCGACTCACGACTCCTCGCCCGCGTCGCCTCCGAACTCGACGCGCTCGCGCCCAAGCACACGACGCCAACGCCGCAGCACACGACGACAATCGCGCACGCGCCGGCCGCGCGCCCGGCGCCCGCGCCGTCACACGACGGGCGCGCGGCGAGCGTCGAAGCGCACCCGAACGGGGGCGGCGGTAACGGCGACGCGCGGCCCGGCCGTCTCAAAAAGGTCGAGGGCATCGACTACAAGCGCGCGGCCGTCGAGTACCCGTCGAAGCTCGACGCCGAGCGCCGCCACTACCTCTACACCAAGCCCTTCTACAACCTCGCCAACAAGCCGCCCAAGCACGAGGGCGACGGGTTGGACGAGGAGACGCACCGGCACTTCTGCGACTTCGCCAACCTCGCCGCCGCGCTCGCGCTCCCCGCCGGCCGCCGCATTCTCGATGTCGGCTGCGGCTCCGGCTGGCTCTCCGAGTACTTCGCGCGCCTCGGCTACGACGTGACCGGCATCGACATCAGCCCCGACCTCATCGAGATCGCCCGCGACCGCGTCGCGCGCGTCCCTTACGACGTTGACCACGAGACCGGCCTGCGCTGCCGCTTCCTCGTCCACGACGCCGAAGGCTCGCCGCTCGAAGAGGAGTTCGACGCCGTCGTCTGCTACGACTCGCTCCACCACTTCGAGGACGAGCGCGCCGTGATGCGCAACCTCGCGCGGATGACGGCGCGCGGCGGGATGCTCTTCGTCCTCGAAGGCGACCGCCCCGACGAGGGCTCGGCCACCGAGGAGGAACTCGTCGGCGTGATGGAGCGCTTCGAGACTCTGGAGTCGCCTTTCAGCCGCGACTACCTGCGCGCCCTCCTCGTCGAGCACGGCTTCGCCGTCGTCGGCGACTTCGTTAACGCCGCCGGCCTTTTCGAGCGCGAGAGCTTGGTGGACGGGCGCGTCCCCGTCGAGACGACGGCCGTCAACTATCTCCTCTGCAAGAAGGTCGTCGGTGGCGTCGCCACGGCCGCGGACGTGCCGCTCAGCGATGCCCCCGGCCGACTCGCGGCGCGCCTGACAGTCGAGGACGCGTGGCCCGACTCTTTCGCCGCGGGCGAGAGCGCGCGCGTCGCGCTCGCGGTCGAAAACACGGGCGACACGGTCTGGCTCAAGGGGACGGCGGCGCGGCGCGGCGCGGTGATGATCGCCTTGAGACTCTTCGACGCGTCGGGCGCTTTGGTCGAGGAGCGACACGGCGAGCCGCCCTTGCCGCGCGCGCTCGCGCCCGGCGAAGGGGCGCGCGTCGCGCTGACTTTGCGCGCGCCCGACGCGGCCGGCCCCTACACGCTGAAGATCGACTTGGTGGCGCAGCACGTCGCTTGGTTCGAGCAGCGGGGGTCGGAGGCTTTGGCGCTGCCCTTCGTCGTGCGCGCGGGTGAGAGCTGATGAGGCGCGAGGAGATCATCGAGGGCGTCGAGCGGCTCGGCCCGTGGTTCCACTGCATCGACCTCGGCGCGGGCCTCGTCACAAAGACCGTCACGGCCGTCGGCGAGCCGGTCGAGCACCCGCGCCCGACTTGGGAGCGCGTCCGCCCGCACCTGCCGGATGATTTGACGGGCAAGACCGTCCTCGACGTGGGCTGTAACGCGGGCTTCTACTGCGTCGAGGCCAAGCGGCGCGGCGCGCGTCGCGTCTTAGGCATCGACGCGCAGCGCAGCCTCGTCCGTCAGGCACAGTTCGTCCGCCGCGTGCTCGGCTTAGACATCGAGTACCGGCGTGAGTCGGTCTACGACCTCGACCCTAACGTCGCGGGGCAGTTCGACGTGACGCTCGCGCTCGGGCTCGTCTACCACCTCAAGCACCTCGTCCTCGCGCTCGAAAAACTCTTTCAGGTGACGCGCGAGCTGCTCATCGTCGAGACGGCCGTCTTCCCGCCCGGCCGCTCGCCCGGCTCTTTCGCGCACCCGGTCGGGGGCTTGCGGCCCACGCTCCACCCGCTCGCCTACGTCGAGAACCCGCAAGGGAGCAAGGAGGCCATCTACAACTGGTTTCTCCCTTCGCCTGACGCGCTGCGCGCGCTCCTCCTGAACACGGGCTTTGACGAGGTCACAGTCCACCCCGGCGAGTACGAGGAGCGCGCCGTCTTGGTCTGCCGCAAGCGCGCGCCCTACCCCGACAGCCGCTCGCTACAGTACCTCTCCGCGCTCATCACGCTCCCGGACGACGCGCCGATTGATGCGCGCGCCGGGGGCGAGATTAGGTTCCGCGCGCGCGTCGAAAACACCGGCTTCGCGCGCTGGCTCGCGGCCGGCGAGGGCGACGACTCGCGCGGCGCGGTCAGACTCGCGGCGCACCTGACGGGCGGCGCCCGTGATGACGACGGCGCGGACGAGGGCGAGACGTTTTTTTACTACGCGGGCGCGGTTCTGCCGCGCGACGTGGAGCCGGGCGAGTCGGTCGAATTAGACCTCGTCATGCGCGCGCCCGACCGCCCGGGCCGCTACGTCTTAGAGTTCGACATGGTCTCCGAGCACCTCTCTTGGTTCGAAGACCTCGGCTCGCACGTCCCGCGCCGCGAGCTCCGCGTGACTTAAAGCGGCCAACTCCGGAGCGCCGTCGGGTCATCGAAAAGACGTTCCGGAAGGGTCGCCCGGCGGGCGCGTTTGCGGCCGCTAATCTCTTGCAGACGCACGGTTTGACAAAGGCCGTGGCGGGTCTTACACTCGCTTCCGGTCGTGACGGGAGCAACGCCTCAGCTCCCGCGTGGAGTTTCCGGCCGCGAACGCGAAAACACATTCCGCCGTCCGCCGGGCGAAACTCTCCAGCCGATCCAGAAATACTCGGGAGCAAAGTGATGCGAAAACTTTTTTCGGCGCTCGCCGTCTTGTCGCTCGCCGCCGTGGCCGCACTCGGCCAGCAGAGCGCGCCGACCCTGCGCATCGTCTCGGAGGACGGCAACCGCCTGCCGTCCGAGCTGATGTACGGCAACACGCGCGTCAAGCCCTTGCGGCTTCGGCCCGGCACGAACACGCCCATCACGATTGACGACGCCGACTTCTTCGTCCAGCAGCAGTACGTCGACTTCCTGAGCCGCTTCCCCGACCAAGCCGGCTTCCAGTTCTGGATGGGGCAGATCAACAACTGCGGCCCCGACACGACCTGCGTCGGCTTCCAGCGCGACAACACTTCGGGCGCCTTCTTCCTCTCCATCGAGTTCCGCGGGACGGGCTACTACGTCTACCGCCTCCAGCGCGCGAGCTTCGGCACGCTCCCGACCTACGCCTCGTTCATGCCCGACACGCGCGCGGTCGGCAACGGCGTCATCATCGGCGAGCCCGGCGCGGAGCAGAAGCTCGACGCCAACAAGGCGAGCTTCACGAGCACTTGGGTCACGCGCCCCTCGTTCCTCGCCTCGTTCCCGACGAGCATGACGCCGGCCGAGTACGTCGACAAGCTCGTCCAGCGCGCGGGCGTCAGCCCCGAGTCGGTCAACCGTAACGCGCTCGTCTCGGAACTCGCGGCCAACAACACGACTGCCGGGCGCGCGAGCGTCCTGCGCAAGATAGTCGAGAGCGCGGCCTTCGACCAGAAGGAGAAGAACCCGGCCTTCGTCTTCATGCAGTACGTCGGCTACCTGCGCCGCGACCCCGACCCCGAGGGCTTCGCCTTCTGGCTCAAGAAGCTCAACGACCACGGCGGCGACTTCCACGAGGCCCAGATGGTGCGCTCGTTCCTCGTCTCGGGCGAGTACCGCTCGCGTTTCTAAACTCCGGTTCTTAAGTTTCACTCCGCGCGCGAAGGCCGGCCCACTCGAAGGGGCCGGCCTTCTCTCTTTTCGCGCGCGCACCACACGCCGAGCGCGGCGGCCGCCAGCAGGGAGATTGCGAGGCCGATGGCGACGGACTTCGGGCGGTAGAGGAACGCGACGTTGTGGCGTCCGGGCTCAAGCAAGACGCCGCGCAGGTTGTAGTTGACGCGCAGCGTTTCGACAGCGCGGCCGTCGACGTAGGCACGCCAGCCGGGATAGTGATTGTCCGCGAGGACGAGTATCGCCGCCGCGCCCGATTCGGTCGTGACCTCGACGCGGTTCGGCTCGTGTCGCGTCACCTCGGCGCGTCCCGCCTCCGTCGCACCCGCGCCCGCGAGTTCCGTCGCCACGTCGGAATCGACGAGGGCCGTCGTCAGAGGGTTCCACGCGCGCCCGTCAGGCAGGAGGCCCGTGCGGACGGTCTTGAGCTTCGCGTCGTCCGCGAGCGCGAGCGCCACCGGCGCGAGCCACGCGCGCGGGAGCGCACGCGTGTTCTCGTAGACCGTCAGAGGCCCTTCGTCCGTGACGTGACGCCAGCGCGACGCCGCTGCCGCGGGCGGGCCTTCGTCGCCCGCGTCGCCCGCGCCGAATCTCCTCACCTGCCCGCGCCGCACGGCGCTATCGCCGACGCTGATCTGCTCGACGCTCACGCCGAGCTTCGGCGCGACGGCCAAGCGCTCCGTCTCCATCTCGCCACCCGTGATGGTCGCCTCGCTCGGGAGCGTGAACCGCGCGAGGTAGGTGTGGCCCTCGTAGTCGCCCGACGGGTCGCTGACCTTGAAGGTGCTCGCGACGGCGGCGCGTTCGTGTCTGACCGAGGCGCGCGTCGAGTCGCGGTCGTAAGACCATTCGGACGTGTGTCGGCCCGCGCGCACGTCGAACTCGAAGACGCGCCCCTCGGCCGAGCGCAGGCGGACGCGCGCGACCGTCGTGCCGTCCTCGACCTCGGCGGCCCACGAGAGGTTGGTGACGAGGGTCAGGGCGTCGGCCTTCACGTTCGGCGTCTCGAAGACGAGGCGCTCGCCCGCGTTGAGCGGCGGCAGGCCGAGCGGCCCGGCGTCGGCGCTCTCCGGCGTCGGTGTCTGAGTCGCTGATTCGGTCTGCGGCGTCTGTTCGATCGTCGGCGCGGGCGCGGCGGGGCCTCGTGCGTCGAAGTCGAAGCGCGGGTTGCGCGCGACGAGGTAGCGGACGTTGAGCACGTCGAGCTCGCGGCTGTCGCGCCCGAGCGTCCGCTCCGCGTCGGTCAGCTCGCCCCAGACCTTCATGTCGCCCGCGAGCCGGCTGTAGCGTTCGAGCCCGAAGCCGTCGTAGCCGGCCGCGTTCTCGACGCCGTGCATCATGTACGTGTTCGGCTGAAGCGCCAGCAGGAACTCGCCCTCGGGCGCGGCGGCGACTGTCGGCCCCTCCGGCGAGAACTTCCGCGCGACGGTCAGCACGCGGTAAGAGCCTTCGCCGCCCCCTTCGCGCTCGCGCAAAACTCTGACGACCGGAGGCTCGCGCCAAAGCTCGTCGTCGCGACGCGGCGCGCGCCGCCAGCCGCTCGCGTGCCCCCACAGGCAGAGGTCGAAGACGACGACGACGAACAGCAGCGCCGTCGCGCGTCTCTTTCTCGTCCGCGCGTACCTCAACACGGCCCACGCGCTCACGACGGCGAGGACGACGGGCATGAAAAGCTCCGGCGCGCGCAAGACGCTGACGGGGCCGAGTCGGCCGAGACGGAAATCCGCGGGACGCCCGACGGTGACGGCCGCGACCGTCATGAGCATGAGAGACGCGCTGACGACGGCCACGACGGCCGTCGTACTTCCGCGCAGACGCGCCGCCGCGCCTCGCGCCTCGCGCGCCGACGCGAGTTGCGTGAGCGCGCGCCCCGCGAGGACGGCCAGCGCGAAGTCGAACTCCATCAGGTGTCGCGCGGGGACGCGGAAGAGGTTGAGGACGGGCACTCGGTAGACGGCCGCGTAGAGGTCGAAGGGCAGGAAGCGCCCGAGCGCGAGCGCGAAGGCGACGACCGCGACCGCCGCCCAGAACCTCGTCCGCGCGTCGCGTCGCGTGAGCGGCGCGACGAAGGCGAGCGCGAGGGGGGCGAGTCCGACGTAGCCGATGTACTCGGCGTAGAAGGCGACATCGGTGTAAGGCGCGCGGAAGAGAGTGCCGTCGCCGCCGCCCAAGACGTACGGCGCGACGAGCGTGAGCGCGAACCGCGGCGGCATCGAGAAGGACGAGAAGAATTCGTAGCTCGCGTCGGCGCGCAAGGAGGCGCGCAGAAGCTCAAGCGTCGGGAGAATCTGCACGGCCGCGAGCGCGAGCCCCGCGAAGATGAATGCGAGCGCGCGCAAAGCCGAGCGCCGCCCCTCGCGCGTCGCCGCCGTATAAGCCAACACGAGCGCGTAGGCGGCGGCGATGACGAGCGCGTAGGCGTTCGTCTGGCTGTGACCGGCGAAGACCTGCGCGGCGACGAGCGCGGCGAGCACGACGCCGCGCCGTCGGGAAGCGTCCGCCGCGCAAGCCTCGACCGCCCACAGAACCCACGGCAGCATCGCGGCCGTCTGCACGACGTTCGTGTGCCCGATTTGCGCGACCATGAAGCCGCACGCCTGCCACACGAAGCCCGTCAGCAACGCGCCCGAGATGTTCGACCCGCTGCGGCGCGCGTACAGGTACGCGCCCACGCCCGCGAGCGCGTAGGTCGCGAGCATCATCAGGTTCGAGGCCGCGTGCGCGGGCAGGAGGAGGAAGAACCAGTTGAGCGGGAAGAGGAGGCCCCCTTGCGCCGCGCCGAGCAGGGGGAGCCCCGCGAAGACGTAAGGGTTCCAGAGCGGCAGGCTCCCGCCCGCGACGACGCGCGCGGCCGCGACGCGCAGGGGCACGTTGAAGACGACGCCGTCGGCGGGGACGAGGAAGAGTCGCCCGAGCGTGGCCGGGTAGAAGTAGAGGAGCGGCGCGAGCGCCGTGACTAGCGCCGCCAGCCGGTCAGGCGTTATCTTCAGACGCGGACTGTATGGAAGAGGCATCGGAGCGGGAAACGTCGCTCTCGTTGGGAGAAGCGGCGGGGCGCGTGCGCGGCGCGCTCGCCGCGGCGCGCGACTTCGTCTCCGCGCGCCCCCACGGGGCCGCCTGCGCGTGCCTTCTGCTTCTGCTGGCCGCGAACCTCTACACGGCCGTCCAACGCAAGAGCATCACCAACGACGAGATCGTTCACATCCCGGCCGGATACTACCATCTGGTCGCGGGCGACTTCCATCTCAACAACGAGCACCCGCCGCTGGTGAAGATGTGGGCCGCGCTGCCCCTGCTCTTCGTCCAGCCGGACGAGCCGCCGCCGCCCGCCAACCCGCACGAGAACTTCATGGAGCGGACGTGGGGCTACCACTCGCGCTTCTGGGGCGCGAACGCCGCGCGCTTCGAGTCGCTCTCGTTCTGGCCGCGCGTGATGATGATTCCGCTCGCGTGCGCGCTCGGCGCGCTCATCTTCCTCTACGCGCGCCGCCACTTCGGAGAGCGCGCCGCGCTCCTCGCCGTCGCGCTCTTCGCCTTCGAGCCGACGGTGCTCGGGCACGGCCGCGTCGTGCACACCGACCTGCCGGCCGCGCTCGTCTTCCTGCTCGCCTTCTTCGCGCTCGACTCTTACCGGCGCGCGCCCGACGCGCGACGCGCCGCGTGGCTCGGCCTCGCGGCCGGCGTCGCGCTCATCACGAAGTTCTCGATGGTCGTCCTCGCGCCCGTGATGGCCGTCGGCGCGGCCCTCATGCTCTGGCGCGCGCCGCGTCTCGACGTCACGCGCGGGCGCGTCGTCGCTCACGCGCTGCTCGTCGCAGGCATGGTGCTGCTCGTCGTCAACGCGGCCTACTACTTTCAGAGCCCGACGCTCGACGGGGCCGACGTGGGCTGGATGCGTCTGAAGTCCGCGCCCGTCTTCGACGCGCTGATGTCCGCGATCAGCGCGCTCTCGAAAATCGTGCCGACCTACTTCCTGTTCGGCATCTACAACGTCTGGCTGCACAACAGCGAGGGGCACGCCGCCTCGCTCCTCGGCGCGCACTCGGCGGCCGGCTGGTGGTACTACTTCCCCGTCGCCTTCGCGCTCAAAACGTCGCTCCCCTTCCTCCTCGTCTCGGCGGCCGCGCTCGCTTGGTCGCTTCACAGATTTTTCGTCCGGCGCGACCGGCGCTTCGCGCTCGTGCTCGTGCCGCTCGGCGTCTACTTGGTCGTCTCTTTGACGAGCCACATCAACATCGGCGTCCGACACTTCCTGCCCGCCTACCCGTTCCTCTTCATCGCCTCGGGCGCGCTCCTCGACCGCGTTCTAAAAGTGACGCGCGCGCCGCGCGTCGCGCTCGCCCTCGTCGCCGCGGTGCTCGCGTGGTCGGCCGTCGAGGCCGCGCGCGCTTACCCGGATTACATTCCTTACATGAGCCAGCTCGCCTCCCGTCACCCGCGCTGGCACTACCTCTCGGACTCGAACGTCGAGTGGGGCGACGACGTGAAGGCGCTCGCGGAATATCTGCGCGCGCGCGGCGAGACCGACGTGCGGACGGCCATCTCGGGCGGGTGGGGCACGCTCCACTTCTACGGCGTGCGCAACCACGACATCCTCTCGGCCAAAGGCGGCCCGCTCCCGCCGACGCGCTTCGTGGCCATCGGCGCGGGCTACCTCAACGGCTCGACCGTCAACGGCGGCGCGGACACCGACCGCCCGACCGAAGAGCGGCGCGTCAACTACTTCGCTCGCTACCGCGGGCGACGGCCCGAGGCCGTCTTCGGCGGCTCGATCTATCTTTACCGCGAAGACGACGCGGACTCCCCCCGCCCCGCCCACGCGCAATAAACGAGCATCGCGAGACTCACGACGAAAGGCGCCGCGAGCCACGGCGCGAGCGGGAAGTCTCTCGTCTCGCCGCGCGCGATCGCGGAAAGGTAGACGGGCGCGGCGTAGGGCGCGGTGTCGCTGTACATACTGCCGTGGAGCGCGCCGAGCAGGTTGACTCCGGCTGAGAAGAGCGCGGCGACGGCGACGAGCAAAAGCGCGAGGCGGCGTCGCAAGCCGCCCGCCGCGAAGGCGTAGCCGAGCAGGCCGAGCGCGGCGTAGGGCATCAGCGGGAGCATATAGCGCGGGCCGTACTGGTGTCCGCCGCGCGTGTCGATGTTGAGCACGTAGACGAGAAGCACCGCGACGAGCGCGAGCATCGCGAGCTGTTCGCGGCGGCGCGCGCGCGGGTAGAAGAGGAGTCCGGCCGCGCCGACCGCGAAGACGGGGACGTAGAGCGCGACCGTGCGCGTGTAGAAACGTAGCTTGTCGAGGAAGTTCTCGGCGTCGAGGCGGAAGAAGGTGTCGGAGTAGTTGCCGGCGACGTTCGGCATCAGGAGCGGGTTGCCGAAGCTCGCGGCGTTGTAGACGAGGAGCGGCGCGAGGCCCGCGAGCGCGCCCGCGGCGAAGAGGGGGAGCAGGCGCCAGCGCCGCAGCGTGACGAAGTAGACGATGACGACGGCCGTCATCAAGGCCGGCAGCATCGAGGTCGTCAGCGTCAGCCCGAGCAGGAGGCCCGCGCCGGCCGCGCGTAGTTTCTCGCCCCGCCCTTCGCGCCCGCGCGCGCCCGCGACGCGGAAGACAAGATAAAAGGCGAGCAGCAGGTAGCCGGAGGCGAGCGCGTCGTGGTGCGCGATGCCCGCGTAGGGGAAGGCCGTCGTGGCGAAGCCGTAGGCGAGCGCGACGGCGAGCGGGCGCGAGAGTCGTTCGGGTTCGGGGTCGAGCGAGCGCGCGAGGCGGAAGACGGCGAGGCCGGCGAGCGCCGTGACGAGCGAGGCCGTCAGGAAGGTGACGAGCGCGGAGGCGAGCGGGTAATCGGCGACGTAGCTGACGCCGAACGGGCGCAGGAGCGTGTAGGCGAGCGCGCCGGCCATGAACTGCCCGGGCTGCTTGGCGGCGTACTTGCGCCCGCCGTGGAGGAACACGTCGCCGCGCGGCACGAGTTCGGGGACGCGCGAGCCTTCGAGGTAGAAGTTGCCGCGCTCGGCGATGGCCTCGACGCCTATCTGCTGCAAGTTGAACTCGTAGAGGTTCGACGAGTTGACGGTCAGGCCGTAGCCGAGCCAGAGCGTCAGGAAGAGAAAGAGGCCCGCCCGCGCGCCCCGCCCGCGCACGCGCGCCCGCTCTCCCGTGTCCGCGCGCGCGCTCACGTCAGTTCCCCTCCCGCGCCCGCGTCGCCCCCGGCGCGCCGCGGCCCGGCGGAGTTACGCCGCAAAGCCTCGCGGTAGACTTCGAGCGTCTGTCGCGCGGCGCGCTCCCAAGTGAACTTGGCGGCGTGCGCGAGTCCGGCGCGCGCGAGACGCGCGGCGAGCGCCGCGTCGTCGAGCACGCCCTCGACGGCCTCGGCCAGCGCGCGCACGTCCGACGGCGGGACGAGCAGCGCCGCGCCGCCCGCGGTCTCCGCTAACGCCGGGATGCGGCTCGCGACGACGGGCGCGCCGCACGCCATCGCTTCGAGCGGCGGGAGCCCGAAGCCCTCGTAGAGCGACGGGTAGACGAACGCGCGGCACGACGTGTAGAGCGCGCGCAGGTCTTCGTCCGAGACGTAGCCCGTGAACGTGATGCGGTCTTTGACGACCCAGTGCTCGGCCCGCGCGAGGAACTCGCGGTTGAGCCACCCGCGCGGCCCGGCGATGACGAGACGCAGGCGCAAGTTCTCGCCGCGGCGGCGCACGAGCTCCTCGAACGCGAGCACCAAAGCCAGAAGGTTCTTGCGCGGCTCGACCGTCCCGACCGCGAGCAGGAAGTCGCCCTCGACGCCGAGACGACGCCTCACCTCGCGCGCCTCCGTCTCGTCGGCCGGGGCGAAGACGCGGCGCGGGGCCTCGGCGACGGCGAAGACCTTCGACGGCTCGACCGTCATGTGCTGGCAGAGCTCGCGGCGGACGCTCTCGGTCGGCGTGATGATGACGGTCGCGGCGCGCGCCATCAGCGGCAGACGCCAGCGCGAGCGGAAGACGCGCCGCGCCTCGTGCGTCTCCGGGTGCAGTCGCGTCGAGAGGTCGTGCACGGTCAGGACGGTGGCGCACCCGCCCCAGACGGGCACGTCGTAGTTCGTCCCGTGGAACAGGTCGTAACCCCTGCGGCGCGCGTGCAGCGGGAGCCCGACCGACCACCAGCGGCGGCCGAGCGCGCCGACGGCGACGCGCGCGACTTTCAGATTTTCGGGAAGCTTATTCGATTCGCCCTCGCCCCCGGCGAGCGCGGGGAAGGTCGAAGGGTAGGCCAGCTCAAACTCGTCGGACGGCGCGCAGCGGGCCAGAGCGCGCGCCAGCTCCGCCGTGTAGTGGCCGACGCCCGTCTTGGGCGACGTGAGCGGCAGCGCGTCTAGGCCGAAGAGCATAAGGGAGCACTCAGCAAACAGCGGTCAGCTTTCAGCTTCATCCTTCGACGGAAGTTCTTGCGCCCATTTAAACGCAGAACCGTCGGAGAATACAAAAAGCTGAAGGCTGACCGCTGTTTGCTGACAACTCCCCGCGCTACTGAATCGTGATGCGCGGCGCGGTGTCGGCCGGGCGGCTCGTGAACGTGCCGGCCGTCGTCGTGATGGTGACGACGACGGGCACGTCGCCCGCGCCGGCCAGAGTGGCCGGCAGGCGGACGACTATCTGGTCGAAGCCCGCCGTGCGCGACGGCCCGACCGAGCGAATCGGCGAATCCGCGTTGGCCGTCCCCTGTATGACGGTCGTCCCGATAGTCACCGACACGTTCGCCGGGCTCGTGATGTTGCGCACGCCCGTCAGGACGATGAGCAGCTCGGTCGGCGCCTGCTCGGTCGTCGTCGCCGTGCAGACTCCCCCGGCGGGCCGCGTCGTCGTCACCGTGAACGGCTCGCCCGTCGCCGCGACACAAGGGTTCGTCACGTTGAGCACGGCCGCGCGCCCGCCCGCCCCGTTCGTCGAGGTGAAGATGTCGGGCGAGGCCGGGTGGATGTTGACGGTGGAGCGGATGACCGTGCCGTTGTTGTTGATGACGACGGGGACGCTGGTGTTCGCGCCCGACGGGACTAAGCCGACGGGGACGACGAAGTTGATCTGGTTGGCCGAGACGAAGTAGAGGCCCGCGGCCGCGCCGCTCACCGAGACGGTCACGCCGTTCAGCTCGACCGGCAGCGGGGGCCGGCGCGTCGCCTCGTCGGCGTTGTTCTCGTCGACCTCGCGCGACGCGGGCGCGAGCACGAGGGCCGAGCGCGCGATGGAGAGCATTCCGGGGGCGAGTCCGCCGGCGGCCGGCGGCGTCGGGCTCGGGCTCGGCGCGACGACGGGGCGCTCGCTCGCGCCCGTGAAGAAGTTGACCGCGCCCGTCTGCTCGCCCGTCGCCTGCGGGACGAGCAGGTAGTAGGCCTCGAAAGAGAAGTCGGCGTTGCCGCCGCCCAACTCCGTCCGCGCGATCGAGAAGGACATACGGCGCAGGGTGTCGCTCGGCCGCGGCTGCACGCCCTCGAACGCCCCCGGCAGGCGCGTCAGTTTCTGGTAGTTGGCGGGCGGGCTCGTCCCCGACGGGACGGGGACGGCGAAAATCTGCGTCAGGCGCGAGCTGGGCGTGCCCGGATTAAGTCCCTCGGTCGAGTTCTCGGCGAGCACCTCGCCCGTCGTCGCGCGGAAGTTCAGCGACGAGGCGAAGACGACGCTGGCGCTGTCGCCCGTGAAGGTCGGGAAGTGGAGCACGTCGGCGATCTGGCCCGTCGGCGGGCGCGCGACTACCTGCGTGAACGTCCCCGTCGAGGTGTTGACGACGTAGGCGGCGAGCGTGTTCTGGAGGGCGCCGTTGACCGTGCCGTTCGAGTTGAAGCTGGCGATAGTCTCGAAGGCGACGAACTGCCCGTTGCGGCTCATGCGGCGGCCGGGGCTGAGGATGATGACGGGGTCGCCGTTGGTCGAGCGCGGCGTCTGCGTCAGGGGGCGGACGTTCGAGGCGGCCGAGCCGTTGAAGTCGGCGAGGTAGATTTCGCCGTTGCCGCGGTTGGCCGCGGCCTCCGTCGAGTTGATGTCGGCCGTCGAGAAGAAGGCGATGAGCGTGCCCGGCCCCGAGAGCGAAGGGTTGTCGTTAAAGACGAACAGCCCCGACGTGACCGTGACCTGCACGAACGAGGGGCTCGTGCGGTTGTAGACGAAGACCTCGGGGTTGGCGTCGGCGTTCGACGCGCCGCCGAGGTTCGTGATGTTGCGCGTCGAGATGAAGGCGATGAACGAGGCGTCATCGTTGACGGCGGGCGCGCGGTTGTCGTCGGCGATGAAGGGCGCGACGGTGGACGTGCCGGGGGCCGGCAGGCGGCTCGCCGGGGTGTTCGTCACGCGCGTCATCGTGCCGGCCGCCAGATCGACGAACGTCACCTCGCCGCCCTCGGAGAGGTTGGCGTCGGCGACGGCGGGAATCTGGTAGGCGAAGATTTCCATGTTGCCGTCGGCCTGAAGCGCGGCCTTGTTGCCGTTGCCGTCGAAGTTGAGCGGGCTCAGGGCGGGCGCGGCGTCCGAGTAGGCGTTCGACGAGAAGACGATGAAGCGGCCGTCGCGGCTCATGGTCGGGCGCAGGTTGCGCACCTCGACGTCGACGTTGTTCGGGTCGGAGGGGTTGCCGGCGGCGTCCTTGAGCGCGTGCTTCGTGTTCGTGATCTGGAAGATGCGGCGCTGCGCGTAGTCGAAGAGGAAGATTTCGACGTTGCCGTCGACGTTGTTGCGCGTCGCGCTCCGCTCGGTCGAGATGTCGCCGGTCGACTCCATGACGACGAAGCGCCCGTTGCCGCTCGTGTCGCCCGCGAAGGAGTTGCGCGCGGGCGGCGTCGGCGTCGGCGAGGGCGAGGGCGAGGGGCTGAAGGACGGCAGCGTGACGGTGTTGGTGATCTGGAGGATGAGGCTGTCGGGCGTCGGGCTCGTGGCCTGCGCGCGGGCCGCGGGGGCGGCGACGCACAAGAGGAACGCGAGCGCGGCAGATCGG
>DASQDT010000236.1:0-16578 GCA_035634035.1 Pyrinomonadaceae bacterium | reverse complement strand
GCGCGTGTTCCGCGCCTGCGGCGGCGCGGCGGCGGCCGTCGCCGCAAGGCACGCGAGCGCGAGAAGCGTCGCGGCGAAGTTTCTTGAGAGCGCGGCCGAAAGTCGTGCCCCGCGTTGTCGGTCGTCAGTCCTCATACAGCGTTTCTCTCGTCAAGAAGTCGCGCGCCTTCGCGCCGCAGCAATTCTACTAAATCGTCAACGTGGCGTCTCTCCGTCAGGAAGCTGTTGACGTTGATGCGCAGGACGCGGCGTCCGCGCAGCACGGTCGTCGCGAACCAAGCCCCGCCGCCCCGCTCGACGCGCTGCTGCAAGGCGCGCTGCAACTCGTCGAGCGCCGCGTCGCCCGCGCCCCTCATCGCGCGCGGCACGAAGCGCGCGCAGCAGAGCGCAGTCTCGACCTCGCCCACGCACTCGAAGTCCTCGTCGGCCGCGAGCCGCGCGGCCAAGTAGTTGGCGAGTTCGATTTGGCGCTCGACGATCTCGGCGTAGCCGCGCGTGCCGAGGTGCTTGAGCGCCATCCAGAGCTTGAGCGCGTTAAAGCGTCGCGTGCCGAGCTGTCCGTAGCGGAAGAAGTCAAACTCCACGTCCGCGCCGCCGCGGTCTTCGCTCAAATACTCGGGCGTGATGTCGAACGCCTCGCGCAGCACGCGGCCGCCCGCGCGCACGAGCAGCGCGCCGCACTCGTTCGGGACGAACATCCACTTGTGCGGGTCGAAGGTGACCGAATCGGCGCGCTCGATGCCGCGCAGGCGCGCGCGGTGCGCGTCGGAAAAGGCGAGCCCCGCGCCGTAGGCCGCGTCGACGTGAAACCAGAGCCCGAAGCGCGCGGCCACGTCGGCGAGTTCGTCGAGCGGGTCGACGACGCCTGAAGAGGTCGCGCCCGCCGCGCCGGCCACGCAGCACGGCGTGTTGCCCTCGGCCAAGTCCTTCTCGATCTCTTCGACGAGCCGGTCGGCGCGGACGTGAAAACGCGCGTCCGTTTCGACTTTGCGCAGGTTGTCGCGTCCGATGCCGAGGATGTCGACCGACTTGACGAGCGAGTAGTGCGACTGTTCGGAGGCGTAGACGACGAGTCGCCCGCGCGCTTCGCCTGCGTGCAGGCCCCGGTCTTTAATCTCGTCGGACGCCGCGTCGCGCGCGCACTTGAGGCCGACGAGGTTGGCTTCCGACCCTCCGCTCGTCAGCGTGCCGAAGCTCCCGTCGGGGTAGCCGATGAGTTCGCAGAGCCAGCGCAGCACGCGCGCCTCGATGGCGCTGGCCGACGGCGAGTTGCGCCACGCCGCGCCGTTCTGGTTGATTGCGGACGCGAGCGCGTCGGCCCAGACGGCGACGGGCAGGGGCGTCGGGTTAAAGAGCCCGTAGTAGCGCGGGCTCGGGATGTTCATCGCGTGCGGCAGCACGTCGCGGCGGAACCGCTCGAAAATCTCTTCGGCCGAAACGCCTTCGCGCGGCAGGGGCTCGTCGAAGAGGGCGGCGAGTTGGGCGGGCGTGGCCGTCGAGCAGACGGGCGCGCGGTCGAGCGTGCGCGCGTAGTCGCTAATCAGACGGACGGCGTCGCGCCCGAGCCGCTCGTGCTCGGCGGCGAGTTCCGCGCCCGCGTCCGCGCTACCTTTCGTCTCTGACATTCGCTAAGCTTTCGCCGGCCGGCGGCCGGTCTGGGAGATGTCGCGGAGAAACCTAACACCGGAAGAGGAGTTTGTGGAAGCGTTGCGCGCGGACGCCGGCTCGTACGGCTTCGCGCCCGACGACGCCTCCGCCGAGCTTCTCAAAACGTACTTCGTCAAGGTCGGGGCGTGGAACGCGCGCCTGCATCTGGTCGCGCCGTGCAGCCCTTCGGAGTTTGCGACGCGCCACGTCCTCGAATCGTTGCTCGCCGCCCGCTTCCTCGCGCCGGGCGCGCGCTTGGTTGACGTGGGCTCGGGCGCGGGGCTTCCCGCTGTTCCGCTCCTCGTCGCGCGTCCCGACATCGAGGCCGTTTTAATCGAAGCGTCGGCGAAAAAGTCGGTCTTCTTGAGAGAGGCGCTGAGCGCCGTCCGCGCGGAGACGCGCGCGCGCGTCGTCGCCGAGAGGTTCGAGAAGACGACGCCGCCAGAATCGGACGCGCTCACCTGCCGCGCGCTCGAACGCTTCACGGAAGTCCTGCCCGCGCTCGTCGAATGGTCGGCGCGCGTCCCCACGCTGCTGCTTTTCGGCGGCCCGTCGCTGCGCGAGCGAATCGAAGAAGCGGGCCTCGCGTTCGACCCCGTGCTCGCCCCCGGGAGCGAGCGACGATACCTTTTCGTCGTCCGACGCTAGACCAAAAGCGAAGCGGCGCGAGGTCTTGGTCGAGAGCCTCGCGCCGCGTCGTTTCGGTCAGTCCGGTCGTCGTCCGTCAGCGGACGACGTTGATGGTGATGATCTGCGTGCCCGAGATGACGTACTCGGCGGCGGGCAGCTCCTTCTCGGCGATGGGCGAGAGGGCCGTCGGCGTGAAGCCGCCGGAGCTGCGCTCGCTGTTGAGCGTGGCGACGAACGAGGGCGGGAGGTTCGGCATCTCGTCCGTGCCGATGACCGCGCCCGGCGTCACGCGGAAGAGCTTGACGTAGAGCCGGTCGTTTTTGCGAATCTTGTTGATGGCGCTGACGAGCTGGCCCAAGTCCTTCGGCACGAAGTTCTGCGTCGCCGAAGCCTGCTGGAGCGCCCCGCCGTCGCCGACGAAGAGCATCAGCGGGCCGACGGGAACGTCGGCCGGAATCTCGACGGGAATGCGCTGCACGAACTGCCGGCCCGACTCGGTGCGGACGTAAGCCTGCACCTCGACCGACTCGCCGCGCGCGACTTCCGCGCGGTCGAGCGCGATGCGGTCGAGCGTGGCGGCGCGGCGCACGTCGGCCGAGGCGATGTCGAGCGTGACGGACTGAAGGTCGACGCCGTCAAAGCCGCTCGCCATCAGCGCGGCGACCGGCCCGGCCACAGAGCCCGCGGCCGAGAGGCCCGCGCCCGAGGTCGAGAACCTGCGCTCCAACTTGATCGTCTCCTGACCTTTGACCGCAATCTCGCCGCGCACGCTCACGGTCGAGTCGCCGAGGCTTCGCTCGCTCGAAGCGATGGTGTTGAAGATGGTGATGTTCAGGAGCAGGGGCGTCAGGAACTCGTCGTTGGCGACCTCGTACGTGTACTTCTCGACGCGGTCGCGGCTCGTGTGCAAATTAATCGTGACGGGAATCATCTTCGGCGCGCGGCGCAGCTCGCCGTAGATGCCCGTCGCCCTGTCCTGCGAGATCGCGCCGACCATCTGGCCCGGCACGGTCAGCTTGAAAGAGTTGTAGGTGCTCGGGATGACCGTCACGACCGACGCCTCGGTCATCGGCATCTCGGACGAGCCGAGGCTCAGGAACGGGTGGCCGAAGGCGTAGACGCGGTCGCCCTCGCGGTGCGTCACCGTGCCCGAGGCGGCGATGGAGTAGTCGCCGCGGACGAGCTGGACGCTGACCGACGTTCCCGGCGCGAGCGTCTTGTCGTCGATGGGGCCGAGCGGCGTTATCGGCGCGGCGCCGCCGACGCCGGAGACGGCGAGGAGCCCGTGCGTCTGAAGCTGCGGCGCGAAGTGCGAGAGCGTCTCCTGCGAGATGCCGCCGAAGACGACGGGCGTCGCGATGGGCGCGAGCTGCTGCCCGAGAAGCGGCGTCAGGGGCGACCCCGTGGCGACGGGCGCGATGAAGGTCGTCGCGGCCACGCCCGCGCGCGGCAGTTGCATTTTCCAGTCGGCGCCCGAAAGCTGCGAGTAGGAGACGGCGCGGGGCTCGCGCGCGAATCCCATCTGGTCGCGGCCGCCGCTGCCCTCGACGCGCCCGCGCTCGAAGATGTCGATCATCTGCTGGATGGGCGTGATGCCGGCGATGGGCTCTTTCGAGAACGGGAAGCTGTAGGCGATGGCGCCGACGAGTTTGCCGTCGACGTAGACGGGCGAGCCGGACATACCGGCGAAGACGCTCGTGCGCTCGACCTCGCCGCCCGAGAGGCGCGCGATGATGACCGACATCCGCGGCTGCGGGTAGCCGGGCAGGACGCCGAGGATTTCGACCTCAAAGTCCTTCGGCTCGGCCCCCGAGAAGACCGTCCGCGCGACGCCCTTCTGCCCGGCCTTGACCTCTTCGAGGGGGAGCGTCGGCACGCCGTTGTGCGGGCGGGCGGACTGCTGCGCGGCGGCGGTCGCGCCGAGCGCGACGAGCAGCGCAACGAATGTCGTCAAACGCTTGAACATCAAAGACACCTCTGGGATTTCCCGTCGTGACTGAACGGCCCTGATGGGCGGCGGGGAGCGGCCGCGCGCGGGGCGAGATTGAAAAGAGCGCCGAAGCCCGGTCGCCGAATGACTATAGCCGCGCGCTTCCGACGCGGTCAAGCAATAACACTTGATTCACAGATGAAGCACGAAGCTCTTTAGTTGCTTTCACTTACTCGGACGGCGCGGCCGGCGTTAAACTCGCCCCCGGCGGGGTTTGCCGGCCCGCGCGGCGCGTGATAATTTGCCGCCCCGTCCGGGGACTTTTGACGCGACGCGGACGCTAATTTTGACGCACGCGGGGCGCTTTTTTGGCTGACGGCGGACGTTTATGATCGAGGCTTTCATCCTCGCGGGCGGGGCTTCGAGCCGCATGGGCGCTGACAAGGCGCACCTGCGCCTCGGCGGCCTCACGCTCGTCGAGCGCGCGGCGCGGGCGCTCGCGACGGTCGCGCCGGACATCAAAGTCGTCAGCTCGAAACAGGACGCGGGCGCGTGGGGCTTGCCGGTCGTCGCAGACCTTTACGAGCGTGCGGGCGCGCTCGGCGGCCTGCACGCGGCGCTCGCCGCGGCGCGCGCGGAGATTATCGCCGTCGCGCCCTGCGACCTGCCTTTCCTGACGGGCGCGCTGTACGGGCGTCTCGTCTCGCTCGCCGGTGAAGAGGCGGACGCGGTCGTGCCCGTGCAGCCGGACGGGCGCGTCCAGCCCCTCTGCGCGCTCTACCGTCGGCGCGCGTGTCTCGGGACGGTCGCGCGCCTTCTCGACGCGGGCGAGCGCAGGCCGCGCGCGCTCCTCGACGAAGTGCGAACGCGCCTCGTACCCTTCCAGAGCCTCGCCGACCTCGACGGCGCGCGGCTCTTCTTTCGCAACGTCAACACGCCCGAGGACTACGAGGAGGCCGTCAGGGCCGGGCGCGGCGAATAGCGAATCACTATTTTCTATTCACCATTCGTCGCTTACTGTCTTACAATACGCCGCGATGTCGCCCCGTATCAGGTCTGGCAGAAGACTCCTGAAGGCGCTGCTCCCCGTCGCGCTCCTTATCGCGCTCGCGGTGGCGGCCTTCGTCGGCTGGGTCGTCTACAGCGCGACGCACCCGCCGCGCCGCGCCTACCTCGTCACGCCCGAGAAGTTCGCGCAGCTCTCGACGCGCGGGACGAAGGCGACCGACGTCTCTTGGCCGAACCGCGACGGCACGCAGGCGCGCGGCTGGCTGCTCGCGGGCGGCGAGGGCGCGCCCGCCGTCATCCTCCTCCACCGCTACGGCGCCGACCGCTCTTGGGTCTTGAACCTCGGCGTCAAGCTCAACGAGACTTTGAACTACACCGTGCTCTGGCCCGACCTCCGCGGCCACGGCGAGAACCCGACCGTCGCGACCACGACCTTCGGCGCGCGCGAGGCCGAGGACGTGCGCTCGGCTCTGGCTTACCTGCGGAGCCTGAAGACGCCGCAGGGGCGTCCCGTCGCGGCCGAGCGCTTCGGCCTCTACGGCGTCGAGTTGGGCGCGTACGCCGCGCTCGTCGCCGCGCGCGACGAGCCGCAGGTGCAGGCGCTCGCGCTCGACTCCCTGCCCGAGACGCCCGACCAGATGCTCCTCGACGCCGTGCGCGTCAACACGGGCATCCAGAATCCCCTGCTCCGCCAGCTCGCGCGCGGCGGCGCGCGCATCTACTTCCTCGGCGACTACCGCAGCCTGTCGGCCTGCCCCGTCGCGGAGACTCTGGACGACCGCCGCGTGCTCCTGCTCGCCGGGGAGGACGCGCCGCAGCTCCGCGCCTCGGCCGAGCTGCTCGCCAAGTGCTTCCCTAACCCGGCCAACGTCGAGGCGCGCACGAACCTCCCCGTCACGGGCTTCACGCTCGCCACCGCGCCCGCCGAGCAGGGCGAGTCCTACGACCGGCTCGTCATCGCCTTCTTCTCGCGCGCCCTCGCCGCGACTCCGTAAGCAAGGCCGTCATCTACTTCAGACGCACGAAGACGAGCGCCTTCGCGCCGTTGTCGCCGACGACGCGCGCGTCGAGCTCCGGCGTCCCCGTCAGTTGGTGCACGAGTTTGGGCGGGACGATGACGAGCGCCGCGCCGCGCCCCGCGCGCAGGAGGTTGACCACCTCGTAGGGGCCGTCGAGTTTGACGGGCTGGCCCGTCTCGGCGTAGGCGATGCGGCCCGCCGCGTAGAACTCAAGCGTGCGTTCTATCTCGTGCAGCTGGTAGACGGGCAAAGTCTCCGCGTAGCCCTGCGCGGCCGCCTCGCGCATCAGCCCTCGCGCCGACTCCCTGCGCGCGAACTCTTCGAGCGCGCACGAGATGATGAGCAAGATGGTCAGCAGCGTCGCGCCCGAGAGCGCGGCGAAGGCGGCGAAACGCCTGTCGGCCGCGAGCAGCGCGAACGCGCCGGCGACGAACGCGGGCGCGGTGACGGCGAGCGCGCAAGTCAATTCGACGACGCCCGTCGCGTACGCGTAGACGAGCCCGACCGACCCCGTGAAGAGCGCGAGCGCGCCCGTCGCGCGCATCAGCCCTCGGCCCGACTCGCCGCGCAGATAGCTCGCGACGCTCACGCCCGCGAGTATCGCCGCGCCCGGCAGCGCGGGCAGGACGTAGCCCGGCAGCTTCGACCCCGACGCCGAGAAGAAGAGGACGGGGAAGACGAGCCACGCGAGCGCGAACGTGTAAAGTTTTTCGGCCGCGCCGTCAGTTTTGAAATCTCGACGCCAGAACTTCCCGACGCCGCGCGCGACGAAGAGGGGCCACGGCAGAGTCAGGAGCGCCACGATGGGCACGTAGAAGTAGAAGGGCTGCGGGTGCTGATACTTGTTCGAGACGTAGCGCGCGAAGTGGTGCTGGACGAAGAACTCGTCAACGAACTGCCAGCCGTTGCGCGCGTAGGCGGGCGCGTACCAGAGGGCGGCGACGGCGAGCGCGAGCGGCACGCCCCACGCCGCGCCGTGGCGCAGGGGGTTCGGCCACTCGCGCCGCAGAAGCTTGTAGCCGAGGACGACGCCGCCCGGCAGGACGACGCCGACGAGACCTTTGGCGAGGAGCGCGAGCCCGACGCCCGCGTAGAAGCCGGCGAGCAGAAGGCGTCGGCGTCGCGCGTCGCGCTCAAGCTCGGCGACGAAGAAGCACGAGAGCGCGAGCGTCACGGCCGCCGTCAGGATGACGTCGAAGCTCGCGCCGCGCGAGAAGACGAGCAGCCCCGCGCACGTCGCGCAGACGGCCGCGCACGCGACGCCCAGCCACGTCGCCCGCGCGTCATTTCGTCCGGCCTCGCTTTCTTCCTCCGCCTCGCGCTCCGTCCTCCGCGCCGCCCAAGCGACGAGCAGGATGCAGGCGACGCCCGACGCGGCCGACGGCAGGCGCGCGGCCGGCTCCGTCACGCCGAGCGCCGAGAAGCCCGCCATCATCAGCCAGTAGAGCAGCGCCGGCTTCTCGAACCACCTGAGCCCGCCGAGCGTCGGCGTGACGAGGTCGCCGCGCTCGTACATCTCGCGCGCCACCTGCGCGTAGCGCGGCTCGTCCGCGCCCGCCAGCGGCATCGCGCCGAGCCCGTAGAAGTAGACGACGCACGCGGCGGCGAAGAGCACCACCCACGCGCGCTTGGCAAGCCTCCGACGTTGCAAGTATAGTCCCCCGAAAAGCTTTCAGCGTTCAGCCTTCAGCAGTCAGCTTGTTGAATGATTGCCGAGTGAGTATCGTTAAAGTCAACGCCATCTTCAACCCGGCTCGCAGTTGTTTTAAAGCTGAGTGCCGAAGGCTGAACGCTGACGGCTTCTTAAATCTTGACCACTAAACTACGCACCGCAGTCATCGGGACGGGCAGCCTCGGCCGCCAGCACGCGCGCATCCACGCCGCGCTCGCCGCCGAGGGCCGCTCGGAGTTCGTCGCCGCGTGTGATTTGAACGAGCGCACGGCGCGCGAGGTCGCGGCCGAGCGCCGCGTCGAGTGGGCGTGCGACTGGCGGACGCTCGTCGGCCGCGTCGACGCCGTCAGCCTCGCCGTCCCGACCGAAGTCCACGCCGAGATCGCCTGCCCGCTGCTCGAAGCCGGCGTCCACGTCCTCGTCGAAAAGCCCGTCTCGCGCACGCTCGAAGAGGCCGACGAGATGATGTCCGCGGCCGGGCGCGGGCGCGCGGTTCTTCAGGTCGGACACCTCGAACGCTTCAACCCCGCCCTCGTCGCCTTGAAGCCTTTCGTCCGCGACCCCCTCTACTTCGAGATTCACCGCGTCGGGCAGTTCACCGCGCGCTCGCTCGACATCGACGTGGTGCTCGACTTGATGATTCACGACCTCGACATCGTCCAGTGGCTCGTCGGCCCCGAAGTCGAGGTGACGGACTTGCGCGCCGTCGGCATCCCCATCCTGACGAACCGGGTGGACGCGGCCAACGCGCGGCTTGAGTTCGCGGGCGGCGCGGTCGCCAACATCACGGCCTCGCGCGTCGGCACGGAGAAGATTCGCAAGATGCGCTTCTTCCAGCCGCACGACTACATCGCCGTCGACTACGCGACGCGCTTCGCCTCCGTCAGCAGCCTCGCGCCGCCGAGCGCCTCGGGCTCTTGGCCCGGCGTCCACGTCCGACACCTCGACATCGCCGACGTGGAGCCCTTGCGCGCCGAGGTCGAGTCGTTCTTCGACGCGGCCGAGCGGGGCGCGCCCGTCGCCGTCACCGGCGCGGACGGCCGCCGCGCGCTCGCGCTCGCGCTCCGTCTTCTCGAACAGATACACGAGCACCCCATCGTCGCCGGACTCGGCGCGAAGAGTTGAAGATGACCGCCCGGCCCGCCAGCGACGAGCACGTCGAGGCGCTTCTCTCCGCGCGCATCGAGGCGGGCGACTTCCCTTCGGCCGTCTACGCGGTGGCGCGCGGAGGTCAACTGCGTTTCGCGGGCGCGTTGGGCGACGCCGTGCGCGCGCCCGAACGTCGCGCCGCCACGCTCGAAACCATCTACGACCTCGCCTCGCTCACGAAGCCCCTCGTCACCGGCCTTCTGTGCGCGCTCATGGTCGAGCGCAAACTCCTGAGCCTCGACGACGGCGTCGCCCGACACCTGCCCGAGTTCGGACGCGACGACAAGCGCGCCCTGACCGTCCGCCACCTCGTCACGCACACGTCGGGTCTGCCCGCGTGGCGTCCGCTCTACGCTCTGGCCGAAGGGCGCGAGCGCGCTCTCGAAGTGGTCGCCGCGCAGCCGCTCGAATACGAGCCGGGCGCGCGCGTCGTCTACAGCGACCTCGGCTTCATCACGCTCGGCCTCCTCCTCTGCCGTCTCGCCTCCGCGGAGTTGCCCGCGCTCGCGCGCCGAGAGATTTTCGAGCCGCTCGGCCTGCGCCGCACCTTCTTTAACCCCGACCGCGCGTTCGTCACCGAGACGGCCGCGTGCGAGTCCGAAGGCAACGCCTACGAGCGCGAGATGTGCCGCGCGGGCCACGGCGTCGCCGACGCCGTCAGCTTCCGCGACTCGCAAATCTGGGGCGAGGTGCACGACGGAAACGCGCACTTCCTCGGCGGCGCGGCCGGACACGCCGGGCTCTTCTCGACCGCCCGCGAGACGCACCTAATCGCAGAGCAGTTTCTGCCTTCGCGCACGCGGCTCCTCTCGGCCGACACTTGCGCGCTCTTTCGCACTAACATGACGGACGGGCTGAACGAGGCGCGCTCCCTCGCTTGGCAGCTCGCCGCGACGCCCGCCTCGACCGCCGGCCCGCTACTCGCGCCCGACAGCTTCGGCCACCTCGGGTTCACCGGCACGAGCTGTTGGGTAGACCCCGTGCGCGACGCCGTCTTTATCCTCCTCACCAACCGCACGCACGCGCGCGGCGCTCAGCCTTTCGTCAACATCAACTCCGTCCGCCGCGAGTTTCACGCGCTCGCCGTCGAAGCCCTTGAGCGCGGAGGCTGACGCGACGTGACGCCCGCGACGATGCCGGCACGCGACGCCAAAGAGACGCCAGAGCCCGCGCCGCGCCGCGTCTCGTTCGGCGAGGCGTTCCGCTTCTGGCTCAAGCTCGGCTGGATTTCTTTCGGCGGGCCGGCCGGGCAGATCGCCATCATGCACCGCGAGCTGGTCGAGCGCCGACGCTGGCTCTCCGAGGAGCGCTTCCTGCACGCGCTCAACTACTGCATGATGCTGCCCGGCCCCGAAGCCCAACAGCTCGCCATCTACATCGGCTGGCTGATGCACCGCACTTGGGGCGGCATCGTCGCCGGCGCGCTCTTTGTCCTGCCTTCGGTCTTCATCCTGCTCGCGCTCTCCTACGTCTACGCCGCGCACGGCTCGACGGCCTTCGTCTCCGGGATGCTCTACGGCTTCAAGCCGGTCGTCGTCGCCGTCGTCATCGAGGCCGTCCTGAAGATCGGCCGGCGCGCGCTCCGGCGTCGCGCGCACTTCCTCATCGCCGCCGCCTCGTTCGTCTCCATCTACGCGCTCGGCGTCCCCTTCCCCGTCATCGTCCTCGCCGCCGCGCTCGTCGGACTCGCCGGCGTGCGCCTGTGGCCGCGCCACTTCGACGCGGCGCAGACGAAGGCCGCGCCGGGTGACAAGACCGACGCCGACGGCGCGGCGGCCGGCGACGAGCAGAAGGCGCGCGAGCTTCCGCTCGTCATCGACGACGCGGCCGAGCCGCCGCCGCACACTCTGCCCGCGCGCGGGCGCACCGCGCGCGTCTTGGCCGCGGGCCTCGCTCTCTGGCTGCTCCCGCTCGCCGCGCTCGTCGCGTGGCGCGGCGCTGGCGGCGTCCACGCGCAGGAATATTTTTTCTTCACGAAGGCCGCACTCGTCACCTTCGGCGGCGCGTACGCCGTGCTCGCCTACGTCACGCAGGCCGTCACCCGCGCGCCCTCCGAGTGGCTCACGCCCGCGCAGGCCGTCGACGGTCTGGCGCTCGCCGAGACGACGCCGGGGCCGCTCATCATGGTCTTGCAGTTCGTCGGCTTCATGGCCGCGTGGAATCACGCGCCGTCCGACGCGACGCGGACGGCGAGCGCCGTCGCGGGCGCGCTCCTGACGACCTACGCCACCTTCCTCCCTTGTTTCGTCTTCATCTTCGTCGGCGCGCCCTACATCGAGGTCTTGCGCGGCAAGAAGAGTCTGACGGGCGCGCTGGCGGGAGTGACGGCCGCGGTCGTCGGCGTCATTCTCAACCTCGCGCTCGTCTTCGGCGCGGCCGTCATCTGGCCGCGCGGGCTCGCGGGCGGCGCTGACTTCCTCGCCGCCGCGCTGAGCGCGGCCGCCTTCGTCGCGCTCTACCGCCTCCACGTCTCGGTCGTCTGGGTCGTCCTCGCGGGCGGACTCGTCGGGCTGCTGCGCGTCTTCGCGTTCGGTTAAGATGGACGCGTGCCGACGGGCCGCGACACGCAGACGAATGACGAAGGGGGCGCGCGCCTGCGCACGCGCGCCGCCCGCGCGTTGGGACTTGAGCGCAACGTCGTCGCCGTGTCGGCGGCCGTCCTCCTGATGAGCGGCGGCGAGGAGCTTTGGCGGAGGTTTCTGCCGAAGTACCTCGAAGCGCTCGGCGCGGGCGTGCTCGCCGTCGGCTTCTTCGACACCTGCAAGACCTTCCTCGACGCCGTCTACCAATACCCCGGCGGCTGGCTCGCCGACCGCTTCGGCAGACGCCGGGCCTTCCATCTCTTCATCCTCATCGCGGCCGTCGGCTACGCGCTCTACCTCCTGAGCCCTTCGTGGCCGTACGTCTTCGCGGGCCTCGCCTTCTCGCTCGCGTGGCAGAGCATGGCCTCGCCCGCCGTCTTCGCCGTCATCGGCGACTCGCTGCCGCGCGAGCGGCGCGCGATGGGCTTCGCCGTGCAGTCGCTCCTGAAGCGCGTCCCGATGACGCTCGCGCCGCTCGCGGGCGGCGCGCTCATCACGGCGGCGGGCGTCGTCGGCGGCGTGCGTTGGGGCTTGGCCGCGACGCTGGTGCTCGCGGGCGTGACGGCCTTCGTCGTGCGCTCGATAAACCTGCCCGTCATCGCGGGCGAGCAGATGACCTTCCGGCGCATCTGGCGCACGTTCCACGGCGCGCTCAAACGCCTGCTCGTCTCCGACGTTCTCGTGCGCGCGTGCGAGGGCGTCTCCGATATCTTCGTCGTCCTCTACGTGACGAACGTCAAGGGCCTCACGGTCGCGAGCTACGGACTGCTCGTCGCCGTGCAGATGGCGACCTCCGTCGTCGTCTACTTCCCGGCGGCGCGTCTGGCCGACCGCGTCGGGCGCAAGCCGCTCGTCATCGCGACCTTCGTCTGCTTCGCGCTCTTCCCCGTCGCGGTCGTCGCCTCCGGCGGCTTCGCCTCGCTCGCCGCGGCCTTCGTCGTCGGCGGCCTGCGCGAGTTGGGCGAGCCGTCGCGCAAGGCGCTCATCGTCGACTTGGCCGAGCCGCACCTGCGCGCGCGCACCGTCGGCATCTACTACCTCGTGCGCAGCCTCTCGATCACGCCGGCCGGCGCACTCGGCGGCGCGCTCTGGACGGTCGCGCCGGAAGTGCCTTTCCTTCTGGCCGGCGCGTTCGGACTCGCCGGCACGCTCGTCTTCGCGCTCACGGTCGAGGAACGCTACGCGGGCTGAGACGATTGCCGGTTAAAAGCTATCCGCACTCAGCACTCGGCCGGACAAAAAGCTGGACGCCGATTGCTGACCGCCGACAGCTTCTTTGTTGTAGAATGGGCGCGGATGGCTCCCCCCGCTGCTCTCCCCGAAACGTCCCAGACTGTAAGAATGCGTTCCCCTTTCTCTAAAAAGAGTCTCGCCCGCGTCGTCTGCCTCGCGCTCTTGCTGTCTCTACCGGCCACGCGCGCGCAGGACGACCAGACGACGCGCACGCGGCCGCGGCGAGTGACGCCAGCCGCGACGCCCCCGAGCGACGCCCCCGACGAAGCGACGCGCGGCGACGACGACGCGCCGAAGTCGGGACGCCTCGACGGCGAGCCTCTCATCCGCGTCGGGCTCACGACCGACGCCCGCTCCGTCAACATCTCGTCCGACGGCCCCTTGCTCTCCACGCTCGACGCCGACACGACGCCGCCCGCGCCCCTCTCGGTCGCGCGCGTCCGCGTCGAGCCGCGCACGCTCCCGACTCTGCCCGTCGCGACTCAGGCTAAAGAGAAAGAGTCGGGCGGCGTGCGCCTCACGTCGCGCGCCTCCGCGCCCGCGCGCGCGGCCGTCGTCTACGCCTCGGGCGCGGGCCAACTCTTCGACGCGCGCGCGCCCGTCACCTTCTCGGCGGGCGAAGAGGCGACGCACCCCGTCGAGTTCAACGAAAAACCCTACCGCGGCCGTCTCGAAGTCTTCGTCAACATGAAAGGCTTGCTGACGGTCGTCAACGTCGTCGGCCTCGAAGACTACGTGCGCGGCGTCGTGCCGAACGAGCTCTCGCCCGGCGCGTACCCGGCGCTCGAAGCCCTCAAGGCGCAGGCCGTCGCCGCGCGCACCTACGCCGTCAGCAACCGCGGCGGCTTCACCCGCGAGGGCTTCGACCTTCTGCCGACCGCGCGCTCACAAGTTTACGGCGGCCGGCAGAGCGAGCACCCCGTGACCGACCGCGCCGTCGCGGAGACGCGCGGCCGCGTCGCGACCTACGACGGGCGGCCCATCAACGCCCTCTACACCTCGACCTGCGGCGGGCGCACCGAGGACGCCGAAAAAATCTTCGGCGGCGACCCGGTCGCTTATCTGAAAGCGCGCGAGTGCGCCGTCGAGGACGACGACCGCTTCGACCCGCACACGCTCCGCACCTCGCGCGACGCCCCGCGCCTGCGCGACCCCGAGCACGCCGCGAGCGCGCGCGACGCGGCGCTCCTCTTTGTTCACGGCTTCAAAACCCCTTCGCGCCTGACCGACGAGTGGCTCGCCGCGCCGGTCGCGGCCGAAGAGGTGCGCGCGCTCGCGGCCTTAGTCGCCTCGCTCGCGCGTCAGACGACGCCGACCGTCGGAGCGGACGCCGCGCGCCCCGCCGGCTTCGCCACCGCGCTCGCGCGCGCGCTCGACGGCGAGAGCCGCGGCGACGTTCTGATGAACGCGGCAGACGTTGAATACCAGCTCGCCTTCCGCGACGCCGACGAGATTCCGGCCGCGAACCGCGCCGACGTGGCGCAGATGCTCCGCGAGGGCCACCTCGCGCTCCACCCTGACGCGGCGCTACGGCCCGAACGCCCCTTGACGCGCGCGCGCGCCCTGCGCGCCGTCGCCCACGCGCTCGAAGCGCGCTCGCTCCTCCGTCTGCAAAAGGGGACGGCGCGGCCGGCGACGAACGACGCGCTCGTCGTGCGCCCCGCCAAAGGCTCCGACCGCTCGCTGAAACTTTCGGACGAGGCGTTTCTCTTCCGCGCCTTCGGCGAGACGCTCCACCCGGTCGAGCGCGTCGTGCTCGCGGGCGGCGAGTCGCTCGCCTTCCACACGGACGCGACGGGCGCGGCCGACTATCTCGAAGTCCGGCCCGCGCCGAGCGGCGGCGCGGCCGACCGCACCTCGCCGCTCGCACACTGGACGGTGACGCTCACGCCCGCCGAAGTCATGTCGCGCCTCGGCAGGCACGCCGGGAGCATCGGCGCTCTGGTCGACTTGCGCGTCCGAGCGCGCGGCACGTCGCGGCGCGCGCTCGACCTCGAAGTCGTCGGCACGAGCGCGACGGCGCACGTCCGCGGCGGCCGAATACGCACGGCGCTCGGCTTGCGCGAGCAGTTGTTCGTCGTCGAGCGCCGCTACGACGAGACGGGGCGCGTAACGCAGTTCGTCTTCGCGGGGCGCGGGTGGGGCCACGGCGTCGGTATGTGTCAGGTCGGGGCGTACGGGCTGGCGCGAGCGGGCGCGAGTTATGAGAAGATTCTGAAGTCTTACTACACGGGCGTCAGCCTGACGAAGCTCTACTGACGCGAACGACGACCGAGAGAGAAAATTTTATGACGAGTGAACGGGGCGAGGCGTTGGAGGTGATTCTCTACACGGTGCCGAACTGCCCGCTCTGCGCGCGCACGCGCTCGTGGCTGCTGCGGCGCGGCGTGCGCTTCACCGAGCGCGACGTGGCCAACGACTTCGGCGCGCTGCGCGCGATGTACAAGCTGACGCGCCAGAACCTCGTCCCCGTCGTCCAGACCGCCGACGACGCGCTCGTCCGCCCGTCCGACGAAGACTTGGCCGACCTTCTCGACACCGACGATTGATGAGAGCGAAGCCGTGCTCACGTCACACGTCGCTCGTCGCCCGTCAAAGCCTCTCATGCGTCTCTCCCGCGCACAACTCGTCGGCGCTTTGCTGCTTCTGGCGCTCGTGTGGCTCGTCATCATCTACAGGCTTCTGGCGGCGGCACGGTGAGCGACACGGGGCACAAGGCGCGGCCCGTCGTCGCCGTCGTCGGCCCGACGGCCTCGGGCAAGAGCGAGCTCGGCATCGCGCTCGCGCTGCGCTTTCAGGGCGAAGTCGTCAACTGCGACTCGGTTCAGGTCTACCGCGAAATCGAGATCGCGACGGCCAAAGTCCCGCCCGCCGAGCGGCGCGGCGTCCCGCATCACCTAATTGATTTCGTCCCGCCCGGGACGGGCTACACGGCCGGCGAGTGGGCGCGCGACGCCACGCGCGTCATCACAGACATCGAGTCGCGCGGGCGTCTCGCGATTCTAGTCGGCGGGACGGGCCTCTACTTGCGCGCGCTGCGCGAGCCCTTCTTCGAGAGCCCGCCGACCGACACGGGCCTGCGCAGTCGCCTCGTCAGCTTGCGCGAGCGTCGCGGGGCCGAACACCTGCACGCGCTCCTCCGCCGGCTCGACCCCGAGACGGCCGCGCGGCTGAGCGCGCGCGACTGGTCGCGCGTCCAGCGCGCGCTCGAAGTCCGACTCCAGACCGGCAAGACGCTCTCCGCGCAGAGGGCCGCGCGCCCCGCGCCGCCCGCGCTCGCCGCGCGCCTGCGCCTCTTCTGCCTCAACCCGCCGCGCGCCGAACTCTACGCCCGCATCGACGCCCGCGCCGAAAGTCATTTCCGCGCGGGGCTCGTCGAGGAGGTTCGCGCGCTCCTCGCGCGCGGCGTCCCCGAGGGTTCGAGCGCGCTCGGCGCGCACGGCTACCGCAGGGTCGTCGAGTATCTTCGCGGCAAACGGACGCTTGAGAGCGCCGTCGAGCAGACGAAGCTCGACGTGCGCCACTACGCGAAGCGCCAGCTCACTTGGTTCCGGCGCGAGCCGGGCGTGGAGTGGGTCGAGGGCTTCGGCGACGACCCGCGCGTGCAGGGGCGCGTCGTCGCCCTCAACTCTGACCTCGAACTTTGAACTTTGGGGCGGTTAGTGTAATCTGGCTGTCACACGCAAACGTTTTCGCCGGGAACAGGTG
>DASQDT010000235.1:0-20751 GCA_035634035.1 Pyrinomonadaceae bacterium | reverse complement strand
GAGTACTCGGAGAAGCTGACGGAGAAACTCAAGACCATCCCCAACGTCGTCGACGTGGACTCGTCGCTCATCGTCGGCAAGCCCGAGGTGAGGGTCGAGATCGACCGCGCGCGCGCCGCAGACTTGGGCGTCCGCGTCGGCGACATCGCGCAGGCTTTGAACGTGCTCGTCGCCGGTCAGGACGTGACGACGTTTAACGAGGGGACTGACCAGTACGACGTCCGCATCCGCGCCGTCGGCCAAGCGCGCACGAGCCCCGAGGCTCTGGCGAACCTCTTCGTGCAGTCGGCGAAGACGGGCTGGACGAACCTCTCGAACCTCGTGCGCGTCGTCGAGGGCACGGGGCCGTCGGCGATTGACCGCCTCAACCGCCAGCGTCAGGTGACGATCACGGCCAACGTCGAGACGGGCGGCTCGCAGTCTGAGGTCATCGCCGAGATGGACAAGTTCGTCCAAGAGGTCGGCGTCGGGTCGGAGTACACGACGGGCTTGGCGGGCCGCTCGAAAGAGCTGGGCCGCGCGGGCTACTACTTCATGCTCGCCTTCGTCCTCTCGTTCATCTTCATGTACATGGTTCTGGCCGCGCAGTTCGAGTCGTTCATCCACCCCGTCACGATTCTCCTGACGCTGCCGCTCGCCATCCCGTTCGGCATCGTCTCCCTGCTCGTCACCGGGCAGACGGTCAACATCTTCTCGGGGCTCGGACTGCTGCTGCTCTTCGGCGTCGTGAAGAAGAACGCGATTCTGCAAATCGACCACACGAACGAGCTCCGGTCGCACGGCATGGAGCGACTCGAAGCCATCATTCAGGCGAACCGCGACCGCCTGCGCCCCATCCTGATGACGACGATCGCGCTCGTCGCCGGCATGATGCCGCTCGTCATCTCGACGGGGCCGGGCTCGGGCACGAACCGCTCCATCGGCGTGCTCGTCGTCGGCGGGCAGTCGCTCTGTCTTCTGCTCACGCTGCTGGCCGTGCCGGTCTTCTACTCGCTGTTCGACGACCTCGGCCGAAGCCGCGTCTTCGGGCGGATGGGCTCGCGCGTCGCGGGCACGTTCGCGTGGGCGCGCCGTCGGGCGGCGACGGCCGCGAGCTCCTTCTTCGGCCTCTTGGGCAGGCATTAAAAGTTTCGGAGGAGGCGGCGCGCCGAACGGGTTTCATAACTTCATAGACCCCCGCGCGGCGCGCCGCTTATTCAAAGTTTATGAGCGAACGTTTTAAGAACCACCCGACACGCTTGAGCGGCGCGCGAAAGCTCTTCAGCGCGGCTCTCATCTTCGGCGCGCTCTCGTCGCCCCCGGCCGCGCGCGCGCAAGACGAGCGCGCGCAAGCCTCCGCGCCGCAGTCGCCCGTCTTCTCCGGCTCGATCTTCGGCGGCCAGCCGCCGCCCGCGCCGGCGCAGTCGTCGCAGACGCCCGCGCCCTCGGCCAACACGCCGCAGCCCGCGCAGCCCGCGCAGCCGCCGCAGACCGCTTCGCCGACCGACGCGCAGACGCGACAGTCAACCAACCCGGCCGCGCCCGCGGGCGGTCAGCCCGCGACGCAGACGACGCCGCAGACGCCCGCGCCGCAAACGTCGCCGTCGCAGCCCGCGCCGCCGCAGACCGCGCAGCCCGGCGTCCCGTCGACCGCGCCGTCGAGCGCGCCCGCGACGCAGATCACAGCGCCGACGCGGCCCCCCGCGCCCGGCGCCGAGAGTGTGACGAACGCCGCGCCCGGCGATTTGCGCATCGACATTCCTGCCGTCGCGCCCGGCTTCCGCGCCGAGCCGGGCCCGCTGCCCGTGCTCGAACGCGTCGGCGTCTCGATGGGCGACCAGCGCGCGCTCACGCTGCGCGAGGCCATCGAGATGGCGCTCGCCAACAACAAGGACATCGAGGTCGCGCGACAGAACGTCCGCGCCGCCGAGTTCGACCTCGAAGCCGCGCGCGGCGTCTACGACCCGCGCCTGTCGACCAACTCCTACTACGAGCGCAACGAACAGCCGACGGCGAGCTTTCTCTCCGGCTCTTCCACCGGCTCGGTCACGCAGTCGGGCTTCTTCAGCTCGTCGGCCGTTCAGGGTCTGACGCCGCGCTTCGGCGGCGGCTACCGCGTCGACTTCGTCTCGAACCGCGTCACGACCAACAACCAGTTCGCCGCGCTCAACCCGCAGTACCCGACCTCGCTCACCTTCAGCTACACGCAGCCCATCCTGCGCGGGCTCGGCTTCGACCAGAACCGCCGCCAGATAGAGATTGCGAAGAAGAATCTTTCGCTCACCGACGCGCAGTTTCGCCAGCGCGCCATCGAGACGATCACGAGCGTCCAGCGCGTCTACTGGGACTTGGTCTTCGCGCTGCGCAACCTCCAAATCCAGCGCGACGCCGTGCGCGACGCGCGCGCGCAGTACGAGCACAACCGCCGGCTCGTCACCGAGGGCGTGCTCGCGCCCATCGACGTGGTCGCGGCCGAGGCGCAGGTCTCCGTCTTCGAGCAGAGCGTCTACACGGCGCTCGACGAGGTCGGCCGCGCCGAGAACAATTTGAAGAACCTGATTGCCGAGAACCGCGCGGCCGAGCTCTGGTCGCGCGCGCTCGTCCCCGTCGACCGCGTCGAGCTCGAAGTGCCGCCCGTCGACTTGCAGGCGGCGATGGCCTCGGCGCTCCGCGTCCGCCCCGAGCTGCAAGCCTCCGACGTGGCGGCGGCCGTCAACGAGATAGAGCAGCGCTTCGCGCGCGAGCAGACGCGCCCGCAGGTCGACCTCGTCGCCTCTTACGGCGCGGTCGGGCTCTCCGGCTCGCCCAACACGTCCGACGCCTTCAACCCGTTCACCGCCTCGAACGCCGAGCTGCGCGCGCGCATCAACCAACTGTCGGCCCTGAACGGCCTGCCGCCGCTGGCCGACCCCGCGCCGCTCGTGCTGCCGGAGAACTTGGTCGGCGGCTACCCGCAGTCCCTGACGAACCTCGCGGCGAACCGCTACAACAACTTCCGCGTCGGCGTCTCGGTCAACATTCCTTTCCGCAACCGCACGGCCGAGGCGCAGCTCGGCCGCTCGCTCGTCGACGGCGAGCGCATACGCGTCCAGCGCGAACAGCTCGAACAGTTGATACAGGTCGACGTGCGCAACGCCTTGCAGCTCGTCCGCACGGCCGAGGCGCGCCTGCGCTCGGCGTCGGTCGCGCGCGCCGCGTCCGAGCAGCAGTACATGAGCGAGCAGCGCAAGTTCGACGCCGGGCAGTCGACCTTCTTCCTCGTCCTCGAACGTCAGACGGCGCTGACGAACGCGCGCGGCCAAGAGCTTCGCGCCCAGACCGAGCTGAACAAGGCCATCGCCGAGTTGCAGCGCGCCACGGGGAACGCGCTCGAAGCCAACCGCGTCGAGGTCAACGTGCGCTGAAGCAGCCTTCCCATGCCCGAGTCGTTAGAGACGAGACTCCTGCGCTGGAAGTTCAACCTCTTCCCGGCCTACCGCGGGACGGGCGCGCGCGTTACCTACATCTCGGCCGACGTGCGCGAGGTGCACGTCCGCGTGCCTCTGAGCTGGCGCACGCGCAACTACGTCGGCACCATCTTCGGCGGGAGCATCTACGCGGCCGTCGACCCCATCTACATGATCATGCTCATCCGCGCGCTCGGCCCGGCCTACGTCGTCTGGGACAAGGCGGCGCGCGTCGAGTTCAAGCGGCCGGGCAAGGCGGCGCTCTACGCGCGCTTCCGCCTCGAAGACGAGGAGCTGCGCGCGATTAAATCTGAATTGGAAGGGAAGCGCTCGATCGACCGCGTCTACACGGTCGAGCTGAGGGACTCCGCGGGCAAGCTCCACGCGAGCGTCGAGAAGGTCATCTACATCCGCCGGAAAGACGGCGACCCGTCACCCGTCACTTAGTTTCACCGTCACCCACAGCGGCCAGTGGTCTGAGAGGCCGATTGACTTGTCGATGCCGTGGGCGACGGGCCGCAGGCCGCGCAGCCAAATCCAGTCGAGCTTGAAGTCGAAGAAGACGACCTTGAAGGTCGCGCGGTCGTCCTCGAACGGCGTCACGAATCCCGCGTCCGTGAAGAGCTTGCGCGCGGCGGCGACGTCCTTCCCCTTGATGGTGTTGAAGTCGCCGACGACCGCGACGCGGCGCAGGCGCGCGTGCTGCGCGAGGTCTTCGAGCACGGTGCGCCAGTGTTCCACCTTGCGCTCGACGGGCATCCGCGTCTCGGCGTGGACGGAGTAGAAGCGCACCTCCTCGCGCCCCACGCGGACGGTCGCGCCGACGGCCGCGCGCCGTCGGCGGTTCGGCCCCTCGTGCGCGAGCACCAAGCGCGACACGTCCGAGAGCGGGTAGCGGCTCAGGATGGCGACGCCCGTCTCCTCCTCCTCCTTCGACCCGCCGCCGTTATCGTCGTCGCCGTCGTCGTCATCCTTCTTAACGTTCTTAACAGCCTTCGTTTTCGCCGCGTCCTTCGGGCGGGCGTTCGGCGGCGCGGCCCAGACGTAGTGCATCCCCAGAGCCTCGGCCAGCACGCGCGCGGTGTTGGTGAACTTCGTGCGCTTCTTGCTGCGGTCAACCTCCTGCAAGCCGATGACGGACGCGCCGCCTATCTCGGCGTCGGTCTTGAGTAGCGCGATGAGTCGTTGGAGGTCTTCGCCGTGGCGGTAGCGTATGTTGTAGGAGACGAACTTCAGCTCGGTCGGCGTCGCGACGCCCTCGGCGGAGGCGCGCTCGGCCGCGAGCTTCGACGCGGAGCCCGTCTCCAGAAGCTCGGCCGTCGCGGTGACGACGGGGCCGTCCGCGTGTGATGACAGGGTTGCCGAGGTGAGTCCGCCCGGCGCGAGCAGCAGCGAGCAGGCGGCGAGAAACAGACAGGCGTGCCTAAGCTTCATTCGTCCCTCCGGAGGCGTAAGGGGCGGCGCCCGCGAGGAACCGCGCGGCCCGCGCCCGTGTGGTGTAAGTGCAGCGGTCGGCCTCTAACACCTCGCCGTCCGTGTTGACCTTGACGGCGCGCTCGAACTCGATGTCGAGCTCGCGCGCGCGGAAGTATGAGACGCGCTCGTCCTCGATGTGGTCGCCCGCCGGCACGCTCGAAAGCAGCGAGAGGAATTCGAGCGTCGGCATCTCCTCGACGATGCACACGTCCAGAAGGCCGTCGTCGATGAGCGCGTGCGGCGCGATGAGGCGGCCGCCGCCGACCATGCGCGAGTTGCAGACGGCGAACATCTGCACGCCCAACTCGCGCTCGTGCGCCCAACGCGACTCGCCGCCCGCGGCCCTCACGCCGCCCACGCGCATGAGCGCCCGCACCGGCTCGAAGTCGAGCAAGACTTGCGCGCCGCCGATCAGGTAGGCGAGTTTGCCGGCGACGGTCTTGAGCTGCGGGTTGACGGCGTCGGAGACTTCGGCGATGAAGCCGCCGGCCGAGACGTTGACGAAGTGTCGGCCGCCGAGCGCGCCCACGTCGGCGCGCACCTCGCGCCCTTCGACGAGAATTCGGACGGCCTCGTCAACGTCTTCGGGCAGACCCAAAGCCTGCGCGAAGTCGTTGCCCGTGCCGAGCGGAATCAGGCCGAACACGACGCGTTCGAGCGCGCCCTCGACGCGCGCCACCCCGTTCAAAGCCTCGTTGAGCGTGCCGTCGCCGCCCGCGACGAACAGGCGCTCGCACCCCGCGCGCGCGGCCTCCTCGGCGAGCCGCGTCGCGTCGCCGGGCGCGACCGTCATCGTGATGTCGAGGCGGCCGAACGCCTCGCGCAGGCGCTCGTTGATGGCCTGCAAGTAGTCGGGCGCGGCGTCGGTGCCGGAGACGGGGTTGAGGATGAGTCGGGAGTTCGTCATCGGAGCTATCGGCGGCCGGCAGTCAGCTTTCGGCTTCTATCTCAAGGCGCAAGCCGTCGCGCGCCTCGACGGTCTCGCCCGGCCAGAGATTGCGCGCCTCGGCGGCGAGGTCGAAGTCGTCCCACTCGGGGTAAAGGTGCGAGAGCACGACGCGGCCGGGCCCGGCGAGCCGCGCGAGGCGCATCGCGTCGGCCAGCTCCAGATGAGTCGCGATGGGTTTGGAGCGGCGGAAAGAGCACTCCATGAGAAACAAGTCGACCCCGCGCGCGAAGCGCGCGAGCGCGTCGGCCGGGCCGGTGTCGGAAGTGTAGGCGAGCGACGCGCCGTCCGCGTCGGTCAGGCGCAGCGCGAGGCTCTCGCGCGTGTGCGGCGTCGAGAACGTCTCGGCGCGCAGGCCGGGCAGGATTTCAAACTCCGCGCGCGGCGCGACCTCGCGCACCTCGAACGGGAAGGGCTGCTCGAAGAGCCCGTACCCGTCGGCCGCGTCGAACCGCTTGAGCAGGCGGCGCAGGCCGCGCGGGCCGAAGACGACGAGGGGTTTCGTGCGCCCTCGCGTCTGCGGCGCGTGCTTGGTGCCGAAGAGGAAGGGGGCGAGGCCGCCGACGTGGTCGAGGTGGAAGTGGCTGACCCAGACCGCGTCGAGCGCGGCCCAGTCCAGACCCTCGGCCGCGGCGCGGTGGAAGGAGGGGGCGCTGATGTCGAGCATGAGCGCGCCGCCGCGCGCCGCGAGCCAGTGGGCGGACGAGGAGCGGCGCGGGTGGGGCACGGACGTGCCCGAGCCGAGGACTGTCAGGCGCATATTATCGGCGGCCGAGTTGCCTTGAAGGGGGCTGTAAGCGCGTGGTGAAGGCTACCAACAGGGGCGCGTGCGCGTCAACGTCTGCTTGACCCGCGCCCGCCGCGTGCGCTACATCTTTCGTCGGTAAGACGTAAGAAACTTTCAGGAGCGCGGGCGAGGCGTCCGCCAAACCGAGAACGGATGCACGGCGTTGTTTCGCTGCTGGACGACGAGCACTACGCGCTGGTCGAAGAAGTCTGGCAAGAGTTGTCGGAAAAATTCGGCGTCCGCGGCATCTACGCGACGCCCTTCCCGCACTTCACCTATCAGGTCTCCGAAGAGTACGACGCCGAGCGCGTCGAGCGCGCGCTGCGCCGCGTCGCCGCGCGCACGCACCCGTTCAAGGTGCGCACCGGGGGCTTGGGCATCTTCTGCCTCGCCAAGCCCGTGCTCTACGTGCCGCTGGTGCGCGCGCCCGCGCTCGAAGCCCTGCACGAGCGCATCTGGGAGGAGATCGCGTCCGCGCCGACGGGCGAGGCGGCGAAGTACTACGATGCCGCGCAGTGGCTGCCGCACGTCACGCTCGCGCAGGGCGACATCGACCGCGACCAGTTGGCCGAGGTCGTGCGCGCGCTCGCCGGGCGCGACTTCCACTGGGACTTGGAGGTCAACAACCTCTCGCTCATCTACGACACCGGCGCGGAGCAGGGCCTCCGCTGCCGCTTCAACTTCGCCACCTGCTGAGTTTCCGCGTATGACCGAAGAACCGATTGAACTCGACGTGTTGGGCGTCTACTCGCACCCGGACGACGCGGAGCTGGCCGCCGGGGGGACACTGCTCAAGCTCAAGGCTCTGGGCTACCGGACGGGCGTGCTCGACATGACGCGCGGCGAGATGGGGACGCGCGGCACGCGCGAGGTGCGCGAGCAGGAGGCGCACGCGGCCGGGCGGCTCTTGAATCTCGACGCGCGCATGAACCTCGACCAGCCGGACGGCCACGTCTGGCTCACGGAGGAGGCGCGGACGGCGATGGTGCGCGTCCTCCGCGCGACGAAGCCGCGCCTGATTCTCACGGCCCACTGGGACGACCCGCACCCCGACCACGCGAACACCGCCCGCATCGTCCGCGAGGCGGCGCGCCTCGCCTCGATGCGCCGCTACGACGAGGCGCACGGGCAGGACGCCATCAAGATGCCGACCATCGCACACTCCGTCCACTCGCGCCTCGTCCCCCCTTCGTTCGTCGTCGACGTGTCGGAGTTCGTCTCGGGCAAGATGGAGGCCGTCAGGGCGCACGCCTCGCAGTTCTACAGCGAGGAGTCGAAGGAGCCCGTCACGCGCATCAGCGAGAAGGGCTTCCTCAACGTCATCGAGTTCCGGATGCGCTACTACGGCTCGCTCATCGGCTCGGGCGCGGGCGAGGCGTGGTACGTCCGCGAGGCGCTCAACGTCGAAGACCCGTTCGCGCTGCTCACGCGCCCGATGAACATCTACTCGTGAGGGAGCGCGTCGAGACGCCACAGGCCGAGACACTTGCCGAGTTCTTCATCCTCGACTAACAAGCGCAGGGGCGGCGGGAAGTTTAAGGGCGGGAGCTGAAGGTTGAGCGGACGCCAGTCGCCGGTCGCTATCTCCTCGTTCTCGCGAACCTTCGCGTGCGTCGTCACGAGCAGGTAAGTGGAGCCGCTTCGCCGGAAGTTCCTGAGAACCGCGCGGGCGTCGCGGAACGAGAGGTGGACGAGGCACTCGCGGCACAGTATGAGGTCGGCGCGCGGGAGCGCGTCGCGCGTCAGGTCGGCCGTGACGAAGCGTCGGCCCTCGCCGCCGTAGAGCCTTTGGTTGCGCTCGATTAGTTCCGCGACAACGTCCGCGCCCGTGTAGTCGACCCCGCCCAGATCAACCTCACGCATCCAGTTGAAGTCGCCGCACGGCGCGTCGAGCAGTGAGCGCGCGCCCAAGCCCGCGAGCAGTAAGGGAAGTTCGCGCCTGACGACGGAGGTGCGCGCCAGAGTCGAGCCGCGGCCCGAGACGGTCTCGGACTCGCCCCAGAAGTTTTCGCGGTAGATGCCGGTGAAGATGTCTGCGGCGGTGAGGCCGCGGCGGCGGAAAGCTTTGCGCGCCGCGCGCAGTCGCCGGTAGGCACGCGCCCCGCGCGGGAACGCCGACCGCAGAAGCGACTTGGCCTTCTCCCTCAGCAGACTCGTCTAGCGCGCGTCGGCGCGGCGCGCCGGGCCGTCGGGCTTGCGCAGGACGGCGCGGGCGATGGCGAGCGTGGCGGCGGCGCGCGGGTGCTCGTTCTTGAGCCCGCGCGCGAGGTCTACGGCGCGGTCGAGGTCTTCGCGTGCCGACGCCTCGAAGAGGCTGGCGAGGTTGAAGGACTCGACCGAGGTGCTGCGCGTGTTGGAAGAGAACTTCGTGCGCAGGCTGACGAGGATGTACGCGTCCTCGCCCGTGAAGTCGGCGGCGGCGTTGGCGGCCTTGACTATCTCCGACATCAGCTCCCACATGCGCGCGCGGTCGAGCACGGCGTGCTGCGTGGCGACGGCGATGAGCGCGCGCACGCGCTCGGGCGCGGCCGCGTCAATCTTGCGCGCCTCGGCGGCGGCCTCGTCGAGCACCTCTATCGCGCGGCCCGGCTCGGCCTTCGCCAGAAGGCGCGCCGCCTCGGTCAGCGCCCAAGCGCGCTGCACGCTCGTCAGCTCGCCCGAGCGCGCGAGTCGCAGAATCTCCTGCACGTCCTTGCGGCGGCGGACGGCCTCGTCGAGCGTCTGGAAGTCGAGGAAGTTGCGGAGCTGGCGGCGGAGGTCTTGGTCTTCGATCTTGTCGATGAGCTCGGCGGCGCGCGAGTCGTCGTCGCGCGAGACGGCGTTAAAGACGGCGTCGGAGTAGACGGCGTCGCGCTCGGCCGAGTCCTTCGCCGTCTTGAGGCGTTCGAGAGCCTCCTGCACGCGGTCGCGCGACGTGTCCTCGGGGACGAGGCCGCGCGTGAGTGCGGAGTTGCGCCGCGGGTCGCGCGCGTCCTCGGGCGTGTCGGGGACGAGCGAGGCGAGCTTCTGACGGAGTGCGGCGGCGCGCTCGGGCGAGTGCTGCTCAAACAGGGGGAGCAGGCGCGCGATGACGAGGTAGGTGCCGGCGCGTCCCGTCGTCGTGCGGTCTTGGTCGGGCGGCGGCGTGGGCCGGAGCAGAATCGCGGCGGCCGACGAGAAGAAGGCGGCGCGCAGGGCGGGCGCGGCGTCGGGCGGGGCGACGAGCGTCGAGTCGAAGTGGTTGCTGTTCGCGCCCGTCCCCTGAAACGTGATGTACATCGAGGGCGTGAAAAGGTACGACGAGAGCAGCGAGACGGTGTTGGCGTCCGACGACGGGTCTTGCGCGGCGCGCGCGACGAGCGCCGCGAACCGCTCGTCGGCGGCCTTCGGGGTGTGCGGGCGGAGGCGCGAGAGGAACTCGATGGCCTCCATCGTGGTCGTCGTCAGAGCGGGGTCGGCGAACTGCAAGGCGCGTTCGGCGTCGCCGTCCTGAAGCAGTTGGCGTGCGAGCGCAAGACGCTGCCGGGCCGCGGGCGGGGCCTCGTGCGGGTCGCTGCGCGCGGCGTCCGCCGGCTTGCGCTCGGCATTCTTCAGGGCCGACTCTTCGCGCTCCAACTTCTCCTTCGCCGCCTCGTCCATGCGCGCGAGGAACTCCTCGCCGAGCGCGCGGTCGCGCTTGGCGGCGAGGCGCACGACCTCGGAGCGCAGGTTCGGGCCGCGGCGGATGGCGAAGTAGCCGCGCTCGGCCTCCTGACGACGCTTCTCCTCCTCCTCGCGACGCTCCTGCTCGTCGTCGGCCGCCTCGGCCGCGTCCCACGCGCGGCGGAAGAGGGAGAGCGCGCGCTCGCGGTCGCTCTCCCAGAGCACGTCGGCGGCGCGGGCCTGCACGCGCGCCCGCAGGACGGGGCTCGTGAAGTCGCGCGCCTCGTCGGCGAGCGAGTTGACGAGCGAGATGGCCGTCGTGCGACGAATCTCGGCGAGCGGGTCGACCTCGGCGGCCGTCGCCGTCGCAGTCTTGGCCGGACTCTTCTTCGCCTGTTTGGGCGCGGGAGTCTGGGCGGGCGTGTTGAGGCCGGCGGCCGCGAGGCAGAGCGCGGCGAGGAGCGTGCGTGGGAAGTTCGGCATCGGTTCGTCTCCTTCGCGGAGGTTCGTGCGCGTCGAGAGTTTGCGCCGCTAGTTCGCGGCGCGGTCGGAGGTCTTGTTGAGCACGGTGCGCGCGACGGCGAGCATGGCGACCGAGCGCGTGTGCTCGCCGACGAGCCCGCGTGCCAACTCGACGGCGCGGTTCAAGTCCTCTTTCGCGAGCGAGGCGAAGACGCCCGCGAGGTCGAAATTCTCGATGGTGAAACTCGTCGTCATCGCGCCGCCGCCGCGCAACTGCACGCGGACGGTCAGCCCGCCGTCCTCGCCGCTGAAGTCGGCGACGGCGTTGGCGGCCTTGACGACCTCCGACATCAGCTCCCAAGTGCGCGGGCGGTCGAGCGCGTAGAGCTGCGTGGCGGCGGCGACGAGCGCGCGCGGCCGGTCGGGCGACGAGGCGTCAATCTTGCGCGACTCCGCGACGGCCTCGTCAAGAATCTCTATCGCGCGGCCCGGCGCGTCCTTCGCCAAGAGTTTCGCGGCCTCGGTCAGAATCCACGCGCGCTGCACGTTCGTCACCTCAGTCGAGCGCGCGAAACGCAGGGCCTCGTCCGGCTTCTTGGCCTCGATGGCGAGGCGGGCGGACTGGAATTCGACGAAGGCGAGCAACTGCGCGCGCAAGTCCGTGTCCTCGATCTTGTTGGCGTACTCGCGCGCGCGCGGCGCGTCGGACTCGATGAGGCCGGCGGCGACGCGGAAGTAGATGCGGTCGCGCTCGTCCGGGGTCTTCGCCGCGTCGACGCGGTTAAGAAGCTCGCGCATCTGCTCCTCGCGCGAGGGCTCGGGCGTGAGGCCGCGCGTGAAGAGCGGGTTGTCGGCGCGGCGCGTCTCCTCGTTCGTGTCCTGCAAGAGGGCCGAGGCGCGCGCGCGGAGGTCGGCCGCGCGGTCGGGCATGTGGCGCTCGAAGAGCGGCGCGAGGCGCGTGAGCATGACGTAAGTTCCCATGCGGCCCGACGTGGAGCGGTCTTGGTCGGGCGGCGGGAGCGGGCGCGTCAGGACGGTCGCGGCGGTGCGGAGGAAGGCGTCGCGGAGGGCCGGCGCGAGCGTCGAGGGGGGCGAGTTGTTGTCGCGCCAGCGGCGCGTGTGGGCGCCGCCGTCGGGGCCGACGGTGATGTACATGAACGGCGTGAAGACGTAGGTCGAAAGGAGCGAGACGGTGTTGGCGTCGGCCGCCGGGTCTGAGGCGGCGCGCGCGAGCAGGCGCATGTAACGCTCGTCGGCCGCCGCGGCGTTCAACTCGCGCAGGCGGTCGAGGAAGTTCGCGCCGAAGATGTTGACGGGGTAGAGCGCCGGGTCGGCGAACTGCAAGGCGCGCTCGACCTCGCCGTCTTCGAGCAGTTGGGTGGCGAGGTTGAGACGCTGCGTCATCGCGGTCGGCGGGTCGTCGGGGTTGAACTTCTGCGGCGGCGGCTGGTTGGAGGTCGCCGCGCCCGCGGCGTCGGTCGCCTCCTGCTTGCGCGCGCCTTCGAGGAAGCCCAAGAACTCGCTGCCGAGCGCGCCGTCGCGCCGCGCCGCCAGACGCAACACTTCGCGGCGGATGCTGCCGGCGTCGCGCGAGGATGCCGCGCCGCGGCCCGCGGCCTGACGCGCGCGCGCCTCGCCCTGCTCGCGGTCGGCCGTCTCGGCCGCCTCCCACGCGCGGCGGAAGTGTGCGCGGGCGCGCTCGCGGTCGGTCTCCCAGAGGGCGTCGGCGGCGCGGGCCTGCACGCGCGCCCGCAGGACTTGGTCGCCGAAGTTGCGCGCCTCGTCGGCGAGCGAGGTGACGAGCGAGACGGCCGTCGCGCGCCGCGCCTCTTCGAGCGGGTCGGCCGCCGCCGCCGCGGGCTTCGTCGCGCGCGTCGCGCCGGACTTGGCCGGGTGATTCTGCGCGGCGGCGGGGGGCGCGCCCGTTAAATTGACGGCGAGCAGAGTGAGCAGGGAAAGACGTGCAAGGCGGGTCATCTCGGTCTCCTCGTGAAAGGGCGCGGCGTCGGCAAGGCAGTTGCTGACGCGCTCGCGTCGCAATGTGTAAAAGACTTCGGGCGGCGGTAAGACTTAAAACTTTCGGGGCCGGGGGCACACGCCCCCCGACTCGGCGAACGGGGATGCCCCTTTAACGTCGACGCCGGCGGGGCGGTTCCGGAAAGTTCGGAAGACGCGTGAGAGTCGGGGAGGAGCGTGCGCGTCAGACGGCGACGACTTCGATGTCGGGGTCAACCTCCTGACGGATCATGCCCTCGATGGCCATGAGCGTGCCCGTCAGGGAACTCGGACAGCTGCCGCACGCGCCCTGATAGCGGATGGTCAGCGTCTGGTCTTTGAGCGAGAGGACTTCGAGCCAGCCGCCGTCGCCGGCCAGCGCGGGCCGGATGCGCTCGTCGAGGATTTCGTTGATGCGCAAAAGACGCGGGTCGTCGCTCATCAGGGCGCCCAACGCGCCGCCGACGCCCGACGCCGCGGCGGCCGTAGCGCCGTTACCGTTCGTCGCCGACGAGGCGGCGCGAATCGGGACGGCGAGCTTCGGCAGGAGCTCGTCCCAGTCGGCCTCGTCCGTCTTCTCGACCGTGATCATCTTGTCCATGTAGAAGACGGAGGCGACCTCGCCGACCTCGAAGAGCGAGCGCGCGAGCGGGTCTTCGGACGCCTCCTCGGCCGCGTGGAAGGAGCGGGCCGCGCCGCCCGAGACGGGCTCTTTGAGAATGAACTTGACGGCGTTCGGGTTCGGCGTCTCTTCGATGTTATCAATCTTGGGCATCAGTGAAATCTCCGTTAAGTATGACGGCGCGGCGCGGCGAACTCATGCCTCCGGCCCGAAAGAAAACCTGAGTGCCGGGGGCGAAGATTACCGTGCGCCGAACCGTCCATTATACCCCGCGCGGCCCGAAACAGGCAGCCGGGGGCGCAGTTTTCGCGGGAAAATCTCGCTTTGTACGGTAGCCGAATTTTTGTTGTCAAACGCGTCCAAAAAGGGTATAGTCTACTTCCTCGCTTGTCCCCCTTCGCAGGAGTGACAAGTTGAGACGAGAGGCGGACGATAGCGAGGGTCGTCCGCCTCTTGCTATTTTAGCGGCCAGCGGTCAGCATTCGGCGTTCAGCTTTTAAGTCTTCAGGCTGAGAGTTGAATCCTGACCGCCGGCCGTTTTTACGTATGAACATCGGCATCACCGTCTACCCGACCTACGGCGGGAGCGGCATCGTCGGCTCGGAGCTGGGCAAGGAGCTGGCCGCGCGCGGCCACACCGTCCACTTCATCGCGTCGGCGCTGCCGACGCGCCTCACCGAGCTGAGCGAGCGCGTCCGCTTCCACGAGGTCGAGATGATGTCCTACCCGCTGTTCGAGCACCAGCCGTACACGCTCGCGCTGGCGACGAAGATGTCGAACGTCGCCGAGTCAGAAGGGCTCGACCTGCTCCACGTCCACTACGCCATCCCGCATTCCATCAGCGCGATTCTCGCGCGCGAGTCCTTAAAGCCGGCGCGGCGTCTGCCCGTCATCACGACGCTGCACGGGACTGACATCACGCTCGTCGGCGCGGATCGCTCGTACCTGCCGATTACGCGCTACGGCATCGCGCAGTCGGACGGCGTGACGGCCATCTCGCACTATCTCAAGCGGGCGACCGTCGAGGCGTTCGGCTACGACCGCATCGAGGTCATCCCGAACTTCATCTGCGGCACGGACTACTCCCGCCGCGACGTGCCCGAGCTCCGCGCCTCGCTCGCGCCCGGAGGCGAGCCGCTGCTCGTCCACGTCTCGAACTTCCGGCCGGTCAAGCGCCCCGTGGATTGCGTGGAGATTCTGGCGCGCGTGCGCGCGAGCGTGCCGCGGGCGCGGCTCGTGATGGTCGGCGACGGGAGCGAGCGCATGGCGGCCGAGCACCGCGCGCGCTGCCTCGGCGTCGAGAGCCAATGCGTGTTCGTCGGCAAGCAGCCGCGCATCGTCGACTACATGTCGGTCGCCGACGTGCTGCTCCTGCCGTCGGAGCAGGAGTCGTTCGGCCTCGCCGCGCTCGAAGCGATGGCGTGCGAGGCGCCGGTCGTCGCCTCGCGCGTCGGCGGCGTCCCTGAAGTCGTTACGGACGGGGAGACCGGGTACCTCTCCGAGGCGGGCGACGTGGAGAAGATGGCGCGCGACGCCGCGCGGCTGTTAAGCGACGAGGGCGCGCGCCGCGAGATGGGCGCGCGCGCGCGTCGGGAGGCGCTCGCGCGCTACAGCACGGACTTGGTCATCCCGCGTTATCTGGAATTTTATGAGCGCGTCATCGCCGCGTCGCAGGGCGGCAACGTCAACTGAGGGCGAACAGTCGCACGCGCTCATGTGGGAGCGCGCGGCCGAGCGCAACGCGGCGCAGGACGTGCCCGCCCCGCGCGCGGGCGAAGGCGCGCGCGGAGGTCGAGGGCCGCGGAGGTCGACGGGGAAGGGGACGGCCGTCAAGGGAACGTCCGTCGCGCCGCGCGGGGACGCGGCGGACGTTGAGACGAAACCCGTCGGCTACATCATTCAGAACTTGGAGCGCGCGTACGGCCTGCCCGTCAACCGCCGCGCGCCGCGCGCCTGCGACCCGCTCGATATGCTCGTCAAGATCATCCTCTCGCAGGCGACGAGCGACACCAACTCCGAGCGCACCTTCGCCGCCCTCAAGCGCCGCTTCCCCACTTGGGACAAAGTCCTCCGGGCGCGCGCGGAGACCCTCGCCGACACCATCCGCGCCGGCGGACTCGCCAACCAGAAGGCCCGCGTCATACGCGAAGTGCTGCGGCGAATCAAAGACGAGCGCGGGACGCTCGACCTCCAGTTTCTACACGACGCCGAGACGGCGGAGGGCGTCAGCTTCCTCTCCGCCTTCCGCGGCATCGGCCCGAAGACGGTGGCCTGCACGCTCCTGTTCGCCTGCCGCAAAGACGTCTTCCCGCTCGACACGCACATCTTCCGCGTCCTGCGCCGCGTCGGCCTCATCCCCCCGAAGTCAACGGACGCGCGCGCGCACGAAATCATGAACCGCCTCGTCCCCGCCGGGAAGTTCTACTCCTTCCACGTCAACCTCATCCGCCACGGACGCAAGCTCTGCCGCCCCCGCGACCCGCTCTGCCACCAATGCCCCATCGTCGAATACTGCGACCACGGGCAGACGCAAATCTAAAACATCGGCCGCACTCGGTTTTCATGTCTTACCTTGTTGACGGGAACAACGTGATGGGGCAGCGCGCGGGGTGGCACAGGGATAAGCCGGGCGCGCGGAGGAGGCTTTTGTCGGAGTTGGCGCGGTTCTCGAAGGGGGAGGGGGCGCGGGTCGAGGTGGTGTTCGACGGCGCGCCGGACGAGCATTTCCCGGACGGGTCGTACTTCATGGGCGTGCGCGTCTTCTACGCCGCGCGCGGGTCGGACGCCGACTCGACCATCAAGCGGATGGTCGACGCCTCGCGCGAGCGCCGGACGCTCGTCGTCGTCACATCCGACCGCGAGCTGGCGTCTTACGTGCGGGCGTCGGGCGTGCGGGTCGTGAGGTCGGGCGAGTTCCGGAAGCGTCTGGACGCGTCGGCCGAGGCGTCGGCGCGTCGCGTCGGGAGGGAGGACGCGCCCGAGATGTCGCGCGAGGAGCTTCTGCGCGAGATGCGCTACTTCGGGGTCACGCCCGAGGACGACGACGAAGAGTCTTAGGGCCGCCTCACTCCTCGTGCTCGACGAGCGTCACGTCGAAGGTGAGCTGCTGGCCGGCGAGCGGGTGGTTGGCGTCGAGCGTGACGTGCGTGTCGGTGACCTCCGTGATGGAGACGGGCAGCTCGTTGCCGTCGGGCAGTTGCATCAGAAGCGTCATGCCCTCCTTCGGCTCGGCGTCGAGGTGCATCCCCTCGCGCGGGATGGCCGTCACCATCTGCTCGTGGCGCTCGCCGTAGCCGTCTTCGGGCGCGACGCGGACGGTCTTCGTCTCGCCGTCGGCCATCCCGCGCACGGCGTCGTCGAACCCGGCGATGACCTCGCCCGCGCCGACCCTGAACTCCAGGGGGTCGCCGTCGCGCGAGGAGTCGAACTCCGTCCCGTCGTCGAGCCGCCCCGTGTAGTGCACGCGCACCGTGTCGCCGTCCTTCACACGCTCGCCCATCGTCTCTGCACCGCCTTCCTTCCGGTTTCGGTTGATGCGCGAAGCATCGCACACCACGCGCCGAAAAGACAACGCGCGCGACTTGCGTTTTGCGCCCCGCCCCGCGAATACTTCTCGGCCGCCGTCCGACGTTGAAGACTTGCTTCCCGTATGCCGCTGCTTTTCGCCACGACGCTTTTCGTGAGCGCCGCGCTGCTCTTCTGGGTGCAGCCGCTCATCGCCAAGCTCCTGCTCCCGCTGCTCGGCGGGACGCCCGCCGTCTGGACGACGTGCATGCTCTTCTTTCAGGGCGTGCTCCTCGCCGGCTACGCCTACGCGCTCGCGCTCACGAGGCGACTCGCGCCGCGCACGCAAGCGGCCGTGCACGTCGCGCTCCTCGCCGCCGCGGCCTTCGCGCTCCCGTTCGGCGTGACGCAGGAGGCGGCGCGCTCGACGCCCGCGCAGGAAGACCCGACCGCGTGGCTTCTCTGGACTCTGGCCGCGTCGGTCGGGCTGCCGTTCTTCGCGCTCTCGGCCTCCGCGCCGCTTTTCCAGAAGTGGTTTTCGGAGACGCGACACGCGTCGGCCAAAGACCCGTATTTTCTCTACGCCGCGAGCAACGCCGGGAGCCTCTTCGCGCTCGTCGCCTTCCCGCTCCTGTTCGAGCCGTTCGTGAGACTCGACGCGCAGCGGCGCGCGTGGGCCTGCGGCTACTTCGCGCTCGTCGTCTTGACCTTCGCCTGCGCGCTCGCCGCGCGGCGCTACGGCGCGGCGCGCGGCGCGGTCGAGACGACGGACGACGGGCACGACGACGGCCGTCATGTGACTTGGCGACGGCGTCTGCTGTGGGTGGCGCTGGCGTTCGTGCCGTCGAGTCTCGTGCTCGGCGTGACGACCTACGTGACGACCGACGTGGCGGCCGTCCCGCTCCTCTGGGTCGTCCCGCTCGCGCTCTACCTCCTGACCTTCATCCTCGCCTTCGCGCGGACGCGCCGGCCCGCTTGGCGTCGGCTCGCGTCGCTCGTCCTGCCGGGCGCGGCCATTGTGCTCACGCTCGTCTACTTGTCGGGCGCGACCGAGCCCGCGTGGTTCTTAGTCCTCATCCACCTCGCCTTCTTCTTCGTCGCGGCCTTCGTCTGCCACGCGCGCCTCGCCGACGACCGGCCCTCGGCGCGCCACCTCGCGGAGTTCTACCTCTGGCTCTCGGTCGGCGGCGTCGCGGGCGGAATCTTCAACGCCGTCGTCGCGCCCCTCATCTTCGACCGCGTCGTCGAATACCCGCTCGCCGTCCTGCTCGCGTGCCTCCTGCGCGCGCCGCTCGCGGGCGCGAGGCGTGACGACGAAGATGCGCAGGGCGTCGGGGTCGGCGGCCGACTGCTGCGCGGGTTGGGTCTGAATTTGAGAGAGTCGCGGACGGAGTCGAGGCTGTCGGACGCTTGGCGCACGAGCGACGACGCGCAGGGCGGGGGCGCGATGACGGCCGACGTGACGGGCATTAGCGCGGGCGCTGACGACGCGGACGAGAAAGACGAAGCGGGCGGGAGGCGCGCGCGCGCGCTCGACTTCGTGCTGCCCGTCGCGGTCGGGTGCGGGGTGGCGGCGCTGACCTACCTGTGCGAGCGTTTCGACATCGGGGGCGTCGAGCGTCTCGCGCTGAGTCTCGGCGTCCCGCTCGTCGTCGTCAACCACTTCTTCACGCGGCGGCCCGCGCGCTTCGCGCTCGCGCTCGGGGCCGTCATGCTCGCCAGCGTCGCCTTCGGCGAGTGGGGCGCGAGCACGCTCCACCGCGAGCGCAACTTCTTCGGCACGCTCCGCGTCTCCTACGACGCCGGGAACGACACGCGGCGGCTCGCGCACGGCAGCACCATCCACGGCCGCCAGTTCGCCGCCGCCGCGCGCCGCTGCGAGCCGCTCTCCTACTACCACCGGCTCGGCCCGCTCGGCTCGGTCTTCGACGCCGCACACTCGCGCGGGGACGCGCCGCTCAGACGCGTCGCGGCCGTCGGCTTGGGCACGGGCACGAGCGTCGCCTACTCGCGCGCGGGCGAGCAGTGGACGTTCTACGAGATCAACCCGGCCGTCGTCCGCATCGCGCGCGACCCGCGCTTCTTCACCTACCTGAGCGACTGCGCGGCCGGTCAAGTCGAAGTGGTTTTAGGCGACGCGCGCCTCCGCTTGGGTGACGCGCCCGAAGGCGCTTACGACCTTATCCTGCTCGACGCCTTCAGCTCCGACGCCATCCCCGCCTCGCTCCTGACGCGCGAGGCGCTCGCCGTCTACCTCTCGAAGCTCAACGCGGGCGGGCTCGTCCTCTTCCACACGTCGAACCGCGGGCTCGACTTGAGCGCCGTCGTCGGCGGGCTCGCGCGCGACGCCGGTCTTGCGGCCGTCATCATGGACGATTCGGAGTACCTGCACGACATCGGCAAAGAGCCGTCGCAGTGGGTCGCCGTCGCGCGCCGCGCCGAAGACCTCTCGGCGCTCCGCGGCGACGCGCGCTGGCTCCCGCTCGAAGAGCACCCCGCGCGCCGCTTCGTCCTCTGGACGGACGACTTCTCCGACATCGTCAGCGTCTTTAAAATCAAGTGACGAAAAAATGAAGAGCATCATCGTCGGCACGGCCGGCCACATCGACCACGGGAAGACGGCGCTCGTGCGCGCGCTGACGGGCGTGGACGCCGACCGTCTGCCGGAGGAGAAGCGGCGCGGCATCACCATCGATTTGGGTTTCGCGGAGTTGGACTTGGGCGACGTGCGCGTCGGGTTCGTTGACGTGCCGGGCCACGAGCGCTTCGTCAAGAATATGCTCGCGGGCGCGCACGGGCTCGACCTCGTCGCGCTCGTCATCGCGGCCGACGAGGGCGTGATGCCGCAGACGCGCGAGCACTTCGACATCTGCAAGCTGCTCGGCGTCGGGGCCGGCCTCGTCGTCCTCACCAAGAGCGACACGGTCGACGAGGAGCTGCTCGAACTCGTGCGCGAGGAGGCGCGCGAGCTGGTCGCCGGCTCGTTCCTCGAAGGCGCGGCCGTAGTCGCGGCGAGCGCGCGGACGGGCGCGGGGCTCGAAGAGCTGAAGTCGAGACTGCGCGAGGCGGCGTCGGCCGTCCCGCCGCGCTCGGCCGAGACGGTGGCGCGTCTGCCCGTCGACCGCGCGTTCACGATGCGCGGCTTCGGCGCGGTCGTGACGGGCACGCTCGTCGCGGGCGAGCTCAACGAGGGTCAGGAGGTCGAGCTTCTGCCGGCGGGGCGGCGCGCGCGCGTGCGCGGGCTTCAGGTGCACGGGGCTTCGGTCGGGCGGGCCGTCGCGGGGCAGAGGACGGCCGTGAACTTGGGCGGCGTCGAGGCGTCGGAGGTCGAGCGCGGGATGGTCGTCGCGCCGGCCGGGCGTCTGCGCCCGACGCAGATAGTCGAGGCGCGCGTCGAAGTCTTAGACTCGTCGCCGCGCCCCTTGCGCTCGCGGCAGCGCGTGCGTCTGCACTTGGGGACGGCGGAGGTGCTGGCGCGCGTCGCGGTGCTCGAAGAGACGGGCGAGGTCGGGGCGGGCGCGCGGGGGCTGGCGCAGTTGCGTCTCGAAGCGCCGGTCGCTGCGCTGCCGGGCGAGCGCTTCATCCTGCGCACCTACTCGCCGCAGCAGACCTTCGCGGGCGGCGTCGTCATCGACGCGCACGCGCAGAAGCGTCGCGGGGCGCGCGAGCGCGACGAGGCCCGCGCGCGTCTCGCGTCGCTCGAAGCGTCGGACGCGCCGCGACGCGTCGCGCTCACGGTCGAGGCGTCGGGCGCGCGCGGCATCGACCGCGCGGAGCTCGCCGCGCGCACCGGACTCACGGACGCGGCGCTCGACGCGGCGCTCGGCGCGTGTGAAAAGTCGGGCGCGCTCGTCGAGTGCGAGGGCGCCTACGCGGCGCGAGAGGTTTTGGACGAGTTGACGAAGGCGGCCGC
>DASQDT010000234.1:0-8256 GCA_035634035.1 Pyrinomonadaceae bacterium | reverse complement strand
CGGCCGAGACGCGGCCGGTCGGCTCGTCGCCCGCGGCGAGCGGCGCGCGCGCGCGGAAGACCGGCTGACGCCGTGCGGCCGGAGGCTGCGCGTTGAGCGACGTGACGGCGCAGGCGCTGATAAAGAGGAGGCCGGCGAGCGCCGGCCTCATTAGTTTGAGTATCGCTTTTGACATTCGGTTGAGCGTCCGGCGCGCGCCAGACTTTTACGGTCGCGGCGTGACGGTGATGAAGGCGTTCGTCCCCCCGCGCTGGACGAGCAGGAGGACGGGGCGCGTGCCCGTGCGCTCGACGGCCGCGCGCAACTCCTCGGACGTGCGCACCTGTTGACGGTTCACTTCGACGATCACGTCGCGCTCCCGCAGGCCCGCCATCGCCGCCGGCCCCGAAGGGTCGACGGCCATGACGACGACGCCCTGCGTCCCCTCGGGGATGCGCAGGCGCTCGGCCATCTGCGGCGTCAGCTCCGCGACCGAGATGCCGAGGCGGCCTGTAGGACGCGTGGGCTGTCCGCCCTCGCCGCCTCCGCCGCCCTCGTCCTCGCGCCGCGCGTTCTCCGGCGTGAACTCGCCGAGCGAGGCGCGCACCTGCTGCTCGCGCCCGTCGCGGACGACCGTCAGCGTCACTTCGCTGCCGGGCTGCGCCGAGGCGACGCGGTTGCGCAGAGAGTTCGTGTCGGAGACGGGCTGGCCGTTGAAGGCCGTCACCACGTCGCCGCGCCGCAAGCCCGCGCGCTCGGCCGCGCTCCCGGCGACGACGTTGTTGATGATGACGCCGCGCGTGCCCTCGGCGAGTCCGAGGCTCGCGGCGATCTCGGTCGTGACGGGTTGGATGTTGACGCCGAGCTGCCCGCGCCGGACGCGGCCCGTCTTGATGAGCTGCTCCATGACGTTGCGCGCCATGTTCGACGGGATGGCGAAGCCGATGCCGATGTTGCCGCCCGACGGCGAGAGTATCTGCGAGTTGATGCCGACGAGCTCGCCCTGCGTGTTGACGAGCGCGCCGCCGGAGTTGCCGCGGTTGATGGCGGCGTCGGTTTGGAGGAAGTCCTCGAAGCTGCCGTCGCTGAGCCCGGTCGAGCGGCCTTTGGCCGAGATGATGCCGGAGGTGACGGTCTGCCCGACGCCGAGCGGGTTGCCGACGGCCAAGACCACGTCGCCGACGCGCACGCGGTCGGAGTCGCCGAGGGGCAGGACGGGCAGGCCCGTCGTCTCGACCTTGAGGACGGCCAAGTCGCTCGGCTGGTCGGAGCCGACGACCTTAGCCGAGAAGGCGCGGCCGTCGTTGAGTTCGATGCGGATGTCTTCGGCCCCGTCGACGACGTGGTGGTTCGTCAGGATGTAGCCGTCGGCCGAGACGAGGACGCCCGAGCCCAAGCCGCGCTCGACGCGCTCCTGACCCTCGGGCGTCTGGCGGAAGCGGTCGCCGAAGAACTCGCGGAACGTCGGGTCGTCCATGAACGGGAACTGCTCGGCGGCGCGCGTGCGTCGCGAGGCGCGCACGGTGACGACGGCCGGCGTGACGCGCGCGACGGCGTCGGCGTAGGAGCTCTGCGCCGAGGCGTCGGCCGGCGCGGGCGGGGCGGGGGCGGGCGAGGCCGTCGCGGTCGAAGGCGAGCCGCCGCGCTGGCAGCCGGCCGAGACGACGAGCAGCGCCGCCGTCAAAAGCGTCTTCAGGAAACGGGAAAATTTGCGCGCCGAGACTTCCGGGAAGAGTTTGTGTGAGAGTCGAATCGGAGCATGAGCAGAGATTTCCTTACGCATCGCCTTACTTCACCCCTTACACGGTCTGTCACTTCTGTTTGTTAGGGCGCGGGCCGCGCGTCAGGCACTCGGCGTTCGCGCGCCGGACGCGCGGCCCGCGCTCGTTTCAGCACTCCGGGTGATGACAGGTGCACCCGATCTCCATCATGTTGACCTTGTGCGCGTCCTCGCACTCCTCGCCGCAATACTTGTCGCCCGCTTTGACGGGGCAGCCGCAGGTCTCGCGCGCGCACTTCTGCTCTTTATTGTCGTCAGCCATGTCCGGCCCACCTCCTTCGGCAAGTTCCACACGTCGGGTTGTGAACGCGTGCGTTAAGTTTCCGCCCGCCGGACGCAAAAATCAAGGGGCGGAAATCAGGGGACGGGCTGGACGACGATGCGCACGCGCTCGCCCCCGACGACTATTTCCAGAGGGTTGCCCAACTGAATCGGGATGGTCTTTCCGTTGACGTTGATTTCGAGCGCCGGGACGCCGCGCGCGCCCCGCGAAGACGACTCCGACTCGGAAGACGACAGGTTGTTGAGAGGCGACGACGGCGGACTCGATTGCGGCGACGCTTGCGTCGCGGGCTGCTCGGCGGCGGGCGGCGCGCCCTCGTCCGCGGGCTTGGCCACGTCGGTCGTGCGCGTCAGCAGGTTCGCGGCGACGATTCTCCAAGTCGCGGGCGTGCAAGTCAGGCGCAGGCCGGGCGTGTCCACCTCGGCCGACTCGCCGGGCGCGAGCGCTTCGAGCTTCCAAGCGCCCTCGCCGCAGCGCACGCCGTCGCCGCCGTAGAAGGTGGCCCAGCCCGACGCGTAGGTGTAGAAGACCGGGGAGCGGTTCTCGACGACGAGGCGCGAGTTGCGCTCGGGCGAGTCGGGCGTGCCGGCGAGCGACGTGGTGCGCAGGCGCGCCGTGAGCGCGACGCGCCCGGCGATGTCGTAGGCGGTGGCCTGAGCGTCGAGCGCGACGCGCGCCTCGGAGGGCCGCGCGCCGGCGGTCGGCGTCGCCGGCCCCGCCGCTTCTTGAGAAGTCGTCGTCTCTTGCGCGCGCGCGCCCGCGAGGCAACAGAGCGCGCAGAGGGTCAGGGCGATGAGTGTTCGCATTCGGTTGTGCTCCTTCAAGACGGCTCAGTTGCTCCCGGCCAGCGCATTATACTTTTTCAGTATCTCGATTGTCCGCCCGAGCGGAAGCGCCTCGACGCGCGCGCCGCGGTGGCCCGTCACGGTCGTCGCGCGCAAGAGCGAGTTGTAGACGGCCTCCTCGGTCGCCTCGACGCAGGCGAGGAAGAGGGGCGAGGCGGCGTCGTTGCCGAGCACCTCGACGCGGCGCAGAGTCTCCGAGGCGCGGACGCGGTTCTGCCTCGCCGTCGAGAAGGCGATGACGTAGTCGCCGCTGCCGTTCGTCATCGGCGAGCCGGTGCGCGCCAGCCCGAGCAGAGCGCGCGCGGCGAGCCGCTTGAGGTTACGCGCGTCGAGCGGCGCGTCCGTCGCGACGACTATCATCACCGAGCCGTCCGCGTTCTCTTCTCGCCCTTTCGCGCCCGCGCCGAGACGGTCGCGGAGATAGAACTTGCCGAGCTCGCGGCCGACGGGCGCGCCGTTCATCGTCAGCACCCCGCCGTAGTTCGTCTGCACGAGCACGCCGACGGTGTAGCCGCCGAGCGTGGCGGGCACGACGCGCGACGAGGTGCCGATGCCGCCCTTGAAACCGAAGGCGACCGTCCCCGTGCCGGCGCCGACCGCGCCCTCCTCGACCTCGCCCGCGCGCGCCGCGCGCAGCGCCGCGAAGACATCGTCGCGCCCGACGTGGCGTCCGCGTATGTCGTTGAGCTGGCCGTCGTTCGTCTCGCCGACGACGGCGTTGACCGAGCGCACCTCCTCGTTGCCGGGGAGCCCGAGCATCCACTCGACGAGCGCGTCGGCCGCGCGCCCGACGCTCAGCGTGTTCGTCAAAAGAATCGGCGTCTCAAGCTCGCCCAACTCCTCGACCTGCGTCGTCCCCATCAACTTCCCGAACCCGTTGCCGACGAAGACGGCGGCCGGGACTTTCTCCTGAAACAGGTTGCCCTCGTGCGGGACGACGGCCGTCACGCCCGTCCGCACGCTCTCGCCGCGGATTAACGTCGCGTGCCCGACGCGCACGCCCGCCACGTCCGTGATGGCGTTCAGAGGGCCGGGCCGGAGGACGCCGACGACGAGCCCGATGTCTCGCGCGCGCGGTCGCCGCTCCGTGGAGCCCGCCGGGTTCTGTGCGTCGGTCGCGTCGGTGTGCGTCATGGCGAGCAGAAGGAGCAGGGCGAGCGCGCTCGTGCGTCGGGCGTTCATTCTGGTCGGGCTCAGACGTAGAGCCGGCCCTCGCGCGGGTAGCGCGGGTGGCGCGCGACGACGGCGTGGTCGGTCGAGCGCCACGCGCGCGCCGCGCCCACGGCCGCGATGACCGCGTCGAGCGCGTCGCCGCCGCCGTTGCGCATGATGCGCAGGCGGTCGCGCCCCGAGATGCGGACGTGCGGGGCGAGGCCGTCGAGTATGGCGCGGCGCGTGCGCCGACGCTTCGCGGTGAGCGGGCCGCCCTCGGGCTGTTTGTAGTTCTGGTGCGGCAGGCTCATCCGCTTCAGGGTCGAGGCCGGGCACGCCTCGACGACGACGCGGCGCGCGACGGCGAGCCGCTTGTAGTGGAACGGCAGGAGCGCGGTCGTCGGCTCGCGCCGCAGCGGGCCGAGCACGTCGCGCATCCCGTAAAAGGTCTGGTAGATGATGCGGTAGTGGTACGGGTCAAACGGCGCTTTCTCCTCGATGTCGGTGAGACGCCGGATGTGCTTGCGCTCGCCCAACGCGAGCGCGCGCCGGATGCATTCGAGCCCGACGCCGTAGTCGTCGTCGCCCCACTCGGCTAAGAGCGTGAACTGCTGCGACCAGCGGGCGCGCGGGCCGATGACCTCGACCGGCAGACCGAAGCAGAAGTCGAGCGCCCACAAAGCCGCGTCCGACTCGGCGATCATCCCGACCAGATGCGCGAGCACCTCGGCGCGCTCGGCCGTCCCCGAAAGCTCTTCGAGCCGCCAGAGGTTCGCGAGCGTGAAGCGCGAGTCGGCCACGCTCTCACCATCCGGCACGAGGCGCGCGACCCAAGTGTTTCTGCCGGCGAGGCGCGCGCCGCTGAAGTCGACGCCGTAGACCGTCCTGAATTTCAAAACTCGAAAACCTTCCCTCGCTCGTCGTTTAGTGCCGCGTAAGTTTAAGCGCCCGCCCTCGTGCTTTTCAAACTCGTGCGGGCTTTCGGCGCGTGCAGGTAGAACTGCCAGAGGATGCGCGCCGCGACCGCGCGCCACGGACGCCAGCGTTCGGCGAGTCGCTCCATGCGCTCGTGGGTCGGGCGCTCGCGCAGGCGCTTGACCCTCTGCGCGGCGATGATGAGCGCGAGGTCGCCGGCCGGCCACGCGTCGGGGCGCATCAGCGCGCGGAGGAGGTACACGTCGGCCGTCCACGGGCCGATGCCTTTGACACGCATCAACTCGGCCCGCGCCTCGTCGTCCGTCATCGCGGCGAGTCCGTCGAGGTCTAACTCGCCCGCGACGACGCGGCGCGCGAGGTCGCGGACGTAGGCGGTCTTCTGGCGGCTGAAGTAGGCGGCGCGCAGAGTGGCGTCGTCGAGGCGCAGGAAGTTTTCGGGCGTGAGCGCGGGGACGGACGCGACGAGACGCTCGTAGGCGGCGAGCGCCGAGGCGAGAGACACCTGCTGTTCGAGCATGATGTGGACGAGCGACGCGAAACCCGGCTCGCGCCCCCACACCTGCGGCGCGCCGTAACGCTCGACCACCCGCGCCAAGTCACGGTCGCGTCTTGAGAGCTCCGCGGCGGCCAGCCGCATCGTCTCTTCTGTCAGACTCTCGGCCTTCATCCTTTCTTAAATGACGAACGGCATGAAGGCCGCGCCGCGCGGCATGACGTAGCCTTCCGCGCCCGCGCCGACGCGCGCGAGGGCCTCTTCCAACGTGCGCGCGGGGTGAAGCCGCATCCGGCGCACGTCATCGTCGGGGAGCGTCGAGACGAGTTGGACGTGGAAGCGCTCGGCCTTCGTCAGAAGCGACCAAGCGGTCTGGCCGTTGACCTCGTACGCGTCGAAAAGTCTCCGTTCGAGCGCGCGCGAATCTTCAGCGTCGAACCACTTGAGAAAATCGGGGCGGCCCAAGCCGTCAGGACATTCGGCGAGCAGGATGATGTGGCCGCCCTCGGCGCACGCGTGGGAGGCCATCTCCAGAGCCTTGTGCGCCTGAATCAGATTCAGGTCGTGAGGCGAGCCGCCGGCCGACGCGACGACGACGGCGCGCCGCCCGTCGATGCGAATCGTGTGCGAGTCGGCGTACTCGGCGCAGGCGAGCCGGTGCGCCGCGCGCCAGTCGCCCGCGTAGACGCGCGTGGGGCGTCCGCGCTCGTCGACGACCGTGTTGACGAGGAAAGAAGGCGCGGCCTCGGCCGCGATGCGCTCGCACTCCTCGTGGACGGTGTTGCCGTCGAGCCGCCCCGCCCCGACGCCCGCGCGTCGGCCGCCGCGCTCGCGGTCGAGCGCGAGCAGGTGCGTCGCCTCAATCGTCCGCGCCGACGCCAAGCCGGGGCAGACGCTCTTGCGCCCGCCCGTGAAGCCGACGAAGTAGTGGAAGTTGACAGCGCCCGTGAGGATGACGTGCGAGTGTTCGAGGAGCGCGCGGTTGATTTCGACGGGCGTGCCGCGCTCGGTCGTGCCGAGGCGCGCGTGCTTCGCCTCGTCGTAGGCGTCGTGGTCGAGCGTGCGCACGCGCTGGACGACGAACGGCGTCAGCAGCTCCGTCTTCTCGGCGCGCGTCACGCGGCGGTGGATGCCGGTGGCGAAGATGATGCGGAGGTCGTAGGGCGCGACGCCGAGTTGGACGAGGCGGCGGACGAGGAGGTGAACGGTTGAGGCGCTCGCGGTGGCGCGCGTCGCGTCGGAGACGACGACGAGCGCGCTCTCGCCGGGGCTGATGATCTCTTCGAGCGGCTGCGAATCGAGGGGCGAGTCGAGCGCCGCGCCGATCTCGGCGTCCGTCATCGCGTGGCCGCCATCCGCCTCCGCGTCCAGCAGGCGGAAGCGCCCCTCGTCGAACTCGAAGGGCACGGACGCTCCACCGTAAGCTAGTTCGACTTGCGCCATTCAGATTCCGAACCGTCCCAGCTCGCGCTCGATTATCTGGAGCGCGTCGAAGTCCGTGTTGCCGCCCTCGCGCGCGGCGGCGAGCCAGCGGCGCAAGGTGCGCGCCTCCTCGACCGACGGGATGCGGCACGCGCCCGTCAGCGCGAGCGTCACCAGATAGTCGGGCGCGCCGTGCGTCACGAGCGCCGCCTGAAGCGCCGCCTGCTCGCGGAGGTCGAGGACGATGAGGAGGTTGATTTCCATGACGGAAGCGGTCGGCAACCGGCTTTCGGCCGTCAGCCAAAGACAGAAAGCCGAGTGCTTATTCCCTCGTCGAGCGGAAGCATGAGGTCGCCGAGTTGCAGAGGTGGTACGGCTCGTCCTCGAACTCCTCGGTCTCCATCTGGATGGTCAGGTGGTCGACGCCGAAGCGCTCGCGCAGCTTCGCGCGCAGCTCAGCGAGGAGCTCCGGCTGCGACACCTCGCGCGCGTGCTTGACGTGCGCCGACAGCGCCTCGTGCCCCGACGTGATCGTCCACACGTGCAGGTCGTGCACGTCCTCGACGCCCCGCGTCTTGAGAATCGCCTCCTCGACCGACGCCAGATTGATGTGCGCGGGCGTCCCTTCGAGCAGGACGTTGACGGCCTCGCGGATGAGCTTCCAAGAGCTCCAGATGATGAGCAGCCCGATGAGCGCGCCGAGCGCCGGGTCGGCCGCGTACCAGCCGTAAACGGCCATCAAAGCGCCCGCCGTAATCGCGGCGACCGACCCGGCCGCGTCGCCCAAGATGTGCAGCCGCGCGCCGCGCACGTTTAAGTCGTGCTTGTGGTCGCCGTGCAGGAGCCACGCGCACGAGAGGTTGACGACGAGGCCGCCCGCCGCGATCAGCATCATCACGCCCGTCTTTATATCCTCGTTCGGGTCGAGCCAGCGCTCGTAAGCCTCGTAGAAGATGAAGAGCGAGAGGACGACGAGCGCCACGCCGTTGACGAAGGCGGCGAGGATTTCGAGTCGGTAGTAGCCGAACGTCTTGCGCGACGTGGCGGGCCGCGAGCCGAACCAGAGGGCGGCGAGCGCGAGCGCGAGCGCGCCGACATCCGTGAGCATATGGCCGGCGTCGGCGAGCAGCGCGAGCGAGCCCGTCCACCAGCCGCCGACGGCCTCGGCCACCATGTAGACGGCCGTCAGCGCCAAAACGACCGTCAGCCTGCGCCGCCTCTCGACGGCGCGCGTCGGCCCGTGGCCGTGCGCGTGGCCGTGCGAGTGCGCGTGACCGTGTCCGTTTCTACCCGCCATCGTCGGCGCAAAGATTATCAGAAACGGGCGGGGGCGGCGAGCGGGTTGCGCCGGCCGAAACGTGGGGCC
>DASQDT010000233.1:0-13954 GCA_035634035.1 Pyrinomonadaceae bacterium | reverse complement strand
CAGATGAAAATGCGCGCGCGAGTTTCTGAAAGCCTGCGCGCCGTGGAGCGCGCCCTCGCGCGTGGGCGTGGCGAGCGCGAGTTGGGTGAAGGCTTCGCGCTCGCGCGCGGCGACGGCGAAGTGGAGCGCGAGCGCGAGCTGGTCGGGGCTCGGGTCGAAGCCGGGGCGGCGGCGCGCGAAGCCTTCGGCGAGCGTGCGCGCGGCCTCGCCCCACAAGCGTCGCACCGTGTCGGCGTCGCGGTAGAGCGCCCACTCGAAGCACGAGGCGCGCCAGCACGCGTTCGCCAACGGCTGCGCGAACGACGCGTCGCCGTCCGAGAGCCTGCGCCGGTAGGTCGACACCATGCGCCGCTCGTGTTCGAGCGAGCGCTGGTCGTAATCACTCATCACTTTTGAATTAGGCGAAGGCGAGCTCGCCCGAGGCGCCGGGCAGAAGGCGCGTCACCGAGTGGGACTCGGGGACGGGCGCGCCCTCTTCGACCGAGACGTTGAGCAGGGCGACGTGGAAGCGCCCGTCGGCCCAAGCCTCTTCGAGCATCTCGCCGAGCAGGTTGTGCTCGACGGGGGCCGAGTCCTTCAGGCGCTCGACCAGCTCGCGCACCCAACCGGCCGAGAGCGGCTGCTGTCCGAAGACCCACTCGGACTCGGCGTCGTTGGCCGCCGACTGCACGGCGACGAAGTGCGGCGCGGCCAGCGTCCGCCCGTCGAAGCCGATGACCGAGTAGACGGCGTCGAAGCCGTAGACGAGGAGCGGGTTGAGACGCGTCGGGAAACTCTCGGCCGCGAAAGACGAGGCGAGGCCGGCCGTGCCGAGCAGTCCGCCCGCGGCGTTGAGCCACACGAGCCGGTCGAGCTTGAGAGGCGTCCCGTCGCGCGCGACGAGCGCGTGGCCGTCGGCGTCGGTCAGCAGACCGTTCATCGCGGCGACCGCGCGCGGGATCTCCATGCGCGCGGCCCTCCCGGGCAGCGTCGGATTGAGGAGCGCCAGAAGCTCGTCGAGCGCCGCGCCGAGCGTGCCCGCGAAGTAAGCCTTGAGCAGCGCGCCGACGTGCGAAGGCTTGTCGGCGTTCGCGGCCGCCGCGCCCGCGCGCGACGCCGCGGCCTGACGCAGCGCGCCCTCGACGGCGTCGAGCGTCCGCATCAGCTCCATCATCTCGGCGACGACGCGCGCCCGCCCCGTCAGGGGGAACGGGTTGTACTGCTCCTGACGCGGCACGAAGACGCCCTCGCGCAGGTCGCGCAGAAACTCCTGCGGGTGCAGGCGCGGCTCGGGCGCGGGGTGGGGCTGCGGGCCGGGCGCGGGCTGCGGGCCGCGACCCGACTCCGCGCCGCCGCGTCCGTAGAGCAGACGCGCGATCATCTCCTCGGCCTGCCGGACGACGGCGCCGCCCTTCCCTTCGAGGCGCTTCAGGTGTCGGGCGAGAATCGCCGCGCCGAGCAGCTCGTCGGCGAGCTCGCGCGCGAGGTGTTCGGGCGACGAGCCGGGCGTGAATCCATTGCCGAAGCGTTCGCGGACGGAGGGGCCGCGACCGTCGCCGTGTACGAAGTCGTGGCCGCGCCCGGCGGCGTGCTCGGTCGTGCGGCCGACGTGTTCGAGAGCGCGCTCGACGAGGCGCAGGATTTTTCCGGTCTCCTTGTCGCTCAAGGCCGAGGCGGCCGAAGGGCCGAGCGCCTGTTTGACGGCGTCGAGCGCGGCGCGCGTCGAGGGCGGCAGACTCGCGCCGTCGTTCAGCCCGCGCAGGTAGGCGGCGGCCGCGTCGCCCAAGCCCGAACGGTTGAGGCCGTGGCCGAAGGCGTTTCCGTGACCGCGCCCTATCTCGTGGCCGAAGGCGTTGCCGACGCCGCGCCCGTGTTCTCGCCCTTCGCCGACGCGGAAGAGGAGACTCGCGGGGCCGTCGCCTGCGTTTCGTCCGAGCGCGTTGCCGGCGGCGCGCGTGAAGGATTCGATTGACGAGGAGAGGTCGGGCGGGCGGAGGTTGTTGTTGTTGCCGCGGCCCGAGTTGTCAGGGCGCGCGATGTCCGGAGGGCCGTGCGTCGTGAAGCGGTTGTCGCCCCCGAGTTCTCTGCCACGGCCGGGGTTGAACTGCGCGCCGTCGTTGCCGCGCAGTTGCGTCTGCTGACTCTCCAAGCGATGACGGAGCTGCTGCACGCGCGGCTCGTCGGCTAAGAGTTGGGCGGGCCGGCCGTCGTTTCCGCCGCCGCGAGGCCCGCGCGTGCCGCCGTCGTTGTCGTGTTTGTAGTTGCCGTAGGCGTTGCCTTGACCGCTGCGGCCGGGGCCGCCGGAGTGGTCGACGCTGCCGCGCGGCCCGCCCTGATTGCCGTGATTGCCTTGTTGACCCTGCGGCCCGTGCGGCCCTTGTCCGCCGCCGCGGCCCGCCTCGCCCGCGCGGCCGGCGATGCCGCCGACGACGCCCTCGGCCACGCCCTTGCCCTCGCCGAGTCCGGCCGACGCGTTCTGCCCCGCGCCGCCCACGGCGGGCTGTCCGCCGACGCCGTTGATGCCCTTTGAGCCGCTCATCTTAGCTCCGAGACTTTCGCGCGAGGGGCGACGAGAAGTTTGCCGAGGCGTCGTCGTCGGCGCGTCGGTCGTCGGGCCGCGCCGCTTACGACTTGCGGGCCGACGCGCGCGAGACGATTGACGTCGGGTAGTTGCCTATCTCGTGATACTTCGAGGCCGCGAGCGAGGGGAAGTAGCGCGCCGCCGCGAGCCCGAGCGGCGAGTCGAGCCCGCCGGCCTTCAGGTTCTCCCAGCGCGACGCGTAGTTGCGCGCGTGCGCGACCGCTTCGGGGCCGACCAGACCCTTCGCGCGCGCCTCGGCCAACCCGATGCGGTAGGCGTGGCCCATCGCGAGCGCCACGGTCGCCTCGCCGCCGTTGTAGGCCGCGAGGACGAATTTCCAGAACTCGACGCCGCCCGGCTGGCCGTAGCGCGAGAAGGCCATCTGGCTGAGCCGCTGCGCCTTGATGTTCAGCAGACGCGCCGCGCCGGGGATGGCCTTGTAAGGGTTCAGGCGCTCGTCCGACGGCGTGCCCGCCTGCCCGACCTGCATCCCGACCTCAAGCGCCTCGCGGCGTCCGAACTGCGCGATGCCCGCGTAACCGTACTTGTTGATGACCGACGTGTTGAAGTTCGACTCCTGCGCGAGCAGCCCCTTGAGTATCGAGGGCGAGAGGCCCGGACACCATTCGACGGCGCGCGCGATCACCTCGTCGAAGCGGTGCACGTCGCCGCCCGGCAGTCTCGACGTGTTGGCCGGCGAGGCAAAGGCGCGCTCGAAGGCCGTCCCCATCTCGGCCGCGCCGGAGACCTCGCCTCCGAGGACGTTCGCGCCGATGAAGTCGCCGACCTCGTTGATGGCCGGGTGGACGAGGAGCGCGCTGATTTGATTCCACTCGTCTAAAAGCTCTTGGTCTTTAAGCGGCTGGCCCTGTAGCTCCGGGTGGCGCGCGTAGAAGATGAGGTCGGTCAACTGCCACGGGTCTGTGACGCCGCTCTGGATGGCCTCGACGAGCGTCTTCAGCTCTTCGAGCGTGCGCTCGCGCAGCCACTCCTGCGCCGAAAGGACGCCTTGCGCCGCCGGCTGCTCCTGACGCTCGGCCGAGAACGCCGAGCGCGTCCGACCCGCGTCGCGCGATTGCGCTCCCGACACCCGCTCGCCGAACGAGCCCGCGCCGTCGCGCCGCTTCGTGCGCGCGGCCGACGCGTCTTGCGGCCGCGCCGCGTTCGGCAGCGGCGGCGGAACGTTGTTGTTGTTGACTCTGTCTGCGGCCATCTCTTTCGCCCCCTCAGCGCCGCGCGAAAGTTTTAGACGTTCGTGTTGAGGATGGTCTTGATGCCGCCCGTCACTTGGTCGACGACCTTGCTCAAGACCTCGACGTGCTGCGAGACCTGATAGAGGCGCGCCTGAAGCCCGAGCAGCTCCGTGGTCGAGAGGTCTTTGTTCGACTTCATGATGCCCTCGACCTGATACCACTCGTTCTCGATCTGGCCGAAGCGCCCCTTAAGGTCTGTGCCGACGGGCGTCCCGCCGCGCGACTTCGACATCACGTCGCGCAACATACCGAGCCGCGTCCGGGTGTCGATCAGCTCCGGCAGGAGCGTGCTCACGTTCGACGCGCCGGGCGGCAGGCGGTTGATGCGATCCATGAGGTCGAGCCGCATCTGTTCGAGCTGCGCGCCCGAGACGCCGTTCGGCTGTCCCGCGCCCCCGGGCCCGCCCGACTGCTGCTGCAAGACCTGCTCGAACGAGCGCCCGCCCGCGCCCTGCTGCTGCTGCAACTTCTGCTCGCCCAAGCTCTGCGATAAGACGCTCTGCCCGACGGCGGAAATAGGGTCTGCCATGACTCCCTCCCCCCAACTTAAGTCTTTGCGCCCGCTACAACTTATTCGCCTCTCAACCCGACGCGCCGAGCGGGCCTTCGCGCGAACCGGAAATTCCCTTTCGCCGAGGTTATCGGCGTTTGGAGGAAAATGTTTCCCGCGGCGGTGAAAAAAATTTGTCCCGCGCTATCAGGACTGCGTCTGGCCGAGCGCGCGCAAGAGGGCCCGCGCGCGCGTCACGCACGCCTCGACCGCCGCGCCCGCCGCCCCGCCGCCCGCCTCGGCCGCGGCCCGCAAGTCAGCGAGCGCGCCCTCCGTGTCGCCGAGTTGCAGGCGGGCCTCGCCGCGGTTGGTGAGCGCGGTCAGGTCGTCGGGGTCTGCGGCGAGCGCCGCGTCGAGGTGCGCGACGGCGCGGGCCGGCTCGTTTTTTCTCAGGCGCAGGGCGCCCAAAGCCGACTGAAAGTAGGCGGTCGCGGGGGCGAGCGCGGCCAAGCCCTCGAAGACCGTGAGCGCCTCGTCGTTCCGGCCCTGCTCGGCGAGGGCGAAGCCGATGTCGGCGACGAGGCGCATCTCCTCGGCCGTCCAACCGCCGGCCGCGCCCAGAGAGGCGCGCCCCTGTAACCACTCGACAGCCGCCTGATTCATCATCGCCACTAAGCCCGTAAACCCAACTCCCCGCAAGACCTCCGCCGCCGCGAGTCTCCACCATAGCACGCCGGTCAAGAGTTTCGCCGGGGGCGAAAATTTCCCGCGCCGGGAGGAAACATTTACCGAGGGCCGCCGATAATTTGGGCGTAACGGTTGAAAGGGTTTCGCGGCGGGCCGCGCTGAGGGCGGCGGCGAACGGCGAGGAGGGACGGAAACAATGTTGGGACTCGGAAACATTTTCAGCGGCGTCTTCGGTAAATTCTTCGACTCCATCGGCATGGGGTGGATGACCAACGTCCTGTCGCTCACGGCCAACATCATGAGCGGCAACTGGGTCGCGGCGGCGAAGGACGTTTTCGATCTGGTCGCCCGCTTTAGCGACAGCGACTGGATGAACCGCGTCGCGTCGCTCCAGCCGCTCGGCGAGTTCGACTTCGACGGCTGCTTCGGCACGAACGGCGTCCTCTCCGAGGGCGCGCTCGGCTCTTGGATTTCGCGCGCCGCCCGCGACGGCGACAACGGCTTCGGCGCTTTCTTCGACGCCGTCTCGCTCGCGCAGGACACGCTGCGCAACAACACGATCGCCAACGCGCAGCTCCAGTACGCGCAGTTCAACACCCCGGCCTAAACGGACGGGCACGGGGCGTGCTAAACTTCGGTCACCCGCCCGCGTGAAGGTCTTGCGATGAACGGAAAGGCGACAAAGGCAGACGCGTCGAGTACCGAAAGTGGCCGCGCCGCGGCGGCGCGCGAGCGGCTCGGCATCAGCGCCGAAGAGTTCCGCGCGATGGGCCGGATGGGCGCGATGTACTACCAGCAGGGACTGCTCGACAAGGCGCGCACGATCTTTGAAGGCTTGGTCGAAATCGACCCGGACTCGGCCGCCGCCCACTCCGCGCTCGGCGCGCTGCACACGCGCACCGAGCAGTTCGACGCGGCGCTCCGGCACTTGAACCGCGCCGTCGAGCTCGCCCCGGAGCAGATCGCGCCCTACGTCAACCGGGCCGAGATTTTCATTAAGCAGGGTCAGGCCGAGGAGGCCGTCGAGAATCTGAAGCGGGCGATTGCGCTCGACCCGCAGGAGAAAGACCCGGCCGCGAACCGCGCGCGCGCCATGGCGCTCGGCATCGCCGAGGCGCTCAAGGCGCGGGGCGTGACCGGCCAGCCGAAAGACAGTCATAACTGAAGGAGCCATTAAACCCGACAGGGTCAACTTGAGGAGGCACGGATCATGGGCTACACACTTCCGACCAAACCGGACATCGGCAACGTCAACACGAAGGATCAGAAGGCGCTGCTCGAATACCAGCAGCAGCTTCAGGAGTACTGGTTCGCCGTCAACGCCATCCAGCAGGCGCAGAACCGCGAGTCCGAGGCGCGCTCGAACATCGAGGAGGCGAACGACCGGGCGCTGCACTCGATGATCGAGAACCTCAAGTAAGGCCCGCTCGACTGACGGCCCGCGCGCCGGGGCTCCGACGCTTCGCCACGCCCTCCGGGCGGCGAGGCAACCAAGCCCCGGCGCTCGCGCGCCTAAAGAACGCGGAAGGCCGACGCGGGCCATCGCGCCGACAGGTGCGCGGCCGCCGCGCGGCCTTTTTTTGTTTTCGGCGCGACGGGCGAGGGGGTTTTTCTCAAGTGACGAACAGACACCCACGGAAGTCTCACCTTCCGCCGCGGCTGCTTCTGGCGGCCGCCGTCTTAGTCTCGGCCGCCGGGTCGGGCGCGCACGTCAGCGCGCAGTTCGACACGACGACGATGACCAACGACTTCCTGCGGATGCAGAACCTCATCATCACGCAGGGCATCTCGCGCGAAAACCTGCGCTCGGCCGGCCGACGCCCGTCAGGCAAGAACTCGCCCGCGCGCTCGACGGGCAAGGCCCCGTCCACCTCGCCCGGCGGCGGCGCTCCAAAGACGGGCGGCGCGACGAAGGGGACGACGGCGGCCGCCGCCGGGGCGACCACGTTCCGCCCCGTCGCCGTTCAACTCGTCCCGCAGGAGCTCGCGCGCGCGCTCGCCGACAGCGCGCAGAAGCGCACGCGCTACGAGCGCTTCATGACCGAGCTGCTCGACGGCTACAAGGAGCGCCTGCGGCGTCGCAACGCCCCCGAGAACGACGTGGCGCGCGCCGCCAGCTTCCTCATCAGCCAGTCCTACTTCGTCTACCGCGACGGCACGCCGCTCACCGAGGAGCAGTTCGCGGCGCTCGTCGAGCAGGTGCGCGAGGCGCTCGCGCGCGAGCCTTCGTTCGCCTCGCGCGACGACCGCGAGCGCCAGCAGATGTACGAGCGCTACGCCATCAAGGGCTCGTTCCTCGGGCTCGGCTACCTGCTGATGAAGCAGCAGGGCGACGCCAAGACGCTCGACGGCCTCCGGCAGCTCGCCAAGCGGCAGCTCGAAGAGATGCTCGGCTCGCGCGCCGACGAGATCAGCTTCACGGACGGCGGCGTCGAGTTCCGCTAGATTTTTGCGCGAGGTTTTTGAAGATGACGAAGCGAACGAAACTCCTCTTCATGTTCGCGGCGGCGCTCGTCGCCTTCGCCGCGTCGGCGCGCGAGGCGCGCGCGCAGTTCGACTCGACGCAGATGACCAACGACTACCTGCGAATGCAGAATCAGGTCATCACCCACACGACGACGCGCAACGCCGTCCGCCGGCAAACCTACCGCGCGCCGCAGGTCTACAACCCCGGCCGCTACAACAGCACGCGCCGCACGATGAGCAACCGCGCCGCCTCACGCGCCGCCACGCGCGCCGCGCTCAAGCGTCGCGCCGCGCTCAAGCATCGCCTGAAGCGGACGCGCAAGGCCGTCCGAAGAAACGACGACTGAGGCGTTTCCGTCTGACCCGAGTCCGCTCGTCTTGAGTTGTTGAAGGTCGGACGACCGACGGAAGGCTAGATTGATTAACTCTCGCGCGGCTCGCCGTCGGCCGAGACGCGCTCGACGATGTCATCGGCCCAGACGAGGCTCGCTTCGGCGAGCCTTTTCATGTCGGCGGCGAACTCGGCGCGGGGCACGGGTTCGAGGTAGGTGCGGCCGAGCAGGAGCGAGCGCGTCTCCTCGCGGTATTCGAGCGAGCCGCCCGAGAGGTCGGCCGCGCCGCCCGCGTCGTACTGAAAAAATCTCTGTAGCCTTCCGGGGCGCGGCTCGCGCCGGAAGCGGTAGATGAGGGCCGCGCAGTGGAGCGTCCCGGCGTCCTCGTCGTACTCGAAGAAGAGCTCGGCGCGGCCGAGCATCACGCCGACCACGTCGCCGCCCTTAAACAGCCCCGCCCCGCCCCGCGCGCCGTTGGCTTCGAGGAACGTGCCGACCGTCTGCGCGGCTTCTTCTCTCTTCATCGCTTCCGTGTGCGCACACGCGCACGCGCGCGCGAGCACGCTCGCCGCGTAGGCGTAGACTGCGAACGGCATCCCTGATTCGCGCGAGTACAAGGCGGCGGCCCTCCCCTCGCTCAGTCGAAGTCTCCGCGCCGCGCCCGCCCGAAGGGCACGCGGCGCTCAAGGTAAGTCTCGTTAAACCCGTGCGCGTCGCCGCGCTCGGTGAAGCGGTGGACGATTGCGCCGCGGCCCGGCGCGGCGAGGTTGTTGCCGACGGGGCCGAGGCCGAAGAGGGTCGAGACGGGGTCGAGGCGGTTGACGTAGTGGACGTACTGCGGCCCGTCCGGGTAGAAGCCCGCCGCCCCGCCGAAGGTCTCGACGCGCACGCGCGCGAGCAGACTTTCCGCCTCGCGGCGCGTCATCCCGTCCTCGACCATCAGACGCGTCCGCACGTCCGTGAGCGCGCGGCTCGTAATCAGCGCGCCCTGACTGTGCGCCATCAGGTGCACGCTGCGACCCGCGGTGATTTCGTCGTGGACGGTGTCGGCGAGCGCGTCGACGGCCGGGTTGCGGCCGATGTCGAGCGTGTCGCCGGCGCTCTGGATGATGTCGAGGAATGCGCCCCGCGTCGCGTTGTGAAGCCCGACGACGCGCCCGCCCGTCCGCTCCGCGATGAGTTGGAGCGAGCGGTACTGGCCCTCGCGCGTCGTCGCGATGCCGTTGACGTAGACGAAGGTCTCGCCGGTTCTCACCCCGCCGCGCGGGACGACGGCGGGGACTTCCGCGAGCGGGGTCGACGGCGGGTAGGCGCGCCCCGACGCGCCGACGAAGAAGCCGTCGAAGGATTTGTCCGCGGGGGTGGCAGAGCTTCCCCCCGCGGCAACGGGTCGCGCCTCGTAACTGCCCCTGTACGAGAACGCGCGCCCGTAAGCGATGCCCGTGCGCGACGCGTGAGCCTCGACGACGCCGAGGGCATCCGCCCTAAACTCGCGCGCCGCTTCCGAAAGAATCTCGCCCGCCGCGTCGGGCCGCGGCGGCGCGAGGTCGTCGAGGGCGTCGAAAACCCTCGACCCGAAAGCCGCGACGTTTGCGAGTGGCCCGCCCATCCCTTAGCGCCCCGAGTGTTGCAGCGTGAAGTCGACCGACCCCGCGCCCGAATAGAAGTCGCCCGAGTGATAGGTGGCGACGTTGTTGGCGAACTCGGCGTAGAGGTTCCACACTTCGAGCCGCTGGTCTTCGAGGTCGGCCTTGTGCAGCCAGTCCTTGACGATGCCCTTGAGCGTGTCGACGCCCTTGTCGGCCGCCTTGTCGATGACGAGCCCCGCGCCGGGGATGCGCGCCTTGACGATGTCGGTCGCCTTCGAGACCGGGACGAGGCCGAAGAGGAAATCGACCGTCCCGTCGATCGCCGCGTTCTCGCCGTTGCGCGCCTTGACGGCCGCCTCGAACCCCTGAAAGACGGTCGCCGTCAGGCGTCCGAGGCGGAACGCCAGCTGCTCCTTAATCGACGCCGCGCGGTCGACGCCCGGCTCGGCCTCGATCGTGCGCGCGATTAAGCTTTCGGTGCGCGAGCCGACGCCGGGGTAGTACTGGATGGCCGACTGGAGCGTGCGTATCTGCTCGGTGAGTTGGGCGCGGACGCCGTCGCGGTATTCGCTGTAGTCGCTGAAGGCCGTCGCCTGTACGAAGTTGCGCAGCGCCGCCACCTGCCCGGCCTCGTCGATGTCGCGGCCCGTCACGGGGTCTTTGCCCGTCGCGAGCATACGGTGGAGGAAGAACTCGGCGTTCGAGTGGAAGACCGACTCGTCGATGCGCCCGTTGGCGAAGCGTACGTGCTCGGTGTAGCCGGAGGTGAACAGCTCGCCCATCGCGTCGGCGACGCCCGCCCTGTCCATGTACTTCGTTGCGACCTCGCGGAAGAGGTTCAGGACTTGCTCGGTCGGCGGCTGGATGTCGGCCGCGCCGCGGACGACGGAGGCCAGAGCGTTCGTGTAGCCGGAGTCGTAGCCGGCAATCTTCGTGTCGTGCCAGCGCGGCTCGATGCGCGAGAGGAACTCGGTCAGCTGCTCGGGCGTCATCGCTTCGAGCCGCTGTTGCAGGATTTTCGGGTCGCCCGCCATCGCGCGCGCCGCGCCCAAGTTGAAGCTCTGAATCCAGTCCGGCTCGTCGCCGCGTGCGAGTTCGAGCGAGCGGTCGACGTAGGCGTTGACGAGGTCTTGCGAGCCGCTCATGCCGACGATGGTGCCGGTGAACTCGTTGTTCGGCGGCAGAAACATCGAGTCGTGACCGAGCAACTGCTCGACGAAGTCGGAGGGCAGGTGTCCCCGGTCGTAGGCCGCGCCGAGCGAGCGCGCGATTAAGTATTGGTCGGACTCGGTCGGCCAGCCCTCGGAGATGTGGTGGCGCTCGCCGCCCGCGCCGCGCAGGACGTCGGCGGCGACGCCCGGCGCGACGTCGAAGAGGCGGCCCGTCACCGCCGCCTGATAGTCGGACGACTCGCCGCGCAGGCGCTTCGCCAGCTCAATGGCGGCCTCCGCGTAGCCGTGGCCCGCGCGCTGGAAGACGGCCTCCACGTCGCGCTCGACCTGCTGGCGCTCCTCGGGCGTGAGATTCGTCTGGACGCGAGCGGCGACGCGGTGGAGGACGACATCGGCCTCCCTCCGCGTCGGCTGCACGTCGTCGCGGAAAAGGCGCGCGACCGTCGAAGAAGCCTGCTCGACCGTCCGCCCGACGACGTCGAAAGTGTCGCGCACCCGCGCGGCGATGCCCCCCATGTCGATCATCTGCGCGCCCCTCCGCCTGTCAGGGAATTGAAGGCCCGGAACAGAAATCCGCTTTACGCCGAAGTTATCGGCGCGGGCGCGAAAAAGTTTCCTCCGGCGGGCGTCAGTACATCCCGCCGAGCGCGCGGATCATGTACTCGAAGGCGCGGAAGGCCTCTTTGAAGTAGTAGATATAGCGCTCGCGGTAGAGCGTGATGGCGAGGAGGACGACGGCCAAGCCGACGGCCATCTTGACGGGCAGGGAGAGGAAGAAGACGTTGATCTGCGGCGCGACGCGGTTGACGATGCCGAAGAAGAGGTCGGTCAGAAGGAGGGCGATCATCGCGGGCGCGGCGAGCTGCACCCCGATCGAGATGACGCCGCCCGTCATCCGCGTGATGAACTCGGCCGCCGGCGTCCAGCCCGGCTGGATTTTCGGGTAGTTGAGCGCGGGCACGACCTCGAAGCTGCGCAAAAGCGCCCCGATGAAGAAGTGGTGCGCGCCGATGGCGAGGAAGAGGACGATGGCGAACTGGAGTTTGAACTGACCCAATTCGGAGACGCGCGTCTGCAACTGCGGCGCGAAGAGTTCGGCTATCGTCGAGCCGCGCTGGAAGTCTATGACGCGGCCCGCGACCGTCACCGCCTCGAAGACGAGCGAGGCGACGAAGCCCAAGGTGTATCCGACGAAAGCCTCTTTGGCGAGCAGGGCGATGAAGCCGAGCGGGCCGAACGGGAGCGGGCCGCCGTCTTTGGGAAGCTCGGCCGCGAGCGAGGGGTAGAGGATGACGACGAAGGCCGTGGCGGTCGCCACCTTGACGCGCGCGGGGACGGCCGCGCCGCCGAAGAACGGGACGACGACGAGGAACGAGAGCATCCGCGCGAACGCCAGCCCCACCAGCACGAGGAACGCCTGCGGGCTCTGGCCCACCTCGAACGTCTGGAGGACGGTCTCAAGTAGGCGGAGGAACTCGTCCATTTACTCAAATGCTGACGCCGACCTTGAGCATCGTGTCGAAGACGCGGCCCGTGAACTCGCGGAGCGTGCCGAGCATCCAGCCGGCGAAGATGATGAGGACGATGATGGTCGCGATGATTTTGGGGACGAAGGTGAGCGTCTGCTCCTGCACCTGCGTCAGCGCCTGCAACAGGCTGATGACGAGCCCGACGATGAGGCTCGCCAGAAGCGGCGGCAGCGAGAGCAGGAGAATCAGCCACAGGGCGTCGCCCGCGAGTTTGACGTAGGTTTCCATCGCCCGCTTCCCTCCCCCTCCGTCACGTGTAGCCGAGCACGAGGTTGCGCACCAGAATCACCCACCCGTCCACGAGCACGAACAAAAGCAGCTTGAACGGGAGCGAGATCATCGTCGGCGAGAGCATGAACATACCCATCGCCTGCAGGATGTTCGACACCACCATGTCGATGATGAGGAACGGGATGAAGAGCAGGAAGCCTATCTTGAAGGCCTCCGTCAGTTGGCTCGTGACGAACGCCGGGATGACGATGCGGAAGTCCGTCACGTTAATCTCGTTGGGGTCGTTCCCGTTCTTGACGGCCATCCGGCGCGCGAGGTCGAAGAACATCTTGCGGTCGCGGTCGGCGGCGTGGCGTTCGAGGAAGGCGCGCAAAGGCTCGCGCCCGCGCTTCGACGCCTCGAAGATGGTCTTGACGGAGACTTCGGAGAAGATGGCCTCGCTGTCGCCGACCTCGCCAGCCTCGGCGTACATCTTCTCGACGACGGGCGACATGACGAAGATCGTCAGAATCAGCGAGATGCCCGTGATGACCTGATTCGGCGGGACTTGCTGCGTGCCCAAAGCGTTGCGCAGGATGGAGAGCACGACCGAGATTTTGACGAACGACGTCAACATGATGAGCGCGAACGGCGCGAGCGCGAGCGCGCCGAGCACGATGATGAGGACGATGGGGTTGGCCGTCCCGCCCGCGCCCCCGCCGCCGCCGCCCGCCGCCGTCGGGCGCGGGCCCTCTCCCTGCGCGAAGGCCGCGAGCGGCGAGGCGTCGGTCGAGAGGAAGATGAGCGCGGCCGTCAAGACGGCCGCCGCGAGCATCACGCGCCGCGCCGTGGTCGACGAAAGACGCGCCGACGCGGATGAGAAGAGCGCGCGTTTGAGCCACATCACTGTCCGCCCCCCTTTCGGTTAATCACGCGCGAGAGCCGCTCGCCGAACGCCTCGCGCAGCGCGGCCGCGTCCGAGCCGAACGACGGCCGCAGACGCTCGGCCTCGCGCGCCGCCTCCTCGGCCGTCCCCGCCTCCAACTCGCTCAGGACTTGCACGCCCGCCTCCGACGACGCGACCAGAAGCCAGCGCCCCGCGACCTCGACGACGTACAGACTCTTGCGCGCGTCGAGGCCCACGCGCTCGACGACGCGAATCATCCCGCCCGACGGCCTGACGGCGTTGAGGCGCGGCAGAACCCAGCGGAAGACGACGTAGGCGAGCCCGCAGACGAGCCCGAGCGCGAAGAGCGTCTGCACGAGCATCGTGAAGAAGCTCAGTCCGCCGCCGCCCGCGTCGAAGGTCGGGTCTTGCAGCGCGGCGAAGAGGTTCGCGCCCGCGAGTTTTGAGAACGTTGCCGTCATCACTCTCGTCTTCAGCCGAGCAGCCGCGTGACGCGCACGCCGAGGCGGCCGTCGATGTCGACCAGCTCGCCGGCCGCGACGCGCCGCCCGTCGGCGACCAACTCGACCGGGTCGGTCGGGCGGCAGCCGAGTTCCAGCACCTGCCCCGCGCGCAGCCGCGAAAGCTCTTCGAGGCTGATGCGCCGCGCCGGCAGCTCGACGTGCAGCGTGAGCAGTAAACCTTCGAGCGCCGCCGCGTCGGCCGCGCCGCCTTCCAAGCGTCCCTCGTCTTCCATCTCGACCCTCTCGGCCTCCTCGC
>DASQDT010000232.1:0-6611 GCA_035634035.1 Pyrinomonadaceae bacterium | reverse complement strand
GGCGCGGCCTTCGCCCGCGTCGGCCTCTCCGGCGGCGGGGCCTTGCGGTCTCTCTTCCATCTCGTGGGTCTTGGCCTCGCCGGCAAGGATATGAGTCGCGCGGCGTCGAATCAAGTCGCGGGCGCGGGCGCGCGGGCGGTGGCACAACGCCGTCCTTTTCTGATATTACTTGGGCGCACGACCCAATAACGCGGAGGTGAACCCGAAGTGTCAGACGTTTTCGACGACCGTCGCAGGGCCCTTGAGGAGGAGTACTTCAAACGCCGCGACCGCGAGTCGCTTGAGAAGTTGCGCGAGGCGATGCGCGAGGAGGCGCGCGGGCGCGGCGAGGAGACGGCGACGTTGCAGTGCCCGCGCTGCAACGGCCGCCTCCACGAGTCGGGCTTCGACGAGGTGCGCATCGACCGCTGCGACAAGTGCCACGGCATCTGGCTCGACGCGGGCGAGCTCGAACACATCATCGCGCAGGAGAACGCGCCCGGCCGCTGGCTGCGCGTCCTCTGGCCCGGCCGCACGAACGAATAGAACCACACGATGAGTGAAGCGAGAGTCGTGCGCGCGCCTCGCGGCGACGTGCTCAGTTGCAAGGGCTGGCATCAGGAGGCCGCGCTGCGCTGCCTGATGAACAACCTCGACCCCGAGGTGGCCGAGCGGCCCGACGAGCTCGTCGTCTACGGCGGCCGCGGCAAGGCCGCGCGCGACTGGCGCTCGTTCGACGCCATCGTCCGCGAGCTGCGCTCGATCGAGAACGACGAGACTCTGCTCGTGCAGTCCGGCAAGCCCGTCGCCGTCTTCCGCACGCACGACTACGCCCCGCGGGTGCTGATCGCCAACTCGAACCTCGTCGGCGCGTGGGCGACGTGGGACAACTTCCACGAGCTCGAACGCCGCGGGCTGATGATGTACGGGCAGATGACGGCCGGGTCTTGGATTTACATCGGGACGCAGGGCATCGTGCAGGGGACGTTCGAGACCTTCGCGGCGATGGCCGAGCGCGACTTCGGCGGAGACCTCTCGGGTCGGCTCGTCGTCTCCGGCGGGATGGGCGGCATGGGCGGCGCGCAGCCGCTCGCGGCCGCCCTGAACGGCGCGGTCTTCCTCGGCATCGACGTCGACCGCGAGCGCATCGAGCGCCGCGTCCGGACGGGCTACTGCGACCGCCTCGCTCTAGATTTGGACGAGGCCCTCAGAATCTGCGAGGACGCCGTCGAACAGAAGCGCGCGATCTCGGTCGGCCTCGTCGGCAACTGCGCGGAAGTTCTGCCCGAGCTCGTCCGCCGCGGGGTCAAGGTCGACGTCGTCACCGACCAGACGAGCGCGCACGACCCTCTGAACGGCTACGTGCCCGCGGGCCTCACGCTCGAAGAGGCCGAGGAGCTGCGGCGCACAGACCCGAAGGCTTACGTCGAGCGCTCGACGGCGAGCATGGCGCGTCACGTCGAGGCGATGCTCAGCCTGAAGCGCGCGGGCGCGGTCGCCTTCGACTACGGCAACAACATACGCAAGTTCGCCCACGACGCCGGCTGCGGCGACGCCTTCGAGATACCGGGCTTCGTGCCCGAGTACATCCGCCCCCTCTTCTGCGAGGGCAAAGGCCCCTTCCGCTGGGTCGCGCTCTCGGGCGACCGCGAGGACATACGCCGCACCGACGACCTCGCGCTCGAACTCTTCCCCGAAGACCGCACTCTCAACCGCTGGCTCCGGCTCGCGCGCGAGCGCGTGCAGTTTCAGGGTCTGCCCGCGCGCATCTGCTGGCTCGGCTACGGCGAGCGCGCCGAGATGGGCGAGGCCATCAACGACTTGGTCAAGCGCGGCGAGCTCAAAGCGCCCGTCGCCATCGGCCGCGACCACTTGGACACGGGCAGCGTCGCCTCGCCGTTCCGCGAGACCGAAGGAATGCGCGACGGGTCTGACGCGGTCGCCGACTGGCCCATCCTCAACGCCCTGCTCAACACGGCGAGCGGCGCGTCTTGGGTCTCCTTCCACCACGGCGGCGGCGTCGGCATCGGCTACTCGCTCCACGCCGGCCAAGTCTCGGTCGCCGACGGCAGCGCCGAAGCCTCGCGCCGACTCAACCGCGTGCTCACCAACGACCCCGGCCTCGGCGTCGCGCGCCACGTCGACGCCGGCTACTCCGAGGCCGAGGAGACGGCGCTCACGAAGGGCGTCAAGGTTCCGCTGCTCGCGCCGGGCGGCGAGTGAGGCGCGAAGGCGACTTGAGAACCATGCTGAAAAATCACCGCGCGCACGCGCTGGCCCTCGTCTTCGTGCTCGCCTTCGCGCCGGGCGCGCGGGCGCAGGCGGTCGCTCAGAGTCCGGCGACGCCGTACGAGACGGCGCGTCTGGAAAGTAAGTTGATGGGGCGCGCGATGCCTTACGACGTGCTGCTGCCCGCCGGCTACGCCGCGTCAGAAGAGAAGCTCTACCCCGTCCTCTTCCTCCTGCACGGGCTCTACGGCAGACACGACGACTGGCTCAGGCGCTCGCGCCTCGTCGAGCACGCCGCCGCGCACGACTTCATCGTCGTCACGCCCGAGGGCGGCAACGGCTGGTACACGGACGGCGCGGACGGCCCCGCGGAGAAATACGAGAGCTACATCGTGCGCGAGCTGGTGCCGGAGATAGACCGACGCTTCCGCACCATCAGGGCGCGCGAGGGGCGCGGCGTCGCGGGGCTCTCGATGGGCGGCTACGGCGCGCTGAAGTTCGGCGTCAAGTACCCGGAGCTGTTCGCGTTCGCCGGCTCGACGAGCGGCGCGGTCTCGGTCGCCTCTTGGCGCAGCGAGGCCGACCTCGACGAGCGCCTCCGCCCCTTCATCGTCAAGACGTTCGGCCCGGCCACGGGTCAGGTTAAAAAGTCGAACGACCTCTTTCTACTCTTCCGCGAGTTGCCGGCCGAGCGCCTCGCGTCGCTCCCCTTCTTCTACCTCGACTGCGGGACGGAGGACGCGCTCCGGCTGCTCGCGCCCAACCGCGCGCTCGCAGACCTCTTGGCGGAGCGCAAAATCGCGCACGAGTACCGGCAACTCCCCGGCGACCACAGCTGGCCCTACTGGGACAGGCAGGTGCAGGAGATTCTGCGCGTCGCCGCGCGCCGCCTCTCGCCGCCCGTCGCGGCCGTCACGAAGTAGAGTTGAGTTTTTAAAGTTCACCGACGCGAGCCGACGTTATGAGACGAAGACTTCTGAGCACCGCAGCCGTCATCTTTTTCGCCCTCGCCCTCGCCCCGCACGCGCGCGCGCGGCAAGCGCAGCAGACGCCGGCCGAGCGCGTCGCGGAGATTCAGAGCGCCCTGCGCGCGGCGCGTCTCGACGGCTGGCTCTTCTACGACTTCCGCCGCTCAGACCCGCTCGCCTACCGCATCCTCAAGCTCGGCGACACCGGCATCACCACGCGCCGCTGGTTCTACTACGTCCCCGCCAGCGGCGAGCCGACGAAGATCGTCCACTCCATCGAGCGCGGAAAACTCGACGCCCTTCCGGGCCGCCGCGTCGTCTACCGCCGCTGGCAGGAGCTACACGCCGCCGTCCGCGCGGCCGTCGCCCGGCGCGCGGCCGCGGGCCGTCCGCGCCGCGCGACCATCGCCATGCAGTACTCGCCGACGAACGACATCCCGTATGTTTCGCGCGTCGACGCCGGCACGATCGAGCTGGTGCGCTCCTTCGGCGCGAACATCACGACGAGCGCCGACCTCGTCCAGCGCTTCGAGGCCGTCTGGACGCCCGAGCAGAAGCGCACGCACGACGAGGCCGCCGCGAAGATTCACCAAATCATCCTCGACTCGTTCCGCGAGATAGCGCGCCGCGTCCGCGCCGGGGAGCCGACGACCGAGTACGACATCCAGCAGTTCATGGTGCGCCGCTACGAGGAAGAGGGCTTGACCTCGGACAACGACCCGCCCAACGTCTCGGTCGGCCCGAACTCCGCCAACCCGCACTACCAGCCCGACGCGCGCACGCACTCGCCCATCCGCCGCGGCGACTTCGTCCTCTTCGACGTGTGGGCGAAACTTAAACGGCCCGGCGCGATTTACGCCGACCAGACTTGGGTCGGCTACGTCGGCGAGACCGTCCCCGACGAGCACGCGCGCGTCTTCCGCATCGTGCGCGAGGCGCGCGACGCGGCGGCCGAGTTCGTCCGCGCCTCCGTCCGCGCGGGCCGCCAGATCCGCGCGGCCGACGTCGATGACGTTTCGCGCGGCCACATCGAGCGCGCCGGCTTCGGCGAGCAGTTCACGCACCGCACCGGCCACTCCATCGGCGAGGAGGTGCACGGCAACGGCGCGCACATCGACAACCTTGAGACGCGCGACTCGCGCCGCATCATCGCCGGCACGGGCTTCTCCATCGAGCCGGGCGTCTACCTCGAAGGCCGCTTCGGCGTCCGCTCCGAAATCAACGTCTACGTCTCCGCGCGCGACATCGAAGTGACGGGCCGACCCGTCCAGACCGAGGTCGTCGCGATTCTTGCGACGCCCTGACGCGCCCGATGCTTAACTTCGCCATCCAGACCGCGCTCGACGCGGGCCGCGTCCTCGCCGAGAAGTTCGGGCGCGCGGCCGTCACGCACAAGGGCGAGATCGACCTCGTCACCGAGGCCGACCTCGCGGCCGAGCGCCTCATCGTCGAGCGCATACGCAGCTACCACCCGCGCCACTCCATCCTCTCCGAAGAGGCCGGCGAGACGCTCGCCCAAGCGGGCCCCGACTCCTCTTGGAAGTGGATCGTCGACCCGCTCGACGGGACGACCAACTACGCGCACGGCTACCCCGTCTTCTGCGTCTCCATCGCGCTCGAACACGACGGCCGCATCGTCTTGGGTGTCGTCCACGACCCGACGCGCGACGAGACCTTCGCCGCCGAGCGCGGCGAGGGCGCGACCCTCAACGGCCGCCGCGTCCGCGTCTCCGACGTTGACGACCTCAACCGCGCGCTCGTCTGCACGGGCTTCCCCTACGACGTGCGCGACCGCGGCGACTTCGCGCGCCACTTCCGCAACTTCATCATGCACGCGCAGGCCGTCCGCCGCGACGGCGCGGCCGCGCTCGACTTGGCCTACGTCGCCGCCGGCCGCTTCGAGGGCTTCTGGGAGGAGGGCCTGCGCCCGTGGGACGTGGCGGCCGGAGTCCTCCTCGTCGAGGAGGCCGGCGGGCGCGTCACGCACTACGACGGACGCCCCTTCCACGTCTACACCCCGCCCATCCTCGCCACCAACGCCCTCGTCCACGAAGAGATGATGCGCGTCCTGCAACTCCCTTAACCCGCCGTTCGTAAGTAGTCTTCGGCGGGCGCGGGCCGGGCCGCCCGCGGCGCGCGAAGCGCATCACGGAGAGCGCGGCCCGCGTCTATTTACTATTCGCCATTCACTATTTACTATTGTCGCGATGATTCCGCCCGACACACTCTTGCAGAATCGTTACCTCGTGCGCGAGCAGATCGGGCGCGGCGGCATGGGGGCCGTCTACATCGCCACCGACCAGCGCTTCGGCTCCACCGTCGCCATCAAAGAGACCTTCTTCGACGACCCCGCCCTGCGCCGCGCCTTCGAGCGCGAGGCGCGACTCCTAAACCACCTCCGCCACCCGGCGCTCCCGCGCGTCAGCGACCACTTCTCAGAGGGCGAGGGGCAGTTCCTCGTCATGGAGTACATTCCCGGCGACGACTTGGCCGACCTGCTCCAGAAGCGCGGCGAAGCCTTCCCCGTCTCCGACGTGCTGGCGTGGGCCGACCAGCTGCTCGACGCGCTCGACTACCTGCACACGCAGGAGACGCCCGTCATCCACCGCGACATCAAGCCGCAGAACCTCAAGCTCACGGCGCGCAACCAAATCGTCCTTCTCGACTTCGGGCTGGCGAAGGGGACGACCTCTCAGTCGCGCGTGACGGCGACGGGCAGCGTCTTCGGCTACTCGCGCAACTACGCGCCGCTCGAACAGATGCACGGCACGGGCACAGACCCGCGCAGCGACCTCTACAGCTTGGCCGCGACGCTCTACCACCTCGCGACGGGTCAGATTCCGCCCGACGCGCTCTCGCGCGCGACGGCCGTCCTCAACGCGCAGCCCGACCCCCTGCGCCCGGCCGACGAGGTCAACCCGCGACTCCCGCGCACGGTCTCGGAGGTGCTCGCGCGCGCCATGTCGCAGAGCGCGGCCGCGCGCCCGCAGACGGCCGACGAGATGCGCTCCGCCATGCGCGACGCCGCCCGCGACGCGCAGACGGCGCCCGCCGCTTCGTCCGCGCGGACAATCGTCAACCCTTCGGCCGCCGCGCCCACCGCCGCGCAGGTGCACGACGCCGAGACGCGAATCCTCGCCGGGACGGCGCGCGGCGACGCGCGGCCACATCGCTTTGCTAGACTTCGGGCTGGCGAAGGGCACGCCCGCGCAGACGCGCACCAACGCGACCGCCAGCATCTTCGGCTACTCGCGCAACTACGCGCCGCTCGAACAGATTCAAGGCACGGGCACGGACACGCGCAGCGATCTCTACAGTTTGAGTGCAACGCTCTACCACTTGCTGACGGGAAAAGCTCCGGTTGATGCGTTGACGCGTGCCAGCGCCATCGTCAACAGCCAGCCCGATCCGCTTCGACCCGCGCACCTCGTCCAC
>DASQDT010000231.1:0-2190 GCA_035634035.1 Pyrinomonadaceae bacterium | reverse complement strand
GCGCGGCGAAGACTTCGCCGTCCGCGCCGAGCCCAACTCGAGGATCTCGACGTCTTGGAAGCCGCGCGCGTCGAGGTGCTTCCTGAGAAGCTTGACGACGAGCTCGGGCGTGAGGTCGGGGACGAGTCGGAAGTCGAGGCGCGCGGTCGCCGCGCCCGGCAGGACGGTCTTCGCGCCGGCCTCGGTGTGGCCCGTGCGGATGCCGCAGATGGTGCAGGTCGGGCCGAAGATGAGCTCCTTCGTCAAATGCTTGCCCGTCAGGCCGCGCACCCAGTTGCCGATGCGGAACTCGCGGCGGAGCCCCTGCTCGTCCAGCTCGACGGTCTTCAGCACGACCGCGTCCTCGGCCGAGACGGGCGCGACGTGCGAGGTGAAGTTGTCGATGGTGATGACGCCTTTCGGCGAGACGACGGTCGAGAGCGCCTGCACGAGACGCCACGCGGGGTTGGGGACGATGCCGCCCCACTTCGAGTGGAGGTCGGTGCGCGCGCCGTATGCGCGGAGCTCAAGAAACGAGATGCCCTTGAAGCCGAGGTTGATGACGAGCCGCTCTTTGGTGTCCTTCGCGCCGTCGTCCCAGACGCAGCCGTCGGCCGCGAGAAGCCCGCCGTGCTGCTCGACGAACTTGTAGAGACTCGGGCTCGCGATGCCGTCCTCGCCCTCGACGACGAAGCGGAGGCAGACGGGCAGCTTGCCGAAAGTTTTCTGATAGGCCTCGACGGCGGCGATGCGCGCCACGAGGTCGCCCTTGCTGTTGGCCGCGCCGCGCGCGTAGAGCTTCTCGCCGACGACCGAGGCGGCGAAGGGCCCCGAAGACCACTCGGAGAGTTGCCCGATGGGCTGCACGTCGTAGTGGCCGTAGACGACGAAGCAGCGCGGGCCCGCGCCGCACTCGCCGTAGACGATCGGGAAGCCGCTGCCGATTTTGAAGACGCGCGTGCCGGCGCCCGTCCGCTGCAACATCTGCTCGACCGCCTCGGCCACCGCGCGCATCCCCGTCCCGCGCGCCGCCACCGACGGCATCCGGCAAAGCTCCTGCAGGCGCTCCACGAACGAGCGCGCGTGGCGGTCAACGTAGCGGTCGAAGCGGCTGAAGGGCATCATCACTATTCACTAAAAAAAAGATACCGGGGGCGCGTCTCGTCGCGCTCGAAGCCGGCGCAGACGAGGCCGCGGGCGAGCGCGCTCCGGAACTCTTCGCGGACGCGCCGCTGCTCGCGTCGGGCGGCCGCGGTGTCGGAGCGGACGAGCGCCGTCCAGTCGGGCGGAATCTCGACGGTCGCCTCGGGCTCGCGTGGCGCGTCGCGCTCGCCGCGCGCGAGCGCCTCGACGCGCGGCGAGTCGAGTTCCCACTCGGCGACGAGGCGGTCGCTGTCTAGGCCCTGATGCGTGCCCTGCTCGGCGGCCTGCGTCGCGTAGTCCGTGCCGTAGAAGTTCTCCTCGTAGCGCCGGACGACGACGCCGAGGCGGTTGAGGTTGAAGTGCGCGTTGCGCGCGCGCGCCGGCTCGAACGTCCACTTCACGAACGGCCAGCCCTCGCCCAGCGCGCGCTCGCGCTGCGCCCACTTGAGCCGCGCGCCGACGCCTCGGTTCTGACAGTCTTGAGCGACGGCCATCATGTGCGAGTAGCCGACGACTTCCGCCCGGCCGCGCAGGGCGACCTGCGTGAGGACGAAGCCGACGAGGCGCTCGCCGTCGAACGCGCCGAGCGTCCAGCCGCCGGCCGCGCGCGCCACTATCAGGTGGCGTCGCGGCGAGAGCTCAAGCTCGGGCAGTCCGAACGCCTCGCGCTGGAGCGCGAGACACGCGTCGTACTCCTCTACGGCGGTCACCTCGCGGATGTGCATGACGCTTAAACGGGGACGTGCGTGTACCACTCTTCGGGCACGCGCGCGACGCGGCGCGAGCGCGTCCGCTCGACGATGTCGGGGACGAAGTTGAAGAGCGCGGCGCGCCCCTCGGGCCGGTAGCGCGGCTCGACGGCCGCGCGCACCTCCTCGGCCCACGCGCGCGGCGCGCCGATGATTTTAAAGACGGCGAGCCGCTCGGTGTCGCCGGGCTTGAGCAGCCAAGCCACCTTGCGCACGGTCACCGTCCCGCACTCGCCCCAGAACCGAAAGCGTCTGCCGCGGCCGCGCGCGCCGTCGGCCGAGAGCGCGACGAGGTCGGGCTTGTAGCGCAGGCCCACGC
>DASQDT010000230.1:0-3284 GCA_035634035.1 Pyrinomonadaceae bacterium | reverse complement strand
GCGAATCGCCGCGCCCGGCGTGACGGAGCGCCCCGAGCGCGTGCGGCCTGATGCGCGTAGTCGTGAGGACAGAGACGACGGCGACGACGGCGACAGTCAGCCGGCGGCTCGCCCGTCGCGTCCGACCGAAGCGCAGCCGCGCGTCTACGAGCGCCCCGAACGCGCGAGGCCGGAAGGCGGCGAGCGCGAGAGGGTCGCGCCGCGCGAGAGCCCGCGCGCCGCGCCGCCTCGCGAGAGCGCGCCCGCGCCGCGTTATGAGCCGCGTCAGTCTTCGCCCCCGCCCGCGCGCCACGACCCGCCGCAGGAGCGCAGAGAGGCTCCGCCGCCTCCGCCGCCCTCGGAGTCGCCGCGCGAGGAACGCTCAACGCCGCCGCCCTCGCCCCCGCCTTCCCCGCCGCCGTCGCCCCCGCCCGCGCGTTCAGACCCGCCGGCGCGCGACGAGAACCGCGAGCGGCCCTCGCGCCCGCCGCGCGGGCGTCTTTGACGACTCGTCTTGGACAAACTCGCTGACTCGCCCGAGAGGGCGATACGACTCTGAGAACGCGAACGGGGCTTGCGTTCTCAAGCGCCGGGTAAGCGGGCGGCGCGCCGTCACGACCAATGGCACAAGGCGCGCCGTCCCGCCCCTCGCGCGAAAAGCTAACCACCCACGGCTCTCCCGCAAAGGTCTTCAATGCTTCGCCCATCCAGCCAGCGGGTTTCGCAAACGTTCGCGCTCACGTCGCTCCTGCTTCTCGCCTGCGCACTCCCTGCCCCGTTCGCGCGCACGGGCCTGACGCAGACGAGCGACGCCGTCAAACACTTTCAGCCCGACACACTCGGCGCGCTCGCGCGACGCAACCGGACGGACGGCCCCACGCGCCGCGCCGGCTCGTACACGCCCGCGCGCGCACGCAAGTCGGCCGCGCCTCAGACGCGCGCCTCCGAGCCGCGCCTCGCGTCGCAATTGAACGACGCCGCGCGCCTCGGCAAAGAGTCCGTCGCACAGAGTCTCTCCCCGGCCCGCCCGCCCGCCGCGCCGCCGCGCGTGCGACGCGCGTCAGACGAGGCCCTTCCCTCCGTCTCGCTGCCGCGCGTGCGGGCGGGCACGCCCCTGAGCCGCGTGCTCCACACCTCGCAACTGAGCCTCATCAACTCCGGCGGCACCAACGAGCAGTTCGCCGACCAAACGGCCGACCTCGCGGCCGACGAGCGCACGACCTTCGACACCGCGGGCGGCTCCTACGACATCGCCGTCGGCCGCTCCGGCTCGCGCTACGAAGTCTTTTCCGCCGTCGACACGCGCGGCACCAACACGCCGAGCGACGACCGCGACATCGGCGTCCTCGTCGTCGGCGAAGACCGCAACGGGGACTACGTCCGCGACCCCGGCTCCGCGCAGACCTTCGACCTCGAATTAGACTTCCGGCTCCCTTCGGCCGTCTCGGTCGTCGCGGGCACGTCGGCGGCGGGCCGCGAGTTCGTCGTCGTCTCTTCGGGCGGCTACTTCAACACCGAAGACCCGTCCGACCCGAACAACGAGCCCTCGCCCGGCGTCGTCCTGCTCGTGCGCGACTTCTCGACCGGCGGCTTCGACCGCACGCGCTCGCGCCCGCTCGTCACCGTCGGCGACGACCGGCTCTTTAACGCCAACGCCCTCGCGCTGCTCCCGCGCGGCGACCTCCTCGTCGCGGACTTTCAGTCGAACGAGATTCGCGTCGTCCGCGACACGGACGGCGACCGCGTGCCCGACACGCTTTCCCCCACGCCCTTCCACACCTTCCCCTTCTCGTCCGACGCCGAGGACGCGCCGCTCGACATCGCCGCCAACTCGCGCGGCATCGTCTTCTCTCACTCCGTCGGCGGCTCCTCGAACTTGCTCGCCATCTTCGACACCGACGCCGACGGCTTCGCCGACACCGACGAGATAGTCGTCGAGGGCCTCTCGATTGATAACAACCTCGTTCTCCACGGCCTCGCGGTCGCGCGCGACGGCGCGGTCTACGTCATCGAAGACGCCCTCGGCGAGCGCGACCGGCCCGAGGACGGCGGCAACGGCGGCGTCCCGCGCGTCATCGCCTTCCCCGACCCCGCGCTCAACGCCGTCCTGCGCGACGGGAAAGTATTCGCCGAGGCCGACGACGAGTTCACGCAGGCGCTCACGGGCCTCGCCTTCGGCGCTGACACTACGCTCGGCCCCGTCGGCCGCCTGACGATGACCAACTCGGCGAGCCTGCGCGGCGACGCGACGAGCGACGGGCTCGCGACCATCGCGGGCGCGGGCCTGACGCGCGGCGCGTCGGGCGCGACCTCCGGCGAGGCTTCGGCGCGCGGCGTCCGCGTGACGGTTGAAGGGCAGCCCGTCACGGTTCTCTCGTTCGACGACTCGCGCGTTCACGTCCACGTCCCCGCCTCGCTCGGCGTCGGGGTGGGCTCGGTCGTCGTCTCCGTCAACGGGGCGGTGACGGCGGCCGACGACGCGCGCATCGCCCTCTCGAACCCCGGCATCTTCACCGTCGCGCAGACGGGCGCGGGCGAAGCCGTCGCCCTCCTCGTCTCCGCCGACCGCTACACGCGCTCGCCCTTCCCGGCGCGCGTGAACGACCGGCCGTCCGTCGTCGCCGTCTTCGGCACGGGCTGGCGCAACTCTCGCCCGGTCACGGTCACGGTCGGCGGGCGCGCGGCGACCGTTCATTACGCGGGCGCATCGCCCTTCCCCGGCCTCGACCAGCTGAACGTCGCGCTGCCGGAAGGGACGGCGGGCGTCGTGCCCGTCGTCGTCACGACCGCGCAGGGCGCGACGAGCCGCGCCGACGCCGTCATCACGGTTCAATAAACGCGGCCCCTCGCCGCTCCGCATTTTCGGCCGGGGCGAGGATGTTCTATCCTTGCCCCATGCTTCCAGAAAACATCAAGACGCCCGCGCTCGTCTTGGACGCGGCGCGCGTCCGCCGCAACGCCGCGCGCATGAGCGAGCGCGCACGCGCGTTAGGCGTCCGCCTGCGCCCGCACGTCAAGACGCACAAGTGCGTCGAAGTCGCGCGCATCCAGACCGAAGGCGGCGCGCCCGCTCTCACCGTCTCCACACTCGCCGAGGCGCGCGCCTTCTCATCCGCCGGCTTCACAGACATCACCTACGCCGTCCCGATCGAGCCGGGAAAGTTTGAAGAGGCCGTCGAACTCTCCAGACTCTGCGAACGCTTCGCGCTCATCACGGACGACGCGGACATCCCGCCGCTGCTCGACGCGGCGGCGCGGCGCGCGGGCGTCACGCTCGACCTCTTGCTGAAGGTTGACTGCGGCTA
>DASQDT010000229.1:0-22467 GCA_035634035.1 Pyrinomonadaceae bacterium | reverse complement strand
CGGCGTCGCCGGCCGCGCCCAAGTTCTTCGTCGGGTAGAAGCTGAAGCAGCCGATCGTGCCCATCGAGCCGGCGCGCCGCCCGCGGTCTTCCGCGCCGACGGCCTGCGCCGCGTCCTCCATGACGGGCAGGCCGTGACGGCTCGCGACGTCGAGAACCGCGTCCATGTCGGCGCACTGGCCGTAGAGGTGGACGGGCATCAGGGCGCGCGTGCGCGGGGTGATGGCGGCCTCAAGTTTAGCGGGGTCGAGGTTGTAGGTGCGGGGGTCGATGTCGGCGAAGACGGGGCGCGCGCCGAGGCGTGCGATTGAGCCGGCCGTGGCGAAGAAGCTGTAGGGCGTGGTGACGACTTCGTCGCCGGGCCGGAGGTCGAGCGCCATGAGCGCGAGCATCAGGGCGTCGGAGCCGGAGGCGCAGCCGACGGCGTGGCGCACGTTGCAGAGGCGCGCGAGCTCGTCCTCCAAGAGTCGCACGTCCTCGCCGAGGATGAACTGCTGCGTGTCGAAGACCCTCCGGACGGCCGTCAGGAGTTCGTCGCGCAGCGCCGCGTGCTGCGCCGAGAGGTCGAGCAGGGGGACGCGCATCGTCTGCGGCTTCTGCGTGGTGGCGGACATCTTTAACGAAAGGATGAAGGCGGGAGGCGGGGCGACGAAGGATGAGAAGCTCGCTTTACTTCATCCTTCGTCATCCCGCCTCCCGCCTCTGAGTCGCGGACGGTCGTTCAGCGCCCGTCGGCTTTGGCCGCGTCGCCCTCGGGCTCGTCGTCCGAGTAGTAGGACGAGTTGTAGTAGTTGGAGTAGTAGTAGTAGTCGTTCGACTCCAACTTGACGTTGTTGAGGACGATGCCGAAGATGTGCGCCCCGACGTCCAAGAGCTGCTGCTTGGCGCGGCGGACGACGTTGCGCGAGCTGCGCCCGCCGTGGACGACGAGCATCACGCCGTCGACGAGCGTCGAGAGAATCGAGGCGTCGGTGAACGAGATGGCCGGCGGCGAGTCGATGATGATGTGCTGGAAGTTCTCGCCGAGGACGTAGAGGAGCTTCCGCATCTCGTCGGAGCCGAGCAGTTCGGCCGCGTTCGGCGGCACCGGCCCCGAGGTGATGACCTTCAGGTTCGGCTGCGCCTCGACCGTCTGGATGAGCTCGGCCACCTGCGCCTCGCCCGACAGGTAGTTGGTGACGCCGCGCGCGTTCGGCACCCCGAAGTGGGTGTGGATGCGCGGGCGGCGCAGGTCGCAGTCGAGGATGAGCACCTCGACGCCCGTCTGCGCGAGCATCATCGCGATGTTGACGGCCGTCGTCGTCTTGCCCTCGGACGGCTGGCTCGAAGTGACGAGCACGGTGCGCGGCGCTTGGCCCGCCGACGAGAGCAGGAGCGACGTCCTCAGGTGGCGGTAGGCCTCGGCCACGGGCGAGCGCGCGTCCTCGATGAGCGCGAGGGCGGTCGTCTCGGGGGCCTCGATGTCGGGCGCCTCGCCGCGCGAGCGCGCGCGGGCGAGCAGCCCGCGCTCGACGCGCGGGGCGGGGATGAGCGCGAGCGTCGGCAACTGTATGTTACGGTCGACGTCCTCGACCGACTTCAGCGTGTCGTCGAGGTAGTCGAGCAGGAAGGCCAAGCCTATTCCCGCGCCGAGCGAGAGCAGGAGGGCGACGACGATGTTGCGCCCGCGCTGCGGGCCGATGGGCTGGCGCGGCGTGCGGGCCGGGGTGGTGATGCTGACGTTGTTCGAGCGGTCGCTCGAAGTGATCTGCAGCTCCTTCTGGCGCTGGAAGAGAGTGTTGTAGAACTGGCGCGTGGTCTCAAGCTCTTGGTTGAGGCCGTTCATGTCGATCTGCGCCTCGCCCTGCTGGATGGCCTCGCCGCGCTCGCCGCGGTAGTCGCGCGAGAGCATCTGCTCGTTCTTCTGCGCGGCCTCCATCTGGAGGCGCAGGCCCGTCAGGATCTCGTCGGGGTACTTGTCCAACTGCTCCTTCGTCTTCTCGATCTGCGCCTGCACCTTCTGCACGTCGGGCCACTCGGGCTTGTAGCGGACGAGCAGCGCGCGCTTATTCTCTTCGAGGTTCTCGATCTTCTCGCGCAGCCGCTGCACGTCCTTGTTGGCCTGCACCTCGGGGATGGCCCACTTGTCCTTCATGCTGGTCGCGGCCTGATAGCGCGCCTCGATCTCCTTGCGCACCTTCTCGGCCTGAAGCAGCTGGTCGCTGTAGACCTTGACGCGCTCCTGCGTGATGTTGACGCCCTCCTGACCGGGCAGCAGCGGGACGCCGATGCTCTTCATCCGGTTGGTGCGCATCTCTTCGAGCTGCTGAATCTTGATCTGGAGCTTGGCGATCTCGTTGTCGAGCTGCTCGCGGGCCGTCGTCTCGCCTTTGGTCTCGCGCGCGATGTCGTTCTGGCGGAAGACGAGCGCGAGCATATTGGCGACCTTCGAGGCGACCTCGGGGTCTGTGTGGCGGAAGCGTATCTGGACGAGGTTGGTCTTCTCGACCGGCTCGACCGTCAGGTTGGCGAGCAGCGCGTTCTCGAAGGGCTCAAGGCGTTCGAGCTGCTCGGGCGTCAAAGAGTTGCCGAGCGCGGCGCTCGCCTCCTCCGAGACGACGGGGACGCCGCCCTCCTCGGACTGCTTCTTCTCGGCCTTCGCGCCGCCGAACAGACGCCGCACGTTCGACAGCAGACTCCCGCGCGCCTGACCGCCGAGGAAGTTCTGGTTGTTCTGGAGGTCGAGCGTCAGAATCACCTGCCGCACGAGCGTCGGGTCTTGGAGGAGCTTGAGCTGCGTGTTCCAGTAGACGGGGTCGCGCGGGCCCTGAATGACGAAGCCTTGCGTCTGGAGGACGCTGCGGCTCTTATGCTCGATCTGGAGCTGCGCGTTGGCCTCGTAGATCGAAGGCTGGCGGTACATGTGAATCGCGACGAGGCTCGTCACGACGACGACGAGGCTTAGGATGAGCCACTTGCGCTTGAGGACGATGGAGAGGTAGTCGCGCAGGTGCTTGGCCTCGACGAGCTGCGACGGCTGGGCGACGGGGTGCGTCAGGTCGCGCAAGGGTCGGTCGAGCGTCTCGGAGGGGGAGGGGGAGAGCGGCATCAGGCGGTTATCTTGCGAAATCATAGTTCTTAAACCTAAAAGTCTCGAAGTCCAGCGTTAGCAAGCGGTTTCCGGCGTGAAGACCCGGCTAATAATAACAGACGCGGGCGTCGAGGCAAGCCGCCGCGCGCCCGTCAGGCCCGCCGCCCGCGTCGAGCCGCGCCGCGCTTTTTGGTGGTTCGGAATTTTCCCGGCAAGTCCAGCCCGTCGTCAATCAGAACGTCGGTGCTCACGCCCGCCGCCCGCGCGTACTGCAAGAGAATCAAAAGCGGCGGCTCCCGCTTCCCCGACTCGAACTCCGAAATCCTGTTGTACGCAATCAAATCCTCCGCCCCTAAACGCCTGAGCATTTCAGACTGTGAAAGGCCGAGCGCGTCACGTATCTGCCTCAGCTTTTCGGGCAGGCGTTGTTGCCTCAAACGCGGGTACGTGCCCATCAGGAGTTGCCCCCTGATGATTCGGCCATTTGAGGCTTGCCATTATTGGCAAATGCTAATAATATATGACCGCGTAACTTATTCGCCGTGAGTATGAGCCTTTCAAACTCAACGGCGATGCTCATCAGCTTGAGGTTGAGGAGCTACGCATTAGCCGTTGCCGATTTTCAAAGACTAGACCGCGCGCATCATATCAGAGCGCGCCCATGTTCTCACGCAACTAACGACAACCTTGCGGGTGCGCGTCCCGTGCTTGGGCCGGACGCGCCCCGCGCGCGCGGGCCGTTAAAGGGTGGCGGCCCGCGCGCCGAGGCCGCCGCGCCCCAAAAACTTCCGCGGCGGCCTCGCTTCGTTTCTTAACCCCCGGCGGACGCGCGCGCCACGGCGAAGGCCATGTTGCCCTCCGCGCGGAAGCTCACGGCGGGGCCGCACGCGCCCGCGATGAGACTCCGCAACTCGTCGGCCGTGCGCGGCCGCGCCAACTGCCCGGCGCGGTGGAGCGCGCCCAAGTAGCGGTCGCCTACGGCGCGCCCGTTCGTGATGAGGCTCGTGAAGTGGAGTTGCCCGCCCGACGCGGCGAGCGCGTCCAGACGGCCGAGGAAAGCCGCGGCGTCCGAGAGGTGGTGGAGCACGTTCATCGAGAGCACGGTCTCGAAGGCGCGCGCCCGGAAGGGTATGTCGCGTGCGTCGGCCTGCACGAAATAAACATTGGGCGGGACGCGGCCCGCGGCGCGTTCGAGCCGGCGTCGCGCGCGCCCGAGCATGGAGAGTGATTGGTCGAAGGCGACGACCGCGCGCGACGACTCGCGGTAGGCCCCGGCCGTGAACAGGAGCGACCCGCACGCCGCGTCGAGCACGCGCCCGCCCGCGCCCGACGCGAAGGCGCTCCGCGCGAACTCCCTGTACGCGCGCGGCGAGCTCCCCCACATCAGGCGGTTATAGACGCCCGTCCCGACCAGCGCGTCATACAGCCCCGCGCGCCCGTCGTACATCTGCGCGCCCCCTTCGGACATCACCGAAAACACGCCCCCGCCCACCTCGCGCACCCCTCGCCCCTCCGCCAAAACCTCCCTCAACTCCTCGGGGACGCTCATCTACAAAACTAATTGGAGGCGGAGTCGGCGGCGGGCGCGTGGGCGGCGTGGCGGCGCAGGGCTTCGCGCCAGTGGGGGAGCGGGGCGAGGCCGAGGCGTTGGGAGACGAGGCAGCGGAGGCGAGAGTTGCGCGGGCGCGGGGCGGGGCGCGAGAGCGAGTCCATCGCGATGCTCTCGATTTCGACATCAACGAGGCCGGCCTCCTCGACGGCCGCGCGGGCGAAGCCCTCGAAGGAGGTGCCGTCGCCCTCGTTCGTCACGTGGTAGACGCCGGGCAAATCCAAAACGGCCAGCTCGCGCAGGCGCGCGGCCAAGTCGGGCGCGTAGGTCGGCGTGCCGTAGGCGTCCGCGATGGCGCGCAAGGCTTCGCCGCGCCGCGCGCGCTCGACGGCGGTGGCGAGGAAGTTGCGCCCGCCCGCGCCGAAAATCCAGCCGGTGCGGACGACGATTGAGCGCGCGTAGGCGCACTGCGCGTAGCGCTCGCCCTGAAGCTTGGCCTTGCCGTAGACGCTCTCGGGGTTCGGGTCGTCGCGCTGCGTGTAGAAGCCCTCTTTGCGTCCGTCGAAGACGTAGTCGGTCGAGATGGTGACGAAGGCCGCGTCGTGGCGGCGCGCGGCCGCCGCGAGGTGTTCGACGGCGCGGCCGTTCACGTCGTAGGCGCGCTGCGGGTCTAACTCGCAGGCGTCAACGTCCGTCCACGCGGCGCAGTTGATGACGGCCTCGGGGCGCGCCTCGTCGAACGCGGCCTCGACGCGCGCCTTGTCCGTGATGTCGAGCCGCGCGTGGTCGAGCCCCGCGACCTCGTCGCCCGCCGCGCGCGCGCGCGACGCGACCTCGCGACCGACCATCCCGCCAACGCCTAAAACCAGAAGTCTCATGCCTTTAAATCGTCCCGTACTGTTTCGCGTAGAAGTCCCTGTACTCGCCGCTGCGCGCGCGCGCCAGCCACTCGGCGTTCGAGGCGTACCACTCAATCGTCTTGCGGAGGCCCGTCTCCCAAGTCTCGCGCGGACGCCAGCCCAACTCCCCTTCGACCAACGCCGGGTCGATGGCGTAGCGGCGGTCGTGGCCCGGCCGGTCTTTGACGTGCCGGATGAGCGCGTGCGGCTTGCCGAGCGCGTCGAGGATCGAGCGCGCGACCTCGATGTTCTGCCGCTCGTTGCGCGCGCCGACGTTGTAGACGCCGCCCGCGCGCCCGCGTTCGAGCGCGAGCAAAAGCGCGCGGCAGTGGTCTTCGACGTAGATCCAGTCGCGCGTGTAGCGGCCGTCGCCGTAGAGGGGAATCGGCTCGTCGGCGAGCGCGTTCGAGATGAGGAGCGGGATGAACTTTTCGGGGAACTGCCGCGGGCCGTAGTTGTTGCCGCAGCGCGTCACCACCGTGTCGAGCCCGAAGGTGTGGCGCGCGGCGCGGACGAAGTGCTCGGCCGCGGCCTTCGACGCGGCGTAGGGGCTGTTCGGCGCGAAGGGCGACTCCTCTTTGAAGAAGAGCGACGGGTCGTCGTCGAGGCTCCCCATCACCTCGTCGGTCGAGACGTGGAGGAAGCGCCGGACTTTGCGCTCGCGCGCGGCGTCGAGGAGGACTTGCGTGCCGAGGACGTTGGTGGTGACGAAGTCTGCGGCCGACGTGATGCTGCGGTCGACGTGCGACTCGGCGGCGAAGTTGACGACGGCGTCAGTCCCTTCTTCGAGCGCGTCGAGGACGGCCGACGGGTCGCGTATGTCGCCGCGCACGAAGCGGTGTCGCGCCCCTTCGAGCCCGCTCAGGTTGTCGAGGTTCCCGGCGTAGGTGAGCGCGTCGAAGTTCGTGACTTCGACGTCGGGGCGCTCGCCGGCGATGAGGCGGACGAAGGCCGAGCCGATGAAGCCCGCGCCGCCGGTGACGAAGATTTTCCGCAGCTCGCTCATTGGAAGTCCGCCATTATGCCCGACAAGCGCGCGAAAACGAAAACGGCGCCCGGCCCCCGTCCCGTCCCCGGCGGGCGCGGGCGGGGTTGTCGGCGGGGCGTCTGTCGTGAGAACCTTACGCGCGTGACGACGACCGACAAGACGAACGACGAGGCGAGGGACGCCGGGCGCGGGCAGACGGCGGGCGACGTGACGAGCGCCGCGCGCGTCGTGGAACTTTTGCGCCACGAGGCCGACGCCATCACGCGCTGCGCCGCGCGCCTCGACGCGAGGACGGTCGCGCGCGCCGTCGAGATTCTCGCCGCGTGCACGGGCAAGGTCGTGCTCGTCGGCGTCGGCAAATCAGGCATCGTCGCGCGCAAGATTGCCGCGACGCTGACGAGCACGGGCACGGTCGCCGTCTACCTCCACCCGTCCGACGGCCTGCACGGAGACCTCGGCATCGTCGCGCCCGGCGACGTGGCGATAGCTTTGAGCAACAGCGGCGAGACCGACGAGCTGACGGCGATGCTTCCTTACCTCAAGCACCGCGGCGTGCCCGTCGTCGCCATCGTCGGAAACCTGCGCTCGACGATTGCGCGCGGGGCGACGGTCGCGCTCGACGCCTCCGTCGACAAGGAGGCGTGCCCGTTCAACCTCGCGCCGACGACCTCGACGACGGTCGCGCTCGCCGTCGGCGACGCGCTCGCCATCACGCTCATGCAGTTGAAGGGCCTGACGCCTTCGGACTTCGCGCTCAACCACCCGGCCGGGCGGCTCGGCAAGCGTCTCTCTCTGCGCGTCGAAGACTTGATGCACGCGGGCGAGTGTCACGCGCTGGTCGCGCCGGGCGCTTCTTGGATTGAAGTCGTCGGGGCGATTACGCGCGGCGGCTTGGGCGCGGTCAACGTCGTGGACGAGTCGGGCGCGCTCGCGGGCATCATCACGGACGGCGACTTGCGGCGGAGCGTGCAGGCGGTCGGGGCGGCGGGGCTCGAAGAGTTGCGGGCCGAGACGATCATGACGCGCGACCCCGTGACCGTGCCGCCGGGGCTGCTCGCCTACGACGCGCTGCAACTGATGGAGAACCGGCCCTCGCAAATCTCCGTCCTCTCCGTCGTCGCGGACGACGGCCGCGCCGTCGGCCTCATACGCCTCCACGACATCGTCCGCAACGGGCTCTGAGAAAAAGTTAATTCAGTCGGCGAGTGCGAGGCCGATGGTCTGTTCGAGCGGGGCGGCGCGGCCCTTCGTCCAGACGGCCGCGAAGGATTCTTCGCCGAGCGCGGCGCGCAGGGCCGCGACGTGACGCTCGCGCGCGGCGCGCTCGACGGGCGGGAGCGGCGTGCCCGTCTCCTCTCGCAGAGACTCGGCCGCCGCGAACAGCTCCGCCGCGCGCTCGCGCCGGCCCGCCTCCTCCTCCGCGCCGCCCAGACTCTCCAACACGCTCGCCACCCGCCAGCGGTCGCCCAATTCGCCATGCAGTTGCAGGCTCTCGCGCAGCGCCGCCGTCGCCTCCGCGTTTCGGCCGAGGCCGCGCAAGGCGTCGCCCGCGAGGTTGAGCGACCACGCGATGCCCTCCTTGTAGCTCATCTCGCGCGAGAGCGAGAGACTCTCTTCGCCGAGCGCGAGTGCGTCGGCGTGGCGTCCGCCGTGGCGCGCGACCGCCGCCAGATTCAAGAGCGACCAGACGACGCCCTCCTTGTCGCCCTGCTCGCGGAAGAGCGGCAGGGCGACTTCGCAGCGGCGCGTCGCCTCGTCGAGGTCGCCCGAGAGCCACGCGGCGAAGCCGATGCAGTTGAGTGAGCGATTGATGTCGCGACCTTCGTTCAGCTCGCGCCACAGCGCGAGGCTCTCCTCGTGGCGCGCGACGGCCTCGTCGTAACGCCCGCGCTCGCGCTCGACGCTGCCCAAGACCTGCAACGCCATCGCCTTCGACTGTCGCTCCCCGAGCCGGTTCGCGAGCTCAAGTCCCGCCCGCAAGTGCGACTCGGCCGCCGCGTACTCGCATGGGAGGACAGCGAGGACGCCCGCGCCGACGAGCGCGCGCGCGCGGTGCGGCGAAGCGGCGCGCGTGCCCGCTTCGAGCGCGCGCCCGACCCACGCGCTCCCCTCCTCGTAGTGGCCGTGCAGATACCAGAACCACCAGAGCGCGCGGACGAGCCGCAAGGCCGTCTCCTCTTCGCCCGCTTCGAGCGACCAGCGCAGGGCGGCGCGCAGGTTGTCGTGCTCCTCTTCGAGCTGCCCGAGCCAGAAGTCGAGCCGCTCGCCGCCGAGCTCGGGGTCGGCCTCCTCGGCCATCTTCAAAAAGAACTCGGCGTGGCGGCGGCGCGCCTCGTCGAAGTCGCCGCTCGCGCGCAGTCGCCCGAGCCCGTACTCGCGGATGGTCTCAAGCATCACGAAGCGCGGCTCGCCGCCGCCCTGCTCGACCTGTCGGAGCAGGCTGTTGTCGACGAGCGCGGCGACGCCCTCCTGCACGTCCGACGCCTCGCCCGACACCTCGCCGCAGACCTGCTCGGCCGCTTCGAGCGTCGCGCCGCCGACGAAGACCGAAAGCCTTCGGAAGAGACACTTGCCGGCCTCGTCGAGCAGGTCGTAGCTCCAAGCTATCGCGCCGCTCATCGTCTGCTGACGCGCCGGCAGGTTGCGCGCGCCGCCCGTCAGGAGTTTGAAGGGGGTTTCGAGGCGCGCGATCATCGCCTGCGGCGGGAGCACGCGGACGCGCGCGGCCGCGAGTTCAATCGCGAGCGGGAGGCCGTCGAGTTGGACGCAGATTTCGGCGACGGCGTGCGCGTTGCGCTCGGTCAGGAGGAAGTCTGACTTGGCCGCGACCGCGCGCTGCACGAACAGCTCGACCGACGCGTACTGCAAAAGCTCGTTCGCCCGCGTGAGCGGCCCGCGCAAGTCGGGCAGCACGAGCGGCGGCACTTGGAACTCGTGCTCGCCGCGCAGGCGCAAGACGGCGCGGCTCGTCACGAGAATCTTCAGGCGCAAGGTCGCTTCGAGGAGCGAGGCGAGGATGGGCGCGGCCGAGACGACCTGCTCGAAGTTGTCCAAGACGAGCAGGAGCGCGCGCTCGCGCAGGTGGCGCTTCAGGCTCTCGTCGAGCGTCGTCCCGCCGACCTCCTTGACGCCGAGCGTCTGCGCGACGCTGGAAACGACGAGGTGCGGGTCGCTGACGGGGTCGAGGTTGATGAAGTAGACGCCGTCGGGGAACCGGTCTAAGAGCCCGGCGGCGACGTGCTGCGCGAGGCGCGTCTTGCCGCTCCCGCCCGGCCCCGTCAGCGTCACGAGCCGCACGTCCTCGCGCCGCAGCAGGCGCTCGACGCTCTCGGCCTCGCTCTGGCGGCCGACGAAGGGGGTGAGTTGAATCGGCAGGTTGTTCGGCACGTCGCGCCCGAACGCGCCGCGCAGGTGTTGGCCCGAGGAGAGCAGCGGCGAGTGATGGGGCGGCGTCTGCGCCGCCGCCTGCGCCGCCGCCTGCGCCGCGGGCGTTTGATGAGAGGGCCGCTGACGCGCGTCGCCCGCCTCGCCGTTGCCGCCCGCGGCCGTCGTCTCATCGCGCGTCTCGCGCACGTCGGCGACGAAGCGGTAGCCGCGGCGCGGGACGGTCAGCACGTACTGACTCTCGCCGGGCCGCTCGCCGAGCGCCTTGCGCAGCGCCGACATGTTGACCGAAAGGTTCGCCTCCTCGACGAACTGCTCGGGCCAGACGAGACTCAGCAACTCCTCTTTCTCGACGACGCGGTCGCGGCGCTCGATGAGGGCGAGGAGTAGGTCGAAGGCTTTCGAGGCCAGAGGGACGGCGCGCCCGTCGCGCGCGAGGCGGCGGCGGCGCGCGTCGGCCACGAAGGGCCCGAAGGCGTAGAACTCGGAAGGGTGTTCGCTCATCGCCTCGCTGCTTGGAAGTGTTCAGGAGACCTTCGGCCTTAACTCGAAGAGTCTCGGGGCGACTGCGGGGCAAGGTGCGTGACTTTCGCGCGGCACGGGGGAGTCGGAATTTTCTTCACCGCTCGGATGGTAGCAAATGGCGGCGTCGCGGCGCAAAACGGCGCGCGCTTTCCGGGACGGCCCGACTAAGTCTTGACATTTGCGCGGAACAGTTCTATCGTGCCGTCCGCATTTCGGGTTGGGACACGTTTTCCGCCTTTTGGCTTTTCGGCTCTTTCGATCTCATCCTTTGCACAGCTCGCCCCGATTCGCCTCGCGTAGTGTTCAGGCTCTCGGCGCGCGCCGCCGCCGGGCTCGCGCCGGCGGCGACCACGGCAAAAGCTTCCGGCGGCCTTAAACGACTTAAGGCATCTTCATTGAGACAGCCCGCGCGGACGATTCGACCGACAGCGACCGGCCGCGCCGGCACTCTCCACACCCCTTCGGTATGACTCTCGGCATCATGTCGCGCTTGCCCACGGCCTCACTTTCTGCGGCTGATATCACCTCACGCCACGGGTTCGCCCGAGGGCCGTTCCGTAAACCATCAGAGACGCCCCAAAGGACACACCAACAAAGCCCCGTCGAGACTTTAATGGCCCCCTGGCGGCGTGCACAGGACGACCCCGATGGCCCTCCACGTCAGGCGGGTAACCGTTAACACCCTTCAACGATAAAGGAGATATGTGATGAGCAAGCTTGGTTTCACTAAGAAGGTTCTGGCGGCCGCCGCCCTGATGCTCGCCATGACTGCCATCGCGCAGGCGCAGGCGACCCGCACGTGGGTCTCGGGCGTCGGCGACGACGTCAACCCGTGCAGCCGCACGGCCCCCTGCAAGACTTACGCCGGCGCCATCTCGAAGACGGCCGCCAACGGCGAGATCAGCACGCTCGACCCGGGCGGCTTCGGCACGGTGACGATTACGAAGTCCATCATGATCGAGGGCACGAAGGGGCAGGGCTACGGCTCTATCCTCGCGGCCGGCACGACCGGCGTCATCGTCAACGACTCGCTCAGCGGCGCGCCCAACACGATCATCGTGACTTTGCGCAACCTCTCGATTAACGGCGCCAACACCGGCACGAACGGCATCCGCTTCCTCTCGGGCAAGGCGGTGCACATCGAGGACTGTCAGATCAACCGCTTCAACGCGGGGGTGGGCCGCGGCATCTCGGTCGAACTCTCCGCCAGCGCCAGCCAGATAATCACCATCAAGGACACGTTCGTCAAGGAGTGTCTGGGCGAGGGCATCCGCATCGCCAACACGGCCGGCGCGGTCAACGCCTACATCGACAACACCCGCGTCGAGCGTTGCGGCACGGGCGTCGTCGGCGCGGCGACCTCCGTCATCAACATGCGCAACTCCTACGTCGGCTTCAACGGGACGGGGGCGGGCGCGACGGGCATCCGCGTCGAGAACGCTTCGTCGAGCATCAACCTCGACAACGTGTTCGTGCAGGGCCACGCCGGCCACGGCATCACGGCGACGGCCGGCACCGTCCGCATCGGCCGCTCGACCGTCACCAACAACAACAACGGCCTCAACTGCGCGGCCGGCGCCACCAGCATCCAGAGCTACGGCGACAACCTGCTCGAAGGCAACGGCAGCGTCAGCGCCGGCTGCGCGACGCCGCTGACCCCGCTCCAGAAGAAGTAACGGGGTCGTCCCGCCTTCCCACAACCGACGGCTCCCCCCCGGCCCGCGTCCCCCACGCGGGCCGGGGGGGAGCCGTCGCCTTTCGGCCGCCTCGCTTGACTGAGCGCGACGCCCGCGGCTAGACTGCAAACCTTCCCGCGCCGAGCATTAAGTAAATCCCACGCGCCAGAGTGTGACGGAGACGACGCAACGGCCCGAGCGCCGGGGAGCAGGGGCGCGCGGGCGAGTGTCTCGGAGCGCGACGGGAGACGTGAAAGAACCTCGATGAGTCTCAGGGAGAGCTTGAGCGTATTGGGCGAGACCGCCGCCAAGACAGCCCGTCCGGCCCGCACCGAAGAGCACCCGCCGCCGCCCGCCTTCGAGCCGCCGCGCGAGCCGCTCGTCATTATCGAGCCGACGCGCCGGCGCGTCTCGCTCGGATTGCGCGACCTCTGGGCCTACCGCGAGCTGCTCTACTTCCTCGTCTGGCGCGACGTCAAGGTGCGCTACAAGCAGACGGCGTTCGGCGTCCTCTGGGTCGTCGCGCAGCCGCTCCTGACGACGCTCATCTTCACGCTCGTCCTCGGGATGCTCGTCAAAATCCCCACGGAAGGCGCGCCCTACCCGCTTCTGGTCTTCTCCGGGCTGCTGCCGTGGACGTTCTTCTCCGGCGCGGTCGCGACGAGCGGCAACAGCCTCGTCGGCAACTCGCACCTCATCACCAAAGTCTACTTCCCGCGCATGATCATCCCGGTCGCGGCCGTCGGCGCGCGCCTCGTCGACTTCTTAGTCGCCTTCGTCGTCTTCGCCGGCCTGATGCTCTACTACGGGCAGCCGCTGACGTGGCGACTCGCCGCGCTCCCGCTGCTCGTCCTGCTCGTGACGGCGCTGGCGCTCGGCGTCGGGATGTGGGCGTCGGCTCTGAACGTGCGCTACCGCGACGTGGGCGTCGCCGTCCCCGTCCTCATGCAGCTCTGGATGTTCGCGTCGCCCGTCGTCTACCCGCTGAACCTCGTCCCCGAAAACTGGCGCGCCGTCTACGCGCTCAACCCCGCGGTCGGCATCATCGCGGGCTTCCGCACGGCCCTCTTGGGCGGCGAGTTCGACCTGACGGCGCTCGCCGTCTCCGTCGTCGTCACGCTCGTCGTCTTAGTCCTCGCGGCCTACTCGTTCCGGCGGATGGAGAAGTTCTTCGCCGACCTCGTCTGAAGAGAGTCAGCAGCGGATGAAGCCGATCATCAGAGTCGAGGGCTTGGGCAAGCAGTACCGCATCGGCGCGGGGCGGCCCTCGTACGCGACCCTGCGCGACGCGCTCGCCGGGGCGGCGCGCGCGCCGTGGCGCGTGCTCGCCGGCGGCGGCGAGGAGGAGACGGTCTGGGCCCTGCGCGACGTTTCTTTCGACGTGCGGCCGGGCGAGACGGTCGGCATCATCGGCCGCAACGGCGCGGGCAAATCGACCTTGCTTAAAATCCTCTCGCGCATCACCGAGCCGACCGAGGGGCGCGCCGAGCTCTGGGGGCGCGTCGCCTCGATGCTCGAAGTCGGGACGGGCTTTCATCCGGAGCTGACCGGGCGCGAGAACGTCTACCTGAACGGCGCGATTCTCGGCATGACGCGCCGCGAGATTGACAAGCGCTTTGACGAAATCGTCGCCTTCTCCGAGGTCGAACGCTTCATCAACACGCCCGTCAAACGCTACTCCTCGGGGATGTACCTGCGCCTCGCCTTCGCCGTCGCCGCGCACCTTGAGCCGGAGATTTTGATCGTCGACGAGGTGCTCGCCGTCGGCGACGCGGCGTTTCAGAAGAAGTGCCTCGGCAAGATGGGCGACGTGGCGGGGCGCGGGCGCACGGTACTCTTCGTCAGCCACAACATGCAGGCCATCCGGCAGCTCTGCTCGCGCGCCGTCCTTCTGCGCGGCGGCACGGTCACGGCCGACGGCCCGGCCTCCGAAGTGACGGAGCTGTATCTGAGAGACGTGCCGCGCGCGTCGTCAATCGCCGACGTGGGCAGCGTCGTCCGAAAGCTCCCGCCCGACCCTTCGTTTCGTCTCAAGGAGATCGAGCTGACGCAGGACGGCGAGGCGGCCGAGCGCGTGCTGAGCGGCCGCCCTTTGGAGATCGCGATTCGCTACGAGGTGCTTGAGCTGACGAAGGGCCTGCGCGTCTACTTCGATTTGTGCGACTCGGAGGGGACGGTTCTCTTCCGCAGCTTCCACGACGAGCGGGCCGACGGCGTGACGGTGATGGAGCCGGGCGAGTACGCGTCGCGCGCCGTGATCGCGGCCGACACGCTCGCGCCCGTCTTCTACGAGCTGCGCGTCCACGCCGGCATCTACAACGAGCGCATGTGCACGCCCGCCGAGGGCGTCGCCATCCCGCTCGCGGTCGAGGCGACGGGCCGCACCAACAGCGCCTACCTCGCCGACTCGTTCCGCGGCAAGCTCGCGCCCGCGATCCCGTGGAGCGTCGAGAGAGACTCTCATGGCGGCTAACTTCGCGAGCCTTCTGCGGCGGGGACTGAGGCGCGCGGGCGGCAAGCTCATCGCGCTCTCGGAGCGCGTGCCCGGCGCGGCCGACGACGCGCGCGCGCCCGTCGAGATTCTTGAGCGCGAAGGCGACTGGGTCGTCTGCCGCGCGGGCGATTACGTCTTCCGGCTGGACGCGACGCAGGGCGTCGACCGCGCCATCCTCGACGACGGGGTGTTTGAGCCGCACTCGACGGCTTGGGTCGAGCGACTCGTGGGGGCGGGCGACGTGGCCGTCGACGTGGGCGCGAACCTCGGCTACTACACCGTGCGCCTGAGCCGGCTCGTCGGCCCGGGCGGCCGCGTCCACGCCTTCGAGCCTTCGCCGCGCTACCGCCCGCGCCTTGTAGACCACCTGCGGCGCAACGGCTGCGAGGCGAACGTCAACGTCTCGGAGTTCGCGCTCTCCGACCGCGAGGGCGAGGAGCGTCTTTTCGGCGACGCCGTCTCGGCAAGTATGCATTGGGTTCACGACGCGCGCCGGCCCGCGGTCGAGGAGACGATAAAATTGACGACGCTCGACGCCTACGCGCGCGCGGCGGGTTTAGCGCGGCTCGACTTCGTCAAGGTCGACATCGACGGCCACGAGCCGCGCTTTCTGGCGGGCGCGGCCGAGACCCTGCGCCGCTTCCGGCCCGTGCTGCTGATGGAGTTCGCGCAGCTGAACCTGCTGACGGCCGGCAGCGACGTCGACCAGCTCGCCGCGCAGCTCGACGCGCTCGGCTACACGCTCTACTCCGAGCGCACGGGCGAGCCCTACACGAGCCGCACGACGTTCCTCGTCGACGTGATGAACTGCGCGCACACGGCCAACGTCATCTGCGTCCACGGCCCGGCGCGCGCGGGCGTCGAGGAGGCGGCGGCCGTCGGGCGCGCGGGCGGCGCGGACGAGATGGAGCGCGGGCGCGTCGCGGCGGGCGGCCGCATCTAAAAAGTTTTCGCCGAGTCGGAGGAAGAAGGCCGGTTTGAATCGACAGACGATGATGAGTCACCCGCTGGTGACGCGCGTGATAGGCAAGGCGCGGCGCACGCTCGGCTTGGAGGAGTTCGTCAACCTCCGCCGCTGGGTCGTCGAGCTGGACGACGTGGGCGAGCTGAAAAAAATCTTCGGCTGGCGCGACGACCCCGTGCTCGACGACCCGACCATCCACGAGTACGCCTCGCTCGAAGACGTCAACGGCCGCCGCGTGCGCGACGCCGAGTGCATCGGCACGATCGTCCGCAACGCGAACCCGTCCGTGTGTCTGGAAATAGGCACGGCCGAGGGCCACACGACCGCCCTGATGGCCGTCAACGCCCCGCAGGCGCGCGTCTACACCGTCAACATCCCGCCCGAGGAGATCGATTCGGGCGAGGGCGGCACGCTCGTGACCGCGGCCTTCGCGCGCGAGCAGATAGGCCGCTACTACCGCGAGCGCGGGTTAGAAAACGTCGAGCAGATTCTCGCCAACACCGCCACTTGGGAGCCGCAGGTGGGGACGATCGACGTGGCGTTCGTCGACGGCTGCCACGACACGGAGTTTGTCATCAACGACACGCGCAAGATTCTCCCGCACACCCGCGCGGGCTCCTTCATCCTCTGGCACGACTTCCACCCCGGCCTCGTCGAGAAGAAGGGCTGGATACACGAGGTCTGCCTCGGCGTCGAGCGGCTCTACGCGTCGGGCCTGCTCACCGGCCCGCTCTTCCACGTCCGCAACTCTTGGCTCGGCATCTACCGCGTCGGCGGCGTCGAGTGAGACGGGGCCGGCCGCGAGCTCATGCGTATACTGCTCGGCTACACGTTCGACGAGCGCCCCGACACCTACGAGTCGTGGCTCGCGCGCCTGCGCGCGGCCGGCCTCCCGGTCGAGGGCTTCGCGCTGCGGCTCCCGGCCGGAGGGCCGAACCTCCTGTGGCCTGAGCTCGACGCGCGCTGGCGGCGCGGCGACCGCGAGCTTTTCGAGATGTACGAGCGTCTGGCCCGGCGGCTCGAAGCGTCCGACGTGTTCGTCAACTTCAACGGCGTCAACCTCCATCCCGACTTCGTCCGCCAGCTTCCGTCCTGCAACGTCTTCTCGTGCTTCGACGACCCCGAGTCGTCCGAAGACCTGTCGCGGCCGGCGGCCGCCGCCTACGACCTCTCGCTCGTCGGCAACGCGGCCGAGGTCGAGACCTACCTCTCTTGGGGCGTCGGCGAGGCGCGCTTCTGGCCTCTCGGCTTTCGCGCCGACGACTACGACCCGACGCTGACGCGCGAGCGAATTTTGACGGGCGAGCGCGAGGTCACGATTTCCCTGACGTGCGAGCGCGTCACGCCGTGGCGGCGCGAGCGCGTCGACCGTTTCGCGCGCGCCTTCCCCGAGGGCGCTTACTACGGGCGCGGCTGGCCCGCCGGCTTCTTGCCCGAGCCCGAGCGCGTCCCGCTCTACCAGCGCACGCGCATCGGCATCAACATTCACAACTCGACCGGCCCGATAAATTTCCGCACCTACATCCTCCCCGCCAACGGCGTGATGCAGGTCTGCGACAACAAGGCGCACCTCGGCCGCGTCTTCGAGCCGGGGCGCGAGGCCGTCGGCTTCGACACCGTGGACGAGGCGATCGACCTGTGCCGCTACTACCTCGCGCACGACGAAGAGCGCCGCGCCGTCGCCGCCGCCGGCTTCGAGCGCGCCGTGCGCGACTACAACGAGGTCGCAGTCTTTCGACTCCTCGTCACTCACGTCGAGGAGTTGCAGGCAAGGCGCGCGGCCGCGGCCGCGGCGGGCCGCGCGCCTTACGAGGTGAGGGGCGCGGCGGCGGAAGCGCCGCTCGCTTACCTGACGCGCCGGCGCAAGGAGACGGCGCTCGCGCGCGCGGCGCACGCGGCGGGGCGTCTGGCGGGGCGCTTGACTTACGCCGCGCGCTACGTTTGGACGGCCGCCGGCCGCCGCGCTCGGGCGGGCGTCGGGGCGCTGCGCCGGCGGGCGAAGACGAGTTAAGATAAGTCCGCAACGGGCGGCGCGAAATTTTTTGTGACGAAGATGATGGAGCGAAAGACCGGGGAGGACTGGACGCCGGAGCACGTCAGGCGGCTCTGGACGTACTGGAACTCGAAGCCCCACATGCGCGAGGAGAACTTCTCCTACCAAGTGGGCGCGGGCGTCATCAACTTCCTGCGCCTGACGGGCCGCCTGCGCGGGCGCGCGCTCGACTACGGCAGCGGCCTCGGCTACCTGCTCGAACACCTCCTCGCGCAGGGGCTCGAATGTTCGGGCGCGGAGTTCTCGCAGGAAGCCGTCGCGCTCGTCAACGAGAAGTTCAAGGCGCACCCGAGGTGGCGCGGCGCGCGGCTCGTCAGCGGCTTCCCGTTGCCGTTCGACGAAGCGGAGTTCGACGTGGTCACCTGCACCGAGACGCTCGAACACCTCTCGGACGAGCTGCTCGCGGGCGTCGTCTCCGAGATGCGCCGCATCGTGAGGCCGGGCGGGCTCGTCTTGTTCACGACGCCGCACGCCGAAGACCTCGAACAGAGCATGACCTACTGCCCGTTCTGCGACGCCGAGTATCACCGCGTGCAGCACGTGCGCTCGTTCACGCCCGAGACGATGACAAATTTGCTGACCGGGCACGGGCTCGAAGTCCTCTTCTGCCGCGGGGTGGACTTCGCGGAGTTCGGTCGCTACGTGACGCGGCCGCGGCTGGCCGACGCGAGCATCAGCACGCTGCGCGAGTGGCTCGCGAGCCGCAGCGACGCGCTGCTCGACCGCGTCAGCCCGCGGCCCTTCCCCGGCGGGCGCGACTTCCGGCGGCGCGCCGTCGCCGGGCCGCACCTCGCGGCCGTCGCCACGCGCGCCGAGTAGTTCAGACGGAGAGTTTGAGTTAAGAAGTCATGTGCGGAATCGCCGGAATCGTGCGCTGGAACAGCTCGCCCGCCGAAGGGCGGCGCGGGGAGGTCGAGCGCATGACGAAATCAATCGCGCACCGCGGGCCGGACGGCTTGGGCTTCTACGTCCGTGACGGCGTCGCGCTCGGCCACGCGCGCCTCGCCATCATCGACCCCGAGGGCGGCTACCAGCCGATGTCGAACCGCGACGAGTCGGTCTGGATAATCTACAACGGCGAGATGTACAACTTCTGGGAGCTGCGCGCCGAGTTGGAGTCGAAGGGCCACAACTTCCAGACGCGCTGCGACACCGAGGTCGCCATCGCGGCCTACGAGGAGTGGGGCGCGGAGTGCGTCAAAAAGTTTCGCGGTATGTTCGCCTTCGCGCTCGCGGATTTTAAGAACCGGCGGATGCTCGTCGCGCGCGACCACTTCGGCATCAAGCCCTTCTACTACCGCCGGGGCCGAGACTACTTCGCCTTCGCTTCGGAGCTTCCGGCGCTGCGCGAGGTCGAAGACGCGACGCCGGCCGGCAACCTCGAAGCCGTCGAGCAGTACCTGCGCTTCCAGTACGTCCCGCAGCCGCAGACCGTCTACCGCGAGGTCTTCAAGCTCCCGCCGGCCAGCCACGCCGTCATCGACTTCGACGGCCGCCTCGAAGGCCCGACGCGCTACTGGGACTTGCGCTTCGAGCCCGAGACGGGACTCGCGGACGAAGAGTGGGAGGAGCGCGCCGCCGCCGTCATCAAAGACTCGGTGCGCGCGCACTTGGTCTCGGACGTGCCCTTCGGCGTCTTTCTTTCGGGCGGCGTCGACTCGTCGCTCGTCGCCTCCGAGATGAGCCGGCTGCTCGAACACCCCGTGCGGGCCTTCTCGGTGGGCTTCCGCGAGCGCGAGCACTCGGAACTCCCTTACGCGGAGGAAGTCGCGAAGCGCTGCGGCATCGAGCTGCACACCGAGGTCGTGCGCGAGGACATGCTGTCGATTCTGCCCGACCTCGTCGCTCACTACGGCGAGCCGTTCGGCGACAGCTCCGCCGTGCCGACTTGGTACGTCGCGCGGCTCGCGCGCCGTCACGTCCCGATGGTCTTGTCGGGCGACGGCGGCGACGAGGGCTTCGCCGGCTACGACAACTACGCGCGCTGGATGGAGGCGAGCCCCCTGCGGCGCGCGCGCGCGTCGGCGCGCGAGGCCGCGCCGCGCGCCGCGCTCTACTGGCTGCGTCAGGCGGCCGGTCAGTACGCCGCGCGCGGGACGCTCAACCACCTCGGCGAGTGGCAGCAGAAGAATCTCTACTTCGGCGACGAGGCGCGGCTCGCGCTCTGGCGCGCGGAGTTCCGCGGGCTCGTCGGGCGCGGCTGCGAGGCGTTCGAAGAGGCGGACAGGCGCGCGCGCGGCTTGGGCCGACTCTCTTACGCGCAGTATCTGGACTATCAAACTTATCTGCCGGGCGACATCCTGACGAAGGTCGACGTGGCAAGTATGTATCACGGGCTCGAAGTGCGGACGCCGCTCATCGACCTCCGAGTGGTCGAGTTGGCCGCGCGTCTGCCCGCGCGGATGCGCTTCCGCCGCAACGGGTCGAACGAGGTGACGCGCAAGTACGTCCTGAAGCGTCTGCTGGCGCGTCGCTTCCCCGAAGAGTTCGTCCGGCGCAAGAAGCGCGGCTTCGGCATCCCGCGCTCGGAGTGGTTCGCCGAGGGGCAGACGGGCCGGAAGCTCTGGGACGAAGTCGTGCTCGACCCCGAGTCGCGACTCTACGAGTGGTTCCGCCCCGAGGCGGTGCGCGAGCAGATGACGGCACACGAGCGCGGCCCGTCGGACAACTCGGGGGCGCTGTGGCTCTTGGTCGTCCTCGGCATCTGGCTCGCGCAGAACCCGCGCGTGAGCTTCGACTGAGGCGGGCGCGGCAGGCGATGAGCGTCAAGCGAGACGACAAGGGGGGGACGCCGCTGCTCGCGGGAGCGCGCGTCATCATCGTCCTCGGCGCTCTGGAGTTGGGCGGGTCTGAGCGTCAGGCGCTTCTGTTCGCGCGCTACCTCGCGAGCGAGCAGCGCGCGGACGTGCAGGTCTGGGGGACGCAGGGGCGCGCGGGCCGCGCCGCAGAGCTCTGCGAGGAGCAGGGGATTCCGTGGCGCGTCGTCCAGCAGCCGTGGGTGGCGGGGGCGCTTGAGCGGCGGGCGCGGCTTCTGCGGTTCACGCTGAGCCTGCGCATCGCGCGGCCCGTCGTGATTCTCCCTTACACGGCGCTGCCGAACTTCGTGTGCGGGCTGGTGTGGCGGCGGACGGGCGCGCGGCTCTGCGTGTGGAATCAGCGCGACGACGGCATCGCGCGCGTCGGCACGCGCTACGAGCCCGTGGCCGTCAGGCGCACGCCGCTCTTTATCGCCAACTCGGAGGCGGGCGCGCAACACTTGGTGCGCGACTTGGGGGTCGAACGGGCGCGCGTGCGCGTCGTGCACAACGGGGTGGAGTTGAGCGCGCCCGAGGCCGGGCGCGGGGAGTGGCGTCGTCGGCTCGGAGTGGGCGCGGAGAGTTTCGCCGTGACGATGGTCGCCAACTTCACGGTCTACAAAGACCACGCGACGCTCCTGAGGGCTTGGGCGTCGGTCGTCACGCGCGCGAGAGAAGAGGGGAGAGAGGCGACGCTCTTACTCGCCGGGCGCTTCGACGAGACGCACGAGTCCACGCAGGCTCTGGCGCGCGAGTTGGGCGTTGACGAGAGCGTGCGTTTCCTCGGTCAGGTCGCGGACGTGTCGGGTCTGCTCGCGGCGTCGGACGCGGGGGTGTTGTGCTCGAACTCGGAGGGCAGCCCGAACGCGCTGCTCGAATGCATGGCGGCCGGCCTGCCCGTCGCGGCGACCGACATCCCGGCCGCGCGCGAGGCCCTCGGCGCGGGGTGTGAAGCGGTGCTCGCGCCGCCGCGCGACGCGGAAGGACTCGCGTCGAAGATCGTCGGGTTGATGAAGGACGACGGGCTGCGCGCGCGTCTCGGCGCGCAGAACCGCCGGCGCGCGCAAGAGGAGTTCAGCCCGCGGCGCATGTGCGAGGCGACCGTGGACGTGATAGCGGAAGGCTTGGGCCGCGCCGACGCTTGACGGCGCGCGCGGGCGAGAGGGAAGCGGGGAAGAGTTTGCGAGGATGAGAGTACCGCCGGAACTGAGATGCCGCGAGCACGGCCTGCCGCTCGCGTCTGACACTGACGAGGTCGAAGCGTCGTCGTCGCTGCGCTGCGGCGAGGGCTGCGGCGTGCCGGTCGTCGGGGGCATCCCGCGCTTCGTCGGGCCGTCGAGCTACGCGTCGGGCTTCGGCCTCCAGTGGGTAGCCTTCCGCAAGACGCAGCTCGACTCGCACACGGGCACGGGCATCTCGCGCGAGCGCCTCGCCCGCTGCCTCGGCGGCTCGGTCGAAGTCGTGCGCGGCCGCTCAGTCCTCGAAGTCGGCTGCGGCGCGGGGCGCTTCACCGAGTTGATGCTCGGCGCGGGCGCGCGCGTCTTCGCGTGCGACCTCTCGCAGGCGGTCGAGGCCAACCACGCCAACTGCCGACACTTCCCCGACTACTTCGTCTGTCAGGCCGACGTGCGGCAGCTACCGGCCGCGCCCGGCTCGTTCGACTTCGTCGTCTGCCTCGGCGTCATCCAGCACACGCCCGACCCCGAGGAGACGATTGCGGCGCTCGCGCGTCAGGTGCGCCCGGGCGGGACGCTCGTCATCGACCACTACACGCACGGCTTCCCGGCGAACTTCGCGCAGCGCGCCCTGCGCCGCGTGCTGACGCGTCTGCCCGCGCGCGCCGCGAAGTCGGCGACGCTCGCCGTCGCGCGCGCGCTGCTGCCGGTGCACAGGTTTTCTTGGAGTCAGGCCCGCGGGCGCTGGCGTCTGCGGCGGCATTTGCGGAAGTTCTCCCCTCTGGTTGATTATTACGACGCCTACCCGCAGTTGGGCGAAAAGCTTCTGGCCGAGTGGGCGCTTCTCGACACGCACGACACGCTCACCGACTACTACAAGCACTTGCGCACGGCCG
>DASQDT010000228.1:0-7238 GCA_035634035.1 Pyrinomonadaceae bacterium | reverse complement strand
GGCGGCGTCATCGCAGACGCGGCCGCGCGCCGACGCGCGAGCGGGCGGATGCTCGTCGGGGCGGTGGCGATTGCGGCCTCCGTCCCTCCGCTATTTCTCGCGCTCGGGAGCGCGCCGGGCGAGGTGTCCGGGTTTATGGTCTTGATGGGCGCGGGCTGCGCCCTGATGTACTTCTACTATTCGACGGTCTACGCGACGATTCAGGACGTGGTCGAGCCGGGCCTGCGCGGGACGGCGATGGCGCTCTACTTCTTCGCGATGTACGTCCTCGGCGCTTCGCTCGGCCCTTACGGGACGGGCGTCGTGAGCGACTACTTCACGGCGCGGGCGGCCGAGGCGGCGGGCGTCGTCGGCGCGACGCAGGCGGCGCTCGAACCGTTCCGCGCCGAGGGCCTGCGCCGCGCCATGTACCTCATCCCCGCACTCGGCGCGCTACTCACGCTCGTTCTTCTCGCCGCCTCGCGCACCGTCGCGCGCGACTCCGAACGCTTGCAGACGTGGATGCGCGAATCATCCGCCGTCGCGGAGTGAGGCGACGTCGATGACGAAGCGGTAGCGCACGTCGGCGCGGACGGTGCGCTCGTAGGCTTCGTTGATCTGCTGAATCGGAATCACTTCCACGTCGGAGCTAATTCCGTGCTCGGCGCAGTAGTCGAGCATCTCTTGGGTCTCGCGGATGCCGCCGATCATCGAGCCGGCGAGCGTGCGTCCGTTGGAGATGAGCGAGAAGGCTTGGACGGGGAGCGGCTTTTCGGGCGCGCCGACCAAGACCATCGCGCCCTCGGCGCGCAGCATGTTCAGGTACGGGTTCACGTCGTGCTCGGCCGAGACGGTGTCGAGGATGAAGTCGTAGGAGCCGGCCAACTGTTCGAGCCTCTGCGAATCGCGCGAGACGACGAAGTCGTGCGCGCCGAGCGCGCGCGCGTCGCGCTCCTTCGACGGCGAGGTGCTAAAGACCGTCACCTCCGCGCCCATCGAGGCGGCCAGCTTCACGCCCATGTGTCCGAGTCCGCCCAAGCCCACCACGCCGACGCGCTGGCCCGCGCCGACCTTGAAGCGGCGCAGGGGCGAGTAGGTCGTGATGCCCGCGCACAGGAGCGGCGCGGCGTTCGGCAGCGGCAAGCCTTCGGGAATCTTCAGGGCGTAGTTCTCGTCGACGACTATCTGCGTCGAGTAGCCGCCGTAGGTCGGCGTGCGCTCGTCCATCTCGGTGCCGTTGTAGGTGGCGGCGAGGTGGCGCGTGCAGTACTGCTCCTCGCCGCGGAGGCAGTTGCGGCACTCGCGGCACGAGTCGACGAAACAGCCGACGCCCGCCGTGTCGCCCTCCTCGAAGCGCGTCACCTCCGGGCCGACGGCGCGGACGCGCCCGACTATCTCGTGGCCGGGAACCATCGGGTAGGACGAGTCGCCCCACTCGTTGCGCACCTGATGGATGTCCGAGTGGCAGACGCCGCAGAAGAGAATGTCGATGTGCACGTCGTGCGGGCCGACGGCGCGGCGGTCAAACGAGAAGGGGGCGAGGGGCGCGGCCGCGTTGCGCGCGGCGTAGGCCGAAGTCTTCGTCATGGGTCAAGTCCTCTTTAGATAAGTCCGTCAAAAAAAATGCGCCCGCCGACGGGGCGGCGGGCGCGAAAATCACGCCACTTGGTTCGCGCCCGCCGCGCCGGCGCGCGCGGCGCGGGCGACGAGCTCGAAGGAGCGCAGGCGCGCGGCGCGTTCGTAAATCTGCGCGACGACCATCAGCTCGTCGGCACGCGTCTCCGCGGCGAACCGCTTTAAGCCGCGCCGCACCGTCTCCTCCGAGCCGACCACCGAACAGGCGAGCGCGCGCTCGACGCCGAAACGCTCGGCCGGCGTCCAGATATCGTCCATCGTCTCGACCGGCGGCGGGAGTTTGCCCGTCCGCCCGCGCCGCAGGCGCACGAACTGCTGCTCGGCCGACGTGAACAACCGCCGCGCCTCCTCGTCCGTCTCGGCCGCGCAGGCGTTGAGGCCGAGCATCACGTAAGGCCGTTCGAGCGAGGGCGAAGGGCGGAACTCCGCGCGGTAGAGGTCGAGCGCGCGCGAGAGAAGGTCGGGCGCGAAGTGGGAGGCGAAGGCGAACGGGAGGCCCAGAGAGGCGGCGAGGCGCGCGCCGAAAAGACTCGAACCGAGAATCCAGACCGGGACGTCGAGCCCCGCGCCCGGCACGGCGCGCACGGCCTGACCTTCGCGCGGCGGGGCGAAGTAGGAGAGAAGCTCCGTCACGTCGCGCGGGAACTCCACGTCGGGGTCGGCGGGCGTGCGGCGGAGCGCGCGGGCCGTGCGCTGGTCTGCGCCGGGCGCGCGGCCGAGGCCCAAGTCGATGCGTCCGGGGTAGAGCGTCGCGAGCGTCCCGAACTGCTCGGCGACGACGAGCGGCGAGTGGTTCGGGAGCATCACGCCTCCGGAGCCGACGCGGATGGCGCGCGTCGAGCCCGCGACGTGGCCGATGAGGACGGCCGTCGCCGCGCTCGCGATGCCCTCCATGCTGTGATGCTCGGCGAGCCAGAAGCGGCGGAAGCCCAGAGCCTCGACGTGGCGCGCCAGCTCGACCGTCTCGCCGAAGGCTTCGGCGACCGTGCCGCCCTCGCGGACGGGCGCGAGGTCGAGCACGGAGAGGGGGACGGCGGCCGCGTCTTGCATAAACTCACCGGCCCGCACTTAAGGGTTGCGCTGGACGAGGCTCGCGACGACGGCGACCAGCTCGGCCAACTCGACCGGCTTCGTGACGTGCATCTGGTAGCCGGCGCGCAGCGCCGCCATCCGGTCTTCCGTCCGCGCGTAGGCCGTCAGGGCGATGGCCGGCACGCGCCCGCCGCGCTCGGCCGCGAGCGCCCGCACCTTCTTAATCAACTCGTAGCCGTCCTCCTCGGGCATCCCGATGTCGCTGATGAGCACGTCGGGGAGCGCGGTCGCGAAGACCTTGAGCGCCTCGGCGGCCGAGCTGACGACCGTGACCCTCGCGCCGCAGTGTGAGAGGCCGAAGCGCAGCATCTCTAAAGTGTCGGGCTCGTCGTCGACCAAGAGGATGTTGAGGCCGTCGAGTCGGTCGGGGCAGTCGTAGGAGGGAAGCGTCTCGCGCGCGGCCGGGTGGACGCGCTCGGCCGCCTGCTCGGCGTGGTAGACGGGCGCGACCGGGAGCCGCACGATGAAGGTCGAGCCGCGCCCCTCGCCCTCGCTCTCGGCGCTTACCGTCCCGCCGTGAAGCTCGACGAGGTGGCGCGCGATGGCTAGGCCGAGTCCGAGCCCGCCGTGCTGGCGCGTCGTCTTCTGGTCGGCTTGGCGGAAGCGGTCGAAGACGTGCGGCAGGAACTCGGGCGCGATGCCAGCGCCGGTGTCCGTGACGGCTATTTCGACGTGCGAGTTGACGCGCTCCAACCTGACCTGCACGCGCCCGCCGCGCGGCGTGAACTTGATGGCGTTCGAGAGCAGGTTCCAGACGACTTGTTGGAGGCGCACGGGGTCGCCCGCGACCGAGACGATTCCGGTGTCGATGATCTTCTGCACGCGCACGCCTTTGGCCTCGGCCGCCGGACGGACGGCCTCGATGGCCGACTCGATGAAGGAGTTCGGGTCGAGCGGGCGCACGTCGATGCGCAGCTTGCCGGTGATGACGCGCGAGACGTCCAAGAGGTCGTCGATGAGTTGCGCCTGCGCGCGCGCGTTGCGCTCGATGGTTTCGAGCGCCTTCGACGCGCCCTCGCCTTCGAGCTGGCCGAGGCGGAGCATATGCGCCCAGCCGAGAATCGCCGTCAGGGGCGTGCGCAGCTCGTGCGAGACGGTGGCGAGGAATTCGTCCTTGAGGCGGCTCGCGTCCTGCGCCTCGCGGTAGAGCCTTTCGTTCGCGCGGGCCGAGCGTTCGGCCTCGGCGCGCGCCTTCTGCGCCGCCTCGAACAGGCGCGCGTTGTCCATCGCGACCGCGGCCTGCGAGGCCATGCCGGTGACGACGCGCTCGTGGTGCTCGGTGAAGACGCGGGCCTCGGGGTGGCCGAAGAAGAGTCCGCCCAACACGTCGCCCGAGCGCGAGATGACGGGGACGGCCAGATAGCTCGACACGGGCAGGTGCCCCTCGGGCATCCCGTAGTAGGGCGAGTTCTTGCCGTAGCGCGGGTCTTTGTGCACGTCGGCGATGCGGACGACGCCCTCGCCGCGGAAGGTCGGGCCGAAGAGGTCTGTCGCGCGCGGCATCGGGAAGTGGGCGAACGCCTCGCGCGGCACGCCCGACAAGGTGTAGAGCATGTAGGACGCGCCGCGCTCGTCCAAGACGTTGTAGAAGAAGGAGCCGAAGCGCGCGCCGGTCAGCTCGGTCGCGGCGTCGGTGACGGCCTGCACGATCTTGTGCAGGTCGAGTTCGGCCGAGACGACGTGGCCGAGCTCGTTGATGAGGCGCAGCGTCTCGCCCTGTTCGCGCAGGGCGACCTCCGTCCGCTTCCGCTCGGTGATGTCCTGCACGACGCCGAGCATCCCGAGCACGCGCCCGTCGTCGCCGTACTGCGTGCGGCCGCGGGCCAAGACCCAGCGGCGCCCGCCCTCGGGGAGCATGACGCGGTACTCGATGTCGTAGTCCGTGCCCTCGGCCACGGAGTGCTCGACGGCCTCGCGCGCCCGCTCGCGGTCTTCCACGTCGAGCATCTCGCGCATCGCCGCCCACGTCATCCGCGAGACGGCGGGGACGCCGAAGATGCGCGCGGCCGGCTCGGACAGCTCGACGAGGTCGGTCTCGGGGTTCCAGCTCCAGTCGCCGAGGTGCGCGGCTTCGAGCGCGAGGGCGCGGCGCGCCTCGACCTCACGCAGCTCGCGCTGGATGCGCAGTTGCTCCGTGATGTCGCGCGCGATTTTCGACGCGCCGATGATGCGCCCGCCCTCGCCGCGGATGGGAGAGACGGTGAGCGAGATGTCGATGAGCGTGCCGTCCTTGCGCCTGCGCACCGTCTCGTAGTGCTCGATGCGCTCGCCCCTGCGCAGCCGCGCGAGGATGGCCGGCTCCTCGTTGAGGTGGTCTTCGGGGATGAGGACGGTGACGGATTTGCCGATGACCTCGTCGGCCGTGTAGCCGAAGACGCGCTCGGCCCCTTTGTTCCAACTCGTGATGATGCCTTCGAGCGTCTTCGAGACGATGGCGTCTTCGGCCGACTCGATGATGGCGGCCAGCCAGAAGGGGGCGATATCGCGCTTCTGAAGACGCGCTATCCACTCCCCCGTGTTCTCGACCTCGGACTCCGGCGCGCGCGGCGGTTCGATAGACATGGTGGACTCGTCGGGAAAGATCGAAACACTTGTTGAAACTCTCGGGGGTTGGGGGGTACGCGCCGGATTATACAGATGACGCGCCCATTACCAAAGAGGGCGGGCGGCCGGGCACGCCTTCGCGTATAATCCTGCGCATCCTTTTCGATTGCCCCGACGCCGCGGGGCGGACAGGCTGACCGAAAAAGACTCGCTCATGGAACTGCTTCCGCTCATGCCGGCGCTCGCCTTCGGCTTCGTCCTCGGACTCCGACACGCCGTCGAGGCCGACCACCTCGCCGCCGTCTCGGCCATCGTCAGCGAGCGCAAGAGCCTCTGGGGCTCGGCGCTCGTCGGCGGCCTGTGGGGCGTCGGGCACACGCTTTCACTCCTCGCGGCGGGCGCGGCCGTCACGCTGCTCGGCGTGAGAATCGGCGAGCGCGCGGCGCTCGCGCTTGAGTTCTGCGTCGGCCTGATGCTCGTCGCCTTAGGCGCGAACGCTTTGCGCAAGCTCGCGCGCGGCGGGCGCGTCCACCTGCACGCGCACCGGCACGGCGGGCGCGAGCACGTCCACCCGCACGTCCACTCCGCGCACGACGAAGACGCCTCGCCGCACGCGCATCACAGCCTGCGACTCGACGCGCGCACGCTCGCCGTCGGGATGCTGCACGGCTTCGCCGGCTCGGCCGCGCTGATGCTCGTCGTCCTCTCGACCGCCAAGTCGCCGCTGGCCGCGCTCCTCTACGTCGCCGTCTTCGGCGCGGGCTCAATCGGCGGGATGATGCTGATGAGCGCGCTCGTCAGCCTCCCGCTTCGTCTGACGGCCGCGCGCTTCGGGCGCGCCAACCTCGCCCTGCGCTGCGCGGCCGGACTCTTCAGCCTCGGCTTCGGCCTTTTCATGGTCTACGAGATAGGCTCGGCCGGCCGCCTCTTCCGCTAGAGCCGCGACGCCCTGACAAACGAAGTGGGCCGACGCCGCGCGGCGGAATTATGCTTCTAACGCGCGGGCTGTTGCGCTATGCTTAGCGCCGCACACGCCGACCGCGCGCAACGCGCTAAAGGGACGACCGTCCGTTGTTCAGAGACGTGAGGTGAGTAGAGAAGTCACGCGCGAGAAGTTCGTGGCCTTCCTCGACTGGCTCAGCCCCGAGGCCGAGACGGCGGGCGAGGAGTACGAGCGTCTGCGCTTCCGCCTCCGCACCTTCTTCGCGCAGCGCCGCTGCCGCTTCCCCGAAGAGTTGGCCGACGAGACCATCAACCGCGTCATGCTGAAGATCTCCGAGGAGCGCGTCGAAAACAGACTCGCCTACTGCTACGGCGTCGCGCGCAACGTCTACCGCGAGTCCCTGCGCAAGGAGCGACACCATCTGGACGTCGACGAGGTGACGGTCGCGGCGGCCGCGCCCGAGGAGGATGAGGGCCTGCCCGGCGAGTGCCTCGACAAGTGTTTGGGCGAGCTGCCCCAAGAGAGCCGCGACCTCGTGCTCGAATACTTCTCGGAGGTGAAGGTGGCGAAGATCGAGCTGCACCGCCGCCTCTCCGAGCGGCTCGCGACGACGCAGACGGCGCTCCGAATGCGCGTCATGCGCGTCAAGCAGCGTCTGAAGATTTGCGTGCAGGAGTGCATGAACGAGGGGGCGGTTACGTAACGCGCCGCGGCGACACACATAACTGACGGCGGCGAAGGCGATGCGCGAAACACTCAAAAACGACGAGACCCTGCGCGAATACCTCTTGGGGCGCGTCTCCGACGAGGCGACGCTCGAAGACTTGGAGGAACTCCTCTTCACGGACGAGGAGTTCTGCACGCGCGTCGCGCTCGCCGAGGACGAGCTCGTCAACGACTACGTGCTCGGCTACCTCGACGCGGCCGACGCCGCGAGCTTCCGCGCCACGCTCGCCCGCAACCCCGACCGCCGCCTCAAGCTCCGGCTCACGCGCGCGCTCAGAGAAAAGGCCCTCGCCCGCCGCGCCGAGGGGGCGAAAGCCGG
>DASQDT010000227.1:0-17488 GCA_035634035.1 Pyrinomonadaceae bacterium | reverse complement strand
CGGCGACGTTACCGACGCCCGCGAACCTTTCGGCGTAAAGCTGGCGCTGCGCGTCGCCGCGCGCGAGGACGAAGAGTTTGACCGGCGGGCGGCGCGCGAGGTCTTCGAGCAGCTCGTCGAAGAGCGCGTTGTCGAAGCGGTGGTAGAGCGCCTCGCGCGCGGGCGGGCGGGCGACGACGAGCACTTGCTCGTCGGTCACGCCGAACTCGTTTCGCAGCTCGCCCGCGAAAGCCGGGTCGGGCGCGAAGTCCGCGAGGTAGACATCATCCTTGATGCCGTCGTAGCGCCGCACCTTCGCGGGGCGCGCGCCGCAGCGCCGCAAGTCCTCTTCGGGGAAGGCGCGCGGGACGACGACGCGCGAGGCGAGGCGGAACGCGAGGTGGTTGGCCGGCTGGTGCTCGTAGTCCATCAGCGTCACGCTCCTCGTGCCGAGAGCGCGCGCCGCCAAGACTTGCGCGTAGGAGTTGTGCGAGACGGCCAAGTCAACCCCGCGCCCGCGCGTCCAACGCGCCAGAGCGAACGCGCGGCCCGCGAGCCCGCCGGCCTTCCGCATGAGCACCCCGCTCGCGCCGCCGCCGCCGACGACTTCCGTCTTGAGTCCCGCGCCGCGCGCCATCTCGACGGTCTGCGCGAAGGGGCGGGCGGTCAGAAGCGTCTCGTGACCGCGCGCCTCGAACTCCGGCACGAGCGCGCGGAAGAAGGGCACGTGCGGCGAGTTGGCAAGGTCGATCCAGATACGCACGCTCTCAGGGCGCGGCCGCCGCCTCCGAGGCGAAGCCGCGGACGGCCTCGGCCACGCGCCCGACCGCCTCGCGCGGAAGCTCCGCGTACATCGGCAGCGACAGTGTCTCGCGCGCCGCGCGCGCGGTCTCGGCGAGGTCGCCTTCGGGGCGCGAGGCGTCGGCGAAACCTTTTTGCCGGTGCGCGGGCACGGGGTAGTGAATCCCCGTGGCGACGCCTTCGGACTTGAGGTGTTCGGCGAGCGCGTCGCGCCGCGGCGTGAAGACGGGGAAGATGTGGTGGACGGGCTCGTCGTCGTACGAAGGCCCTTCGAGCAGGCGGACGGCCGCGCCTTCGAGCAGACGCCGGTACTCGGCGGCGCGCGCGCGTCGCGCCTCGTTCCAAGCGTCTAGGTGTCGGAGCTTGACGCGCAGGATCGCGCCCTGCAAGCCTTCGAGACGGTAGTTGTAGCCGAGTCGCTCGTGATGATACTTGCGGCTCTGCCCGTGGTCGCGCAGCTCGCGCATCAGGCGCGCGCTCTGGTCGTCGTCGGTCGTCACCGCGCCGCCCTCGCCGTACGCGCCGAGGTTCTTGCCGGGGTAGAAGCTGAAAGCCGCGAGCGGCGCGAGCGAGCCCGCGCGCCGCCCCTTGTAGCGCGCGCCGTGCGCCTGCGCCGCGTCCTCGACGACCGTCAGGTCATGACGGCGCGCGATCTCGTTGATCGCGTCCATGTCGGCGCAGCGGCCGTAGAGGTGGACGGGCATCAGCGCGCGCGTGCGCGGCGTGACGGCGCGCTCGATTCTTTCGGGGTCGACGAGGCAGGTGCGCGGGTCGATGTCGACGAAGACGGGCACGGCGCCCGCGTACAGCACGGCGGCGGCCGTCGCGACGAACGTGAAGCTCGTCGTGATGACCTCGTCGCCCGGCCGGACGCCGGCCGCGAGCAGGGCGAGGTGGAGCGCGCTCGTGCCCGAGTTGACGGCGACGCAGTGGCGCGCGCCGCAGTAGCGCGCGAACTCCTCCTCGAAAGCCTCGACCTCGGGCCCCAAGACGAACTGCGCGCTCTCAAGGACGCGCCCGACGGCCTCGCCCACCTCTTCTTTAATGCTCGCGTACTGAGCCTTTAAATCGACGAAAGGAATCATTCTCTAGACCAGCGCGCCGACGTCCGTCGGCAGCTCGACGAGTCGGCCGCGCGCGCGCAAGGATTGTTCGGCCGCCTCCATGATGCGGACGATGCGGAGGCCCGCCTCGCCGTCGGTCTCGGGCCGCACGCCCGCCGTCACGCACTCGACGAAGTGCGCGGCCTCCGTCCTCAGAGCCTCGGTCGTGTCGAAGCGCGGGGCCCACATATCGCCCGAGCGGTAGCTGACCAGAAGCTCGTAAACGTCCTCCGGGTGCTGCCCGACCGTGACGCCCTTATCGTAGACCTTCAGCTTCTCGCTCGGCTCCAAGTCGTCGTAGACGATCATCTTCTCGCTCCCGCCGATGAGCGTGCGGCGCACCTTGACGGGCGTCAGCCAGTTGACGTGGACGTGCGCGATCTGCCGCTCGGGGAAAAAGAGCGTGATGTAGGCGACGTTCTCGGGCTGGCCCGGAAGGTGGCTGATGCCCGTGGCGGAGACGGCGACGGGACGCGCGGGCAGCACGTAGTCCATGATCGAGAGGTCGTGGACGGCCAAGTCCCAGATGACGTTCACGTCGTGCTGGAAGAGCCCGAGGTTGATGCGCACCGAGTCGTAGTAGTAAATCTGCCCGAGCGCCCCGCCCGTAATCAGCTCGCGGATTTTGCGCACCGCGCCCGTGTAGATGAAGGTGTGGTCGACCATCAGGACGAGGCCGCGGCGTTCGGCCTCCTCGACGAGCCGGAGCGACTGCTCGGAGTTCGCGGCCAGCGGCTTCTCTACAAGCACGTGCTTGCCGGCGGCGAGCGCCGCCATCGCCAGCTCGAAGTGCGAGGCGACGGGCGTGGCGATGACGACGGCGTCGACGCGCGCGTCGCGCAGGAGGTCGCGGTAGTCGGTCGTCGCGCGCACCGTCGGGTAGCGCGACGCGAGCGGCGCGAGCCTCTCGGCCGAGAGGTCGCTCACCGAGACGACCTCCGACCCCGGCGCCTCCATGAAGTTGCGCACGAGGTTCGGGCCCCAGTAGCCGTATCCGATGACGCCGACGCCGAGCATAGTAGACGGTAGACAGTATTCAGTAGTCAGTAGAAAAGAGCTACTGTCTACTTCCCCTCCCTCGTGTCCCCGATGACGCGCGCCGGGACGCCCGCGACGACGGCGTAGTCGGGCACGTCGCGCGTGACGACCGCGCCCGCGCCGACGAGCGCGCCCCGCCCGATCGTCACGCCGCCCATCACCGACGCGTTGTTGCCGATGGACGCCCCGCGGTGCACGACCGTTTCGGCCACCGCCCAGTCCGATTCGGTCTGGAGCGTGCCGTCGGCGTTGGCGGCGCGCGGGTAGAGGTCGTTGCTGAAGACGACGCCGTGGCCGACGAAGACCTCGTCCTCGATCGTCACGCCTTCGCAGATAAAACTGTGCGAGGATATTTTGCAGCGCGCGCCGACCCGCGCGTTCTTCTGTATCTCGACGAACGCGCCGATCTTCGTCTCGCTCCCGACCGTGCAGCCGTAGAGGTTGACGAGCTCGGGGTGGTGAATTTTGACCCCCTCGGCGAGCCGCACGTCGGGCGCAATCGGCATTCGGGAAACTCCGTCTCTGTGAACTTCACGGGTAGGCGTCCGGCGTCGGGCCGCGAGCGACTGCCTACCTTAACCGTCCGACGCCCGCGCGGTCAACGCGCCGACGCTCCCATCATCCCCGGCCTCGACCTCCGCGAGCCGCGCCAGAGCGTACGCCATCCAGCCTTGCGACCAGCGCATGAAGGGCGTCCCCTCCGTGTGAAAGCGTCGCTTCTGATAGCGGAAAAACCCGCGCCCGTCGAAAAGCTCGCGCACGGCCCAAGCCGCGACGCGACGCGCGAGCTCCGTCGCCGCGTCGCCGAACTCCCGGCGCAACTCGGCGCAGGCGACGACCGCCGCGGCGGCCGAGTGCGCGTCGGCCGGGTACTTCTTATCCGGGTAATACTTCGGCCAGCCGTCCGGCAGGAAAAAGCTCTCGCGCCAGAACTCGAAGCCGCGACGCAGGGCCGCGTCCGCCTCTTCGATTAGTTCGGCGAACTTGTCGTCAACGTCCGCGGCGAGGCGGCGTCGGACGCGCGCGAGCGACGTGAGGACGAAGGCCGTGTGAAAGTTGTCGGCCCAAGACTGAAAGCCCTCCGCGCCGTAAGTCCAGAAGCCCTCAGGGCGCTGCCTGCGGACGACGTACCGCGCCGCACGCGCCGCCGCCTCCGACAACCCGCGCTCGTGCGTTAGAGCGCCGACTTCGGCGAGCGACTCGGCCGCGAGCAACGACGCGTTGTAGACGCGCGTGCGGTCGAGCGGCGTGTAGCTGAAGCAGACCTCCTCGTCAGACTCGACGCTGCGGTTCAAGTCGTTGAGGACGAACGCGCACGCGCGCCGCGCCGCCTCCGAGTAAGTCGCGCGCTCCGCGCCCGCGAGCGTCCCGGCGGCTTCGGCGAGCGCGCGGACGGCGAAGGCGGTCGGGACGACGGCGGGCGTGCCGCGCGGCGCGTAGAAGGCGCGGCCCTGCCAGTCGAAGTTGTAGCCCCACGCCGCGCCGCCCCCCGGCGTCTCGACGCGGGCCGCGACCAGCTCGTCGAGCAGCGCCCGCGCCTCAAGTAAATCTTCTTCGCCGCCGCGCGTGCGGTAGCGCGAAAGCAGAGCGAGGGCGAAGAGCGCCAGACCTTTCGGGTTTTTTCCGGGGGGGACGAGCGCGAGCGCGCGGAGGTTGACGGGCGAGCGTTTGAGGGCCTGCGTCCAAGCGAGCCGCGCGAGGCGCGAGCGCGCGAGCGGCGTGGCTTGGAAGAGTCGGCTGTTGAGCGCGTCGAACGGGTCGTGCCCCGAGTAGTCGCGCTCGCGGCACCACGCGGCGAGCTTCGCGTAGACCTGCTCGAACTCCCCCGCCATCAGTTCGCGACGGCCTTCAGGCGCGCCTCGATCTTCGCGGCCTCGGCGTCGCGCTTCGTCGCGCGCAACATGCGCGCGTAGGCCGCGAGCGCGTTGCGTAAAAACGCGGCCGCGTTCTCGCCGCGCGACTTCTCGGCGACGGAGACGGCCCGCAGGAAGTGGCGCTCGGCCTCCGCGAAATTCTTCTGGCTGCTGTAGACCGAGCCGATGTCGGTCAGCACGCTCGCCACCAGCTCGTGCTCCGCGCCGAGCGCCTTCTCCAAGACGGCCAGCGAGCGGCGGTCGTAATCCAGCGCCTTGTCGTACTCGCCCTTCGCGAAGTGGAGCGCGGCGAAGTTGTTGAGCGAGAAGGCGACGGCCGGGTGCTCGCGGCCGAACACCTTTTCGCGGATGGCGAGCGCGCGCCGGTAGTTGGGCTCGGCCCGTTCGAACTCGCCCGCGTCGAGGTGCGTCTTGGCGAGCGAGACGAGCGTCTCGGCGACCTCCTCCGACTCCGCGCCGTAGAGTCGCTCCTCGAGCGCGACGGCGCGCACGAGGAGCGGCGCGGCCTTCGCCGTCTTCCCCTCGCGCGCGTACTGCTGCCCGAGCAGCTTGAGCGACTGCGCGGAGTTCGGGTCGTCGGGGCCGAGCGCCTTGACGAAGGTCTCGACCGAGCGATCATGAAACGGCTCGGCCTGCGCGTCTTGGCCCATCGCCGAGTAGAGGTTGGCGATGTTGTTGAGCGTCTTGGCGACCTCGACGTGGACGGGGCCGTGGTTCTTCTCGAAGAGGGCGAGCACGCGCTCGAATAGGACGAGCGCCTTCGCGTGCTCGCGGCGCACGTAGTGGATGGCGGCGAGGTTGTTGAGCGCGCGCGCCTCCTTCAGCTCGTCGCCCGCGGCGCGCCAGAGCCTCGCGGCCTCCTCGTACTTCGGCATCGCGCGCGACAAAGCCTCGGGCGTCCCCTCGCCGTGCAGACGCACGGCCTCGTCGAAGGCGCGCGAGGCGGCCGCCTCGTCCGCCTGACCCTGCGCGCCACGCGGCGCGTGCGCCCGCGCCGACGCCGACGCGACCAACGTCAGGGCGACGAGCGCGGCGGCGGCGGCGGCCCGCCCCCTTGCGATGCGCGGCGAAATTTTCATCTCTAGTTTAACTCCGTGGACGGCCCTCGCGCGCGGGGGCGCTACTACGCCTCGTCGCCGAAGCCGACGCGCTCGCGCACGGCGTAGATGGGCTTGGCCTGCGACTCGTGGTAGGTGCGCACGAGCATCTCGGCCAGCAGGCCCATCAGGATGAACTGCACGCCGACGGCGAACATGACGATGGCGATGGTGAGCAGGGGGTTGCGGATGAAGGACTCGTCGCCGAGCTTGCGGACGAGCGCCCAGATGAAGGCGACGATCGAGATGACGAACGACGAGAAGCCGAACAGCCCGAAGACGTAAATCGGCTTCGTGTGGTACGCGGCCATGAACTTGATGGTCATCAGGTCGAGCATCACCTTGAAGGTGCGCGACAGCCCGTATTTGGACTTGCCCATCGTGCGCGCGTGGTGGCGGACGGGAATCTCCGTGACGCGCGCGCCGACCCAAGAGGCGTAGATCGGGATGAAGCGGTGCATCTCGCCGTAGAGCCGCACGTCTTTGAGGAACTCGCGGCGGTAGGCTTTCAGCGAGCAGCCGTAGTCGTGGAGCTTGACGCCGCCGATGACGGAGATGAGCCAGTTGGCGATGGCCGACGGGATCTTGCGCGTCACCATCTTGTCCTGCCGCTCCTTGCGCCAGCCCGAGACCACGTCGAAGCCTTCGCCGAGCTTGTCGAGCAGGCGCGAGATGTCGGCCGGGTCGTTCTGGAGGTCGGCGTCCATCGGGATGAGGACTTGGCCGCGCGCGGCGTCGATGCCGGCGGCCATCGCGGCCGTCTGCCCGTAGTTGCGCCGCAGGGCGACGACGCGCACGCGCGGGTCGCGCGCGGCCAGCTCGCGCAGGACTTCGAGGCTGCCGTCGGTCGAGCCGTCGTCGACGTAGATGATCTCGGCCGTCCGCCCGAGCGAGGCCAGAGACTCGTCGAGCTTGATGTGGAGCGGGCGCAGGTTGGGCTCCTCGTTGAGGACGGGCAGGAAGACCGAGACCTCGGGGGCGACGCGCCCGTCCTCGCCGACGAGCCCGGCGACCGTCGGCTCTTCAACGACGGTCGGCTCCTCCGTCAAAGTCACGTCCTCCGCCTCGACGCCGCGCCGCCGCGCGAAGACCGTCTCCTCTTCGTCGTAAATCTTCGTCATCTCTTTGCCCCGATTATACTCTAATAAGTTCTTAACCCCGTCTCCGTATTCCGCCCGTCCCGCGGCCGAGCCTCCCGTCACGCGCCTTCCCGCCGGAACCACTCGACGAAGCGGCGGATGCCCTCCTCGATTTGCGTCTGGGGGTCGTAGGCGAGGAGGCGTCGGGCCTTAGTGATGTCGGCGAAGGTCTGCGGAACGTCGCCGGGCTGCAAGGGCTGCCGGTCGATGACGGCCTCGCGGCCGAGCTCTTTTTCGAGCAGGCCGATTAGCTCACTCAAGCTCACCGTGCGCGACTCGCCGAGGTTGATGACTTCGTAGGGGCTCGCTTCGTAGTCGACGGCCGCGCGGACGCCCGCGATGATGTCGTCGACGAAGGTGTAGTCGCGGCGCGTCGTGCCGTCGCCGAAGACGGGGATGGGCTTGCCCTCGGAGATGAGGCGCGCGAACTTGTGTATGGCGAGGTCGGGCCGCTGGCGCGCGCCGTAGACGGTGAAGAAGCGGAGACAGACGCAGCGCATCCCGTGCAGGTGCGAGTAGGTGTGGCAGAGCAGCTCGCCCGCCGCCTTCGTCGCCGCGTAGGGGCTGATGGGGTTGAAGATGGGGTCGTCCTCGCCGAAGGGGACTTTCTCGTTCTCGCCGTAGACGGAGGACGACGAGCCGAAGACGAACTGCCGGACGCCGCGCGCGCGCGCCGCTTCGAGCAGGTTGAGAGTGCCCGTGATGTTCGTCTCGGCGTAGAGCACGGGCTCCGTGAGCGAGGGCCGCACGCCCGCGCGCGCCGCGAGATGGACGACGCAATCGAAGTCCTCTTCGTCGAAGAGGCGCGTGAGGGCGGCGCGGTCGCGGATGTCGGCCTCGACGAGTCGGAAGTCTTTGCTGCCGAGGTGCGGCGCGACGTTGCGGCGCTTGCGCGCGGGCGCGTAGAAGTCGTTGAAGTCGTCCACGACGACGACGCGCCAGCCGCCCTCGCCGAGCATCCGCCCGACCAGATGCGAGCCGATGAAGCCCGCCCCGCCTGTCACAAGAATCTTTCTCATGGAGTAGCTCTTAGCCGCCGGCCTTCCTCGCGTAGACCCACAGGTGCCAGCCCCAGCGCGACGCGAGGCGCGCTTCGAGCGTGCGCGGGAGCAGCCGGCCGACGACCGGCAGCCAGCGCCTGTTCAGGAAGTGGACGGCGAACCGGACTTCCGCGAAGTCGCCAAACAACTCGCGTGCCTCGCGCCGCGAGTAGACGCGCGACAGGGGGTTTGCCGCGCCGTCCGTGTTGCGGCTCAGGAACTCCTGCGTCGAAAGGTACGAGCGCGCGTCCTCGCGCATCCGCCCGGCGTGCACGCGCAGAGACTCGACCGGCTCGCGCGTCAGCTTCGACACCAGACGCAAGCCGGCGTCGAAGCGCAGGAGGTGCGCCCACGTCCGCCGCAACAGACGGATGTTGACGCGGTAGTTGTAGGAGTCTCGGTGGTAGAGCATGACGACGGCCCGCCCGCCCGGCTTCAGAACGCGGTGGACTTCGCGGACGGCGCGCGCCGTGTCGGGCGTGTGGTGCAGGACGCCGTGCGAGTAGACGAGGTCGAACGTCGCGTCGGCGAACTCAAGACGCTCGGCGTCGGCGACGCGGAACTCGCCCGCCAAGCCCTCCAACTCGAAGCGCCGCCGCGCGAGCGCGACGGCCGCCTCCGTCAAATCGACGCCCGTGTAGGCCGCGCCCGCGCGCGCGAACTGCGCGCCGTCGGTGCCGAGGCCGCAGCCGATTTCGAGCACGCGCAGGCCCCGCGCCGACGCGAAGCCGGCGGCCTCGGGGATGTGCCACTCGCTCCGGTAGCGGTGCTCCTCGACGCGCCGGTAGAACTCGCGCGTGCCCGCGTCCGTCCCCGTGAACTTCGAGCCGCACGGGTTCGCCTGCCAGAACTCCCGCACGCGCTCCTTCAGATTTTCGCCCGTCATCCCCATCACAAACCCTCGCCGCCTAAGACGCGCCCCGCGCGCCGCCGCGAAACCTGAGAAGCTAACACGCCGCCGCGCGCCGCGACAAGCAACCGGGCAGTCGTCACGCGCGCCCTCGCGCCCGCCGTTGCCCCTTGACTCGCGGCGCGCGGGGCGTGCAGTCTAATCGCTGATTTAAGAGTCGAGTTTGAAGGGGTCGCCGGATGGAGCAGTCGCAGGGCACGACGACGGGCCTGTTGAAGAAGATTCTGTTTCGGCCGTACACGAAGAGCGCGCGGTTGCAGCGCGTGTGGAGTCGGCTGCACACGCTGGCCGTCTTCGGGATGAACTACGGCGGCGGCGGGCTCATCGAGTCGAGCGGCGAGGAGTGGGTGCTCGCGCACGTCGTCAGCCGAGCGTGCGCGGCGGTCGAGTCGCCCGTCGTCTTCGACGTCGGCGCGAACGTCGGCCACTACACGCGGCTCGTCCTCCGGCACGTCGCGCGGGCGCGCGTCTACGCCGTCGAGCCCTCGCGCGTCGCCTACGACGAGCTTGTCCGGAACGTCGGCTCTCACGGCCAAGTCAAGACCTTCCGCCTCGGCCTCTCCGACTCCGAGCGCACCGTCACGCTCCACTCCTACACGGCCGACGGGCAGGAGACGACGCTGCTCTCTTCCATCGACCCGCGGCTGCCGACGCAGGTCGTGCGCGTCGAGATGGCGGCCGTCGAGGAGATCGAGGTGCGCACGCTCGACCGCCTCTGCGAGTCGGAAAACGTCGGCCGCATAGACTTCCTCAAGCTCGACGTGGAGGGGCACGAGCCGGCCATCCTGCGCGGCGCGCGCGGGCTGTTGGACTCGGGCCGCGTCCGCCTCATACAGTTCGAGTTCGGCCCGGCCAACATCTACTCGCGCACCTACTTCTACGACTTCTGGACGCTGCTCTCGCCGCGCTACGACATCTTCCGCATCATCCCCAAAGGTCTCGTCGCCGTGCCCTCCTACGGCGAGCACCACGAGGTCTTTCTGACGACGAACTATCTGGCCGTCCTCCGCGAAGGCGCGACGGGGGAGACGGCATGACGGGCGAGCCGCGACTCCTCCGCGAGGGCGGGACGGCCGCGCGCCGCCCGCCCGAAAACTTGCGCGACGAGGACGCCCGACTCTTCTCGCACGCGCTCGAAGGGCGCGCGCCCGCGTGCCGGCTCTTGCGCCTGCGCGGCGTCTCGGCGAGCGGCGAGGGGCTTCTCTTCAAAGGTCTGAAAGTCCTGCCCGAGTCGTTCGCGCACCCCTCGACGTGCGAGGCGTTCACGCGGCGCACGCGCAGCCGCATCAAGTTCCTCGCCGCGAGCTACCTCGCGCGCCGGCGCGTCACGCTCGACGAGCCGGCCCTGTGGGTCACAGACGACTGGAGCCACGGATACTTCCACTGGCTCGCCGACGCGCTGCCACGCCTTCTGGCCGCGCGCGAGTACCTGAGCGAGGCCGTCCTGCTTCTGCCCACGCGCTTCCGGGGGCTTGAGTTCGTCGCGTCTTCCTTGCGCGCGTTCGCGCCGCGCGACGTGCGCTTTATCAAAGAGGGCGAGGTCTACTTCTGCCGCGAGCTTCTCGTGCCGACGCAGACCCCGCCGTCGGGCGAATTCAACGAGCCGCTCATCAGGGAATTGCGCGCGCTGCTGGTCGGCTTCCACGCGGGGGGGGCTGAGGCGGGCGGCGACGAGGGGAGCGTGAGCGTCTACATCAGCCGCGCGCGCGCGCCGAAGCGGAAGGTCGAGAACGAGGAGGAGGTCGTCGCGCTGGTGCGCGAGTTCGGTTATGAGGTCTTCTACGCGGAGGATCTGACTTTCGCGGAGCAGGTCAGCGTCCACGCGCGCGCCGGACGCCTCGTCTCGATTCACGGCGCGGGGCTGACGAATATGCTCTTCATGCCGGAGGGGGGAAGCGTCTTAGAGTTCCGCAAGGAGGGGCACGCTTACGAGCTGTGCTACTTCGCGATGGCCTCGGCGCTCGGCCTCCGCTACTTCTACCAGCCCTGCGCGCCCGCCCGCCCCGGCGAAGAGGGGATGCACGCCGTCGACTTGGTCGTCGACACAGAGCTTCTCGCCGCCAACCTCCGACGCCTGTCCGAATCCTGACAGCCTAGCTGACCGAGACCGGAGTCCCGCACGCGCCGTCAGTCCGCGCCCTTCAGTCGGCGGCGACGCCCGCGCGCCCGCCCAACATCTCCGCCCGCGTCCGCGACCACTTCAGGCCGGCGAGGCCGAGGAAGAAGAGCGCGAGGAGCGATTCGGCGACGAGCCCGTGCGCGCGCGCCTCGGCCCTGTCGTAGTCGGGGCTCCTGCGCTCCTCGTAGTAGACGAGGCTTTCCGGCCGCCGACACCGCGCGTCGAGCGGGTTAACGTATTCGAGCGTCGGCCGCGAGGGCTCCGGCCACTCGGAGACCAGACGCTCCCGCACCTCGCAGTCGCGCCCCTCCGTATCCGCGCGCCAGTCGCGCAGGTTCAGGTCGCTGTCGAGGTAGAGGTCGCCGCGCATGACGGCATCGGCGTAGAGGACGGGGTTGAGGAGCGTGAACGTGTTGTTCGGCCGGTCGAAGATCGCGCCCGCCAGCGTGACGAAGACGTAGAAGACGAAGAGCAGCGCGACGCCCGCCAGCGCGCCGACGCGGAAGCGGAACATCGCGCAGAACTGTATGAAGGCCGCCGCGCCGACCGACGCCGCCGCGAACGTCGCGCCGACCGCGAGGAGTCCGGGCGCGAAGCCGAGGCTCTGCAACTCGCCCGTCTCCGGGTGCAGGTAGTAGCTCAGCCAGAGCGCGGCGAGTCCCGCCTCGGCGATGCCGAGCACGACCGCGTAAGTCTTGACGGCGTTCTTAATCTCCTCGCGCTGGAAGAGCGCGACGGGGTCGCGCGCCGCGCTCCACCACTCGCTCAGACGCCCGCGCCCGACGGCCGACGCGGCCGCGAGACAGACGAGCGCCAGCAGGTTGAGGAACAGGTAGCTGACGACGCGGCTGGACGGGTAGTGGTCGCCGACGTGCCGCCCCCACAGGAGGCCGACGACGACCGCCTCGGCCGACGCGAAGAAGAGCCACACGGCGCGCGGCCCCGTCGGGATGAGCTGCAAAGCCTTCGCGCGCCTGACCGCGCCGGCGAACGCCCACGCGCCGGCGAACGCGAGCACGCCGAGCACGACCGCGTAGGCCGGCACCGTCGCGCCGTAGAAGCGCCACCAGTAATGGCCCCGCTCGACGTAGTAGTTGTACTGGTAGCTGCTGGAGCTGTGTTGCGGGTAGTCCTCGAACGCGCCGCGCAGCGCCTCGATGTCGACGGTGAAGTAGTGGCCGAGCGCCAGCGCCGTCGCCCCGCCGCAGAGGCCCACGACCGGCCCGGCCAGCAGGCCGGCGCGCAGCGTCTTCTCGTCCGAGTCGGCGGTCGAGGCCGAGACGAAGAGCCCGACCGCCTGCCAGCACAACCCGCCGACGAAGAGGAAGAGGTAGATTCGCAGAACCTTGTTCGGGTTCGTCTCGCCGAGGTAGGCCGCGGAGAGCGCGGCCGGCAGGAGCATCGCCGCGATGAAGTAGGCGACCAGCCCGCTCCCCCAGAACTTCCCCGAAGCCTGCCGCAGGGGCGAGAGCAGGGTCATCTGCTGGAAGACGGCCGTCCCGCGCACGCGCTCGTAGACGAACGAGAGCCCGGCCGCGGCCGGCGCGAAGACGAAGAGCAGCGCGAAGAGCAGGACGGTCAGGCCCTCGAAGGCCGCGCGGCCGAAGTCGCGCGTCTGCTCGGCGAGCAGTTCGGCCTCCGACCTCTCGTAGTAGTACCCGGCGCTGTAGACATTCGGCCCGGACTTCTCCCAGAGCAGCCACCCGCCGGCCGCGAGCAGCGCCAGCGTCAGCCCCGCGATGAAGACCGCCCGGCGGCGCGGCAGACTCACGCGCGCCATTCTCAACAGCTCCGGATTCAGCTTCGACGCCACGTTCCAGCTCATCGCCTTAAACTCCTTCCCTGCTCCGGCGCGATTCTAACACCCGCGCCCGCCGTCCGACGCCAGAAAAACGTCCTCGACCGTCAGGCGACGCTCGTAGAACGAGACGACGCCCTCGACGCCCGCGACCAGCTCGCGGTGCAGGCGCGCCAGACTCTCCTTGTCGCCCTCGAACGTGCAGTCGACGCGCTCGCCCGCGGCCTCGACGCGCGACACGCCCTCGCGCCCCTCAAGATATTCGGCGACGCGCCCGGCCCCGTCCGCGTCCAGCGCCTCGACGCGGACGGGCGTCCCGCCCGAAAGCTCGCGCACGAGCACGTCGATGCGCCCCGACGAGCGCACGCGCCCGCGCTCCATGATGACGACGGAGGTGCAGAAGTCCGCAAGCTCCGTCAGGATGTGCGAGCTGACGACGATGGTCGTCCCGAGTGACCCCAGCTCGCGGATGAGGTCGCGCAGCTCGATGCGCGCGCGCGGGTCGAGCCCCGACGCCGGCTCGTCGAGCAGAAGAACCTTCGGCGCGTGCAAGAGCGTTTTGGCGATGACGAGCCGCTGCCGCATCCCGCGCGAGAGAGCGCCCGCGCTCTCGTCGCGCTTCTCGGTCAGGTTCGTCAGCTCAAGCACGGCCGCGACGCGGCGCTCGACGCGGTCGTCCTCGACGCCTTGCGCGCGCGCGAAGTATTCGAGGAACTGCCAGACCTTCAGCTCGTCGTAGAGTCCGAACGTGTCGGGCAGGTAGCCGACCATCCGGTGCAGGCGCTTCGGGTGGACGCCGACCTCGACGCCGCCGACCTCTATCTTCCCGCTCGTCGGGCGCAAGAGCCCCGCGAGCATCTTCAAAAGCGTCGTCTTCCCCGCCCCGTTCGGCCCGACGAGCGCGCACGTCTCGCCCTCGGGCACGAACAGGCTCACCTCGCGCACGGCCGGGTGCGTGTCGTAATACTTCGTCAGCGCGTCGGTGCTTATCATCTCGGGACGTTAACGGACGTGATTCGCCCGATCAGCTTCGGGTCGTCGGGCAGGATGCCCGCCTTGACGAGTCGCGGCGTCAGAGTCCGCCAGCTCGGGTCGGCCGCGAACACGCGCGCGAAGACGGGCAGGGCTTCTTCCAATCGGTTCATGCCGACGAGCGCGACCGCGTGCCAGTAGGCCATCTCAAGGTTGCCGGGGACGAGGCGTTCGGCCGCCGCGTACTCGCGCAGCGCCGCCGCGTTGTCCTTCCTCTCGACCGCCGCGTCGCCCGCGTTCATGTGGTTGTAGGCGCGCTGCAAAGTGATTAGACGCCGCAGCTCCCCGAGCGGTTCCAAATGGTCGTCCACGCGGAGGTCGAAGGTGCGGTCGGCCCACGCGCGCCCCGTGGGTTTCCCCGAGACGACGACGAGGGCCGCCGACTGTTTGCCCCGGATGTCGCCGCCCTCTCTTTGCGCGGCTTCGAGCGCGGCCATCATCCGCTCGGCCAGATCGCCCCGCGCCGACTCGAACGCCCGCGCCATCGCCGGCCACACGCGCTCGCTCGCCATCATGTTCGCCTGCACGGAGTAGTCTTTGCCCGTCGCGTGCCCGGCCGCGTCGATGCACTTCGCGCCGGTGTAAGCCGAGACGCGCCCCTGCGCATCAATCATCGCCACCTGACGCACGTCGCGCCCCTCGTCGCCCGCGACGAGCGAGCGCAAGGCGTCGGGCGCGCTCCGCCCGGCGCGCATCAGGTCGAGGCCGAGCTTGCCGTATAAAGGGTCGGTGAAACTCTGCGTCGCCACCGCGCCGACGCCCGCCTCGGCCCACGGCACGACCGAGCCGACCGAGAACCAGTGGGACTGCACGGCCACGCCCAACTCGCCCGTCGCCGCGTCGCGCGCGACGATGGAATAGGTGTTGACGGGCCGAAGCGTCGCACGCCTCTCAGCGCCGCGCGTCTCCCGCGCCCCGGACTTCGCCGGGCGGACGACCGCGGCCGAGAGTGTCACCAGAGCCAGCACGAGCATCGTCGTCAGAATTCTTCTCATCATCCCTCCCCCCGTCACCCCCGACGCCCCGCCCCGCGCCCTCCGTCCTCTTCAAACCCGATTCGCTCGCGCACGAAGTAGAGCGGGCGGTTCTTGACCTCGCCGTAGATACGCCCGACGTACTCGCCGATGATGCCCAGAGAGACGAGCTGCACGCCGCCCATGAACAGCACCGCGACGAAGATCGAAGCCCACCCGCGCACCCAGTGCGACGGGTCGAAGAAGAAGCGCAGGAGCAGCGCGTACAGTATCCCCGCGAACGCCACCCCGATGGCCGCGAACCCCGTCCACATCGCCAGCCGCAGCGGCGTGAAGGAGAACGACACCACTCCGTCCATCGCGAACCTGAGCATCTTAAAGAGCGGGTACTTGCTCTCGCCCGCGAAGCGCGGCGCGCGCACGTAGCGCACGGGCACTTGCCGGAACCCGACCCACGCGACCATCCCGCGCACGAAGCGGTCGCGCTCCGGCATCCGCAGGAGCGCGTCCACGACGCGCCTGTCCATGAGGCGGAAGTCGCCCGCGTCCAGAGGTATCTGCACCTTCGACATCCGGTTCATCAGGCGGTAGAAGGCCTTCGCCGTCCAGAGCTTGAAGCGCGTCTCGCCCGCGCGCTCGATTCTTTCGCCGTAGGCGACGTGCGCGCCCGCGCGCCACTCGGCGACCATCTCGCGGATGACGGCCGGCGGGTCTTGGAGGTCTGCGTCGATGATGACGACCGCCTCGCCCGTCGCGTGTTCGAGCCCGGCGGTGACGGCCGTCTGGTGCCCGAAGTTGCGCGACAGGCGCACGAAGCGCACGCGCGCGTCGGCGTCGCACAGCCCGCGCAACATCTCAGGCGTCCGGTCGCGGCTCCCGTCGTCCACGTAGACTATCTCGACGCGCGCGCCCTCCACCCTTCCCAACTCCTCGGCCAGACGCGCGTGCGTCTCGCCAATCACCGCCTCCTCGTTGTAACAGGGGACGACGACGGAAAGGCGGAAGGCGGAAGGCGGAGGGGCGAAAGCGTCTTGCGCCGCCGACTCGGCCGCCTCCGCCGGGCCGGGTGCTTCGGTCGGGTCTTTCGCTTTCACTTCATCCTTCACCTTGCGGCCTTCGTCCTTTCTCAAAACGCCCAGTAGCCGCGCACGAAGAGGCTCACGAAGAGCGCGAGGAAGAGGAGCGACCAAGCGGTGATGACGCCGCCCCAGACGGGCCTGCGCGCCGCGAGTCGCGCGAAGAGGATGTAGACGGGGAAGAGGATGAGCGTGTAGCGCGGCGTGCTCAGGATGAAAGAGGTGCTCGTCCAGAGCAGCCAGTTGAACGTCATCCAGACGGCGTAAGACTTGCGCAAGGAGAGCCAGCACCAGACCGTGCAGGCGAGCCCCAAGATGATGAAGAAGAACTCTTCCGTGCCGACCATGTGCGCCTCGGCCGGCGCGCGCCGGCCCGCCACCCACGCCGCCGCGACCCCGACCCACGGCGGCGCGAGCTGCTTGTGCCAAGCCTGCTGCGTGATCTTCTGGAACGCGAGCGGGTCGCCGTGCACCGCGTAGTTCGTCGCCAGATAGAGCGCGACGCCGACGCCCGCCAGCGCCACCCACAGCCACTCGGCGCGCAGCCGCCGCGCGCCGTCCTCGCGGTATTGCAAAAACGCCTCCGTGGCGAGCGCCGGGACGAGCATCAGCCCGTTGACGCGCGTCAGGCACGCGAGCGCGGCGAGGACTCCGGCCAGCCACCAGCGTCGGCCGCGCGCGGCCAGAAACGCGCCGAGCGCGACGGCCATGAACAGGCTCTCGGTGTAGTTCGCGTGGAAGAAATAACTCGTCGGGAAGATGAACATGAACCAGACGGCGAGGCGCGCGACCGTGCGGTCGAAGTCCAACTCGGTGAGCCGCTGTAGGATGAGCGCGGCGGCGACGGAGGCGAGCGCGGAGACGACGAGCGCGCTCAGCAGGTAGTCCTGAAAGACGTAGGAGAGGGCGCGCGTCGCGAGCGGGTAGAGCGGGTAGAAGACTATCCACTTGCGCGCCTCGCCCTCGGTGACGTAGCCGTCGCGCGCGATGTCGAGGTAGTGCGGCGCGTCCCAGCGGTTCCAGATCGCGAGCCAGCCGTAGGGCCCGCCCGTCGTCTTGTTCTCAATCACGGCGTAGGCGACGCCCGCAAAGACCATCACGAGCAGCTTTATCGCGACGACGAGCGCGACCGTCTCCCAGTCGACGTCGCGCCAGCCCGAACGCCCGCCCGCGCGCTCGTGCGCCGCGTCGCCCGCCGCCCCGCGCCTCTGCCTGTTCTTCTTCACGACGACTTTATACACGAGACGCGGAGGGTTTCGCGTCCACGAATTCGCGCATCCACATTTCGAGCGTCAGCAGTTGGAGGACGTGGAGGTTGAAGTCCTCGCGCCCCGACAAATTCGCCTCGACGACGCGGCGCACCTCCTCCGCGCGGAAGAACCCGTTCGGCCGCGCGCTTGAAGCTGTACTTGCGCTTCAGCACGCGCAGCTTGAGCGAGGGCGGCATCCGCGCCGCCAGTTCGACCAGCTCGACGTTCAGGAGCGGCACGCGCACTTCGAGAGTCGTC
>DASQDT010000226.1:0-37188 GCA_035634035.1 Pyrinomonadaceae bacterium | reverse complement strand
CTCGTCGCGCCGCTCCACAACGCGCTCAACGTCTTCTACGTCTGCTCGCCGACTCCGCTCCAGCGCGCGCTCGCCTCCGTCTTGATGGCCGAGCCCGGCTGCTACGCGCGGCTGACCGAACGCTTCAGCCGCAAGCGCGAGACGGTGACGGCCGCGCTCGAAGAGCTCGGCTTCAGCATCTACGACTCGGGCTCGACCTTCTACGTCTGGGCGCGCATCCCCGAGCGCTTCGCCGACGCGATGGAGCTGAACGAGATGCTGATGAGGACGCAGGGCGTCGCCGCCGTCCCCGGCAGCGCGTTCGCCGACACCGAGACGTGGGACAGGTACATGCGCGTCTGCATCGCGCGCGAGGAGTCCGTCCTTGAGAGCGCGCTCTCGAAGCTGCGCCGCGCGCTCGTCGTGAATTAAACTTCCCCCGATGAAGCTCAACCGTTTCGCCGCGTACGCGTGGGGCGTCGCCGCCTACATTCTGGCCGTCATCGCGTGGGGCGCGTACGTGCGCGCGTCGGGCTCGGGCGCGGGCTGCGGCGCACACTGGCCGCTCTGCAACGGCGAGGTCATCCCGCGAGCCCCGCAAATAGAAACACTCGTCGAGCTGACGCACCGCGTGACGAGCGGCCTCGCCGGGCTCCTCGTCCTCGCGCTCCTCGTGTGGGCGATTGCCAGATACCGGCGGCGCGCCGACGAGCGCGCGGGCGCGGTGCTGTGGGCCTCGGTCGCCTCGTCCTTCTTCATCATCACGGAGGCGCTCATCGGCGCGGGGCTCGTGCTGTTCGAGTACGTCGCCGACAACGCCTCGACGGCGCGCGCCGTCTGGATGGCCGTCCACCTCGTCAACACGTTCCTGCTGATGGCATCGCTCGCGCTCGCGGCGTGGTGGGCTTCGGGCGGCGCGCCGCTGCGTCTGCGCGGGCAGGGGAGGACGGGACTCCTGTTCGCGTCGGCCGTCGCGGGCGCGCTCCTGCTCGCGGTGAGCGGCGCGGTGGCCGCGCTCGGCGACACGCTCAACCCGGCCGCCTCGCTCGCCGAAGGTTTAAGACAAGATTTTTCGCCGACCGCGAGCGCGCTCGTCCGGCTGCGACTGCTCCACCCGACGCTCGCGGCCGCCGTCGGCATCCTGCTTCTTTTCACAGCCTCACACGCCTCGGCCGCGCGTCCGGGCGCGTGGGTCAAGCGCCTCTCGCTCGCGCTCGCCGCGCTCGTCGTCGCGCAGGTCGCGGTCGGCCTCGCGAACGTCGCGCTGCTCGCGCCCATCTGGCTGCAACTCGTCCACCTGCTGCTCGCCGACCTCATGTGGCTCTCGCTCGTCCTGCTCGCCGCCTCCGCCTTGTCCGTGCGCGCGGAGTCGGAGCAGAGAAGCGCGGCCCCGGTCGAACTCCCTTCCGCGGTCGAGCTTTAAGGCTTCACACAAACGGGACAGAAGCGTGATTTTATCTTCGCCGCGCGCGCGCATCATGCTCGCGTGAAAAGCGAACTCGGGCTGGTGTGCATCACGACCTCTGACGCCGTGCGCTACCGGGCGCTCACGCGCAAGAGACTTCTGCAACTCGACGCGGCGGAGCAGAAGCGCACGCTCGCCGGGCTCTACCGCGACAACCTCGCGCGGCTCGACGGCGCGCTCGACTTCTGCCAATCGCGCGGCTTGCGCCTCTACCGCATGACGTCGGGCCTCTTCCCGTTCGCCGACGACGAGGCGGGCGCGGACGTGCTCGACGCGATGCGCGAGATGGTGGCGCGCGTCGGCCGCCGCGCACTCGCTTTAGGCATCCGTCTCGTACTCCACCCCGACCAATTCGTCGTCTTAAGCTCGGACTCGCCGCACGTCGTCGCCAACAGCATCAAGATTTTGGAGACGCACGCGCGCGTGATGGACTACTTGGAACAGCCGCGCGACAGTTGGGCGCTCATCGAGATTCACGGCGGGAAGGGTGGACGCGCAGAACAACTCATCAAAGTCGTCAAAGATTTGCCCGACGCCATCAGGTCGCGGCTCGCGTTCGAGAATGACGAGTACGCCTACAGCGCGTCGGAGATTCTCGAAGTCTGCCGCGCGGCCGCGGTGCCGATGGTCTTCGACGCGCACCACCACGTCGTCCGCGAGAAGCTCGACTCGTACGAGCACCCGAGCGTCGCCGAAGCTTTGGCGGCCGCGCGCGAGACGTGGACGCGCCCCGAGTGGCAGCTCGTCCACATCTCTAACGGCCGCGAGTCGTTCGGCGACCGCCATCACAGCGACCTGATAACCGAAATGCCTTCGTCCTACCGCCTCGCGCCGTGGATAGAAGTCGAGGCCAAGTCGAAGGAGCAAGCCATCGACAAACTCACCGCCGACTGGCTCACCCCTCCGACCGCCGAGGCCGCACTCGCCGGTCTCTAAAGATTCAACAACGCGTCCTCCGAAGCTCGATTGATTTGCCGCCGTCAGCCCTCCGCGCCAACAAGGTCAGCCTTCGCACTCCGCGAGAATCTGGCGAGCCGCTTTAAGGTTTGGGGAACGCAAGGCGGTGAAGAGTTCGATGGCGAGCCGGGCGTGCGGGAAGCCTTCCGTCCTCCGGACTTGCCGGACAAGGGCCTCGGCGATGCGGTAGCTGTTGGCGGCGATTAACTCCTTGCGGGCGAGGACGGCGGCGACTTCTTCGACGAACTCGCGCTTTTCGCCCGCGAAGGAGAAGGCGATGCGGAAGCGTTCGGACTCCATGATTCGACTCTGTGAGGGCGCGTAAAGTTCCGTCTTCGTCGTCTTCCGCGCGCCGCGTTTCGACGCGCGGGCGCTAGGTATACTATGCTGTCCGCGTGGCCGGCAAGACGGAGAGTGGCGCGCGCAAGCTAGGGCGCGAGTTCTACACGCGCCCGGACGTGCTCCGCGTCGCGCGCGAGCTGCTCGGCAAGCGGCTCGTCGTCGCGGACGCGGAGACGGGCGCGCGCCTCGCCGGCCTTATCGTCGAGACCGAGGCCTACGCCGGGCCGGAGGACAAGGCTTCGCACGCCTACGGCAACCGGCGCACGCGGCGCACCGAGACGATGTTCGCCGAGGGCGGGACGGCTTACGTCTACCTCATCTACGGTATGTATCATCAGCTGAACGTCGTCACGAACCGCGCCGGAGTGCCGCACGCCGTCCTGCTCCGCGCGCTCGAACCCGTCGAGGGCGTCGAGCGGATGCGCGAGCACCGGCGCGTCGCGCGCGACACGGATTTGACGAGCGGGCCGGGCAAGCTCTGCCGCGCGCTCCGCGTCGACCTGAGTTTCGACGGCGAGGACTTGACGGGGCGGCGCGTCTGGGTCGAAGACGCGGGACTCTCTATCAGGCCGCGCGACGTCGAGGCGGGCGCGCGCGTCGGCATCGACTACGCCGAGGAGTACGCGTCGAAGCCGTGGCGCTTCTGGCTGCGCGGCAACGCCTACGTGAGCCGCAAGGGACGGGCGGGTTAAAGGCTTGGAGATAACTTTCTTGGGAACCAGCGCGGGCGTGCCGACGCGCTCGCGCAACGTCTCTTCGGTCGCGCTGCGACACGTTCAGCGCGGCGAGGTCTGGCTCTTCGACTGCGGCGAGGCCACCCAACACCAACTGCTCCGCAGCGACCTCCGCATCAGCCAGATCACGCGCATCTTCGTCACCCACATGCACGGCGACCACGTCTTCGGTCTGCCGGGCCTGCTCGCCACCTGCGGCATGGCCGGCCACGCGCGCCGCATCGATGTCTACGGCCCGAAAAACTTGGCCGAGTATTTCGACGCGACGAGCGCGCTCTCGCAGACGCGCTTCTCATACCCGGTCGAGGTGCACACCGTCGAGGGCGCGGGCGTGGTCTTCGAGGACGAGGACTACAGGGTCGAGTGCGCGCCGCTGCGCCACCGCGTCCGCACCTACGGTTACCGCGTGACCGAGCGCGACCGCGCGGGCCGCTTCGACGTCGAGCGCGCACGCTCGCTCGGCATCCCCGAGGGGCCGCTCTACGGGCGTCTCAAGCGCGGCGAGCGCGTGACGCTTCCGGACGGGCGCGTCGTCGACGGGGCCGAGCTGACCGGCCCCGCCGAGCCGGGCCGCAGGGTGGCCTACTGCACGGACACCGTCTACTGCCGCGCGGGGGTGGAGCTCGCGCGCGACGCGGACTTGCTCATCCACGAGGCGACGTTCGCGGAGGCGGACGCCGAGCTCGCGCGCCAGAGCATGCACTCGACGGCCGCCGAGGCCGCGCGCGTCGCTCGCGAGGCGGGCGCGCGACGCCTCGTCATCACGCACTTCAGCCCGCGCTACGGCGAGGTCAACCCCGTCACCACGCAAGACCTACTCGCCGAGGCCCGCGCCGTCTTCCCCGCGACCGAACTCGCGCGCGACTTCCTCACCGTCCCTGTCCCGCGCCGCGCGTGACGTTTCGCGCGCGACTCACTCGCAGCGGAGGACGAGCATCGGGTCGACGCGCGCGGCGCGCCGCGCGGGGACGAGGCAGGCCGCGCAGGCGACCGCCAAGAGCAGCGCCGCCACCGACGCGTACGTCAGCGGGTCTGTCGTCGAGACTCCGTAAAGCATCGTCTCCATCAGACGCGTCAAAACGAGCGCGCCCGCGAGCCCCAACGCGACGCCCGCGAGCGCGAGCCTCAAGCCCCGCCCGACGACCATCCGCAGAACGTCTTTCGCTTGCGCGCCGAGCGCCATGCGGACGCCTATCTCGTGCGTCCTCTGCGCGACCGTGTAGCTCATCACGCCGTAGACGCCCGTCACCGCGAGCAGGAGCGCGACGCCCGCGAAGACGACGAAGAGGACGAGGCCGAAGCGGCGCGAGTCGAGCGAAGCGGAGAGCACCTCGTCGAGCGTGCGGAAGGTGGCGGGCACGCCGCGGTCGAGCGCGCGCAACTCCTCGCGCATCGCCGCGACGAGCGAGGCCGAGTCGAGCGGCCCGCGCGCGACGAAGGAGAAGTTCGTGTGAACGGGGCGCTGCAAGGAGTTGGCGTAGACGGTCGGCGCGAGCGGCGCGTCGAGCCCGCGCTCGCGCACGTCGCCCGCGACCCCGACGACGTGGAGCAGGCGCTCGTCGCCGTCCATGTTGCCGAACTGTATGCGCTTGCCGATGGGGTCTGAGTCTCCCCAGAGTTTGCGCGCGAGCGTCTGACTGATGACGGCCGAGTGCGCGGTCTCGGGCGTCTCGCCCATCTCGAACGCGCGCCCGCGCACGACCGGAATGCCCAGCGCCTCGAAGTAGCCGGGCGTGACGACGCGGTACTCGGCGAAGCCCGTCGCGTCGGGCTCGCCCTCGACCTTGAACGTCCCGCCGCCCGCGACGCCCGTCAGTGGCAGGCTGTTCGTGCCGCCCGCCGCCTCGACGCCCGGCAGGTGCGCGAGCCTCTCAAGAAGTTGACGATGAAACTGACGCTGACGCGCGCCCCCCTCGTCGTCCGAGGCCGAGGGCAGGGAGACGTTCATCGCCACCGCGCTCTCGGCGCGGAAGCCGGGGGCGACGCTCGTCAGCCGCGCGAAGCTGCGCGCGACGAGCCCCGCCGCGACGGCCAAGACGAGCGAGAGCGCCACCTGCGCGACGACGAGCGTGCCGCGCAGGCGCGCGCCGCCCGCGTCCGCCGAAGCGCCGCGCCCCGCCTCCTTCAGACACGTCTGCACGTCCGCGCCCGTCCCGCGCAGAGCGGAGACGAGGCCGAGCGCCACGGCCATCAGCAGCGAGAGCGCCGTCGTGAACAGGAGCACGCGCCGGTCGACGCCGACCTCGGCCGCGCGCGGCAGAGCGCGCTCGTTTAGGCTCAGCAGAAGGTCGACGCCCCAGTAAGAGAGGAGCGCGCCCAACGCGCCCGCCGCCAGCGCGAGCAGAATGCTCTCCGTGACGAACTGCCGCGCGAGCCTCAGGCGCGACGCGCCGAGCGCCGCACGCACGGCGACCTCGCGCCGCCGCGCCGTCGCCTGCGCCAGCATCATGTTCGCGACGTTGGCGCACGCGATGAGCAGCAGCAGCGCGACCGCGCCGAGCAGAATCATGAGGACGCCGCGGACGTGACCGACCATGTACTCCTGTAAGGGGACGGCCGTCAGCTCCAGCGCGTCAGTCCCAGACCCGTGCTCCTCTTTGAGTCGACGCCCGAGCGCCGAGAGCTCCGCGCGCGCCTCATCGACCGACACGCCGGGGCGCAAGCGCCCGACGACGCTCCAGTTGTGCGCCGTCCGGGAGGTCTGCGTGGGGAAGACCTCGCGCGGAATCCACACGTCGGTCGCGCCCGGATGGGCGAAGCCCTGCGGCATGACGCCGACGACCTCGAAGCTCTTGTCGTAGACGTTGAGCGCCGCGCCCGACAAGTCCGCGCGCCCGCCGAGCGCGCGCCGCCAGAAGCCGTAGCTGACGACCGCGACGTGCTCCGCGCCGCCCGCTTCTATAGCGAACGTGCGCCCCGCGTGCGGCGCGACGCCCATCACGCGGAAGAACTCTCCGGAGACGACCGCGACGGGCGCGCGCAGGGGCTCGCTCCCGCCCGTCACGTTGGCGACGCCGCCGCGGTTCTCGGCCACAGCCTCGAACAGGCGCGTCCGCTCGCGCACGTCCACGTAGTTCGGCTCGGCGAACGGCATCAGAGAGTTCTTGTCGCCGACCTCGCGCAGCTCGACTATCCTCTCCGCCTCGGGGAAGGGGAGAGGGCGCAGCAACACGCCGTCGACGACCGAGAAGATGGCCGTGCACGCGCCGATCCCGAGCGCGAGCGAGGCGACGGCCACGACGGTGAAGCCCGGACGCTTCACGAGCAGGCGCGCGCCGAAGCGCAAGTCCTGCCAGAGGCTTTCGAGCCACGCGCCGCCGCGCACCTCGTAGCCGCGCTCGCGCACGCGCCGCGGGTTGCCGAAGCGCCGCTCGGCGTCGCGCCGCGCCTCTTCCGGCGTCATCCCGGCGCGCACGTTCTCCTCCGTGCGCATCTCGATGTGGAAGCGCAGCTCCTCGTCAATCTCGCGCTCGATCTCCTCGCCGCGAGGAAGCGCGCGCACGCGCCGCCACAGACTCTTAAGCCACCACATCAACGTCACCTCCCTCCGACGCGCGCCCGAACTTCAGGCCGACTCCAAGACCTTGCCGACGGCCAGCGCGAACAGACGCCAGCCCTCCTCCTCGACGCCCAACTGCCGGCGGCCCGCCGCCGTCAGCTTGTAGAAGCGCGCGCGCCGGTTGTTCTCCGACGTGCCCCACTCGGACGCGATGAGGCCGCGCTCTTCGAGCCGGTAGAGCGCGGGGTAGAGCGAGCCCTCCTCGACCCGAAGCAGCTCCTCGGCCATCTGCGTGATGCGCTGCCCGACGCCGTAGCCGTGCATCGGCCCGTGCGAGAGCGCCTTGAGGATGAGCAGGTCGAGCGTCCCCTGCAGCAGGTCTGCCCGACGGTCTCCCGGCTGTTTCGCCATCCGCCTCCCCCTCCCCTAGACAAAGTAGGGGAGCATCATAAACGCCTTCCCCTACCTTGTCTAGGGGAAAATTGTTTCGCGGTGGGGGTGTACAACGGCTTGCAGCCTGTGATACGATGTGCCGCGTCTGAAACGCTCCCGCCAAATGCTCCCGGCCGCGACGCGCGCCGTCCTCGCGCGTGCGCCCGGCGGCGTCCGCCGAAAGAAGCTTCCGCGAAGAGAAAGTGAGGGACTCTAGAGTCTTATGTCATTCAACAAAGTCATCGTCGTCGGCAATCTGGGCCGCGACCCCGAGCTGAGATTCACGCCGCAGGGGACGGCCGTCTGCTCGTTCACCGTGGCGACGAACGAGCGGCGCAAGGACACGGCGGGCGAGATGCAGGACGTGACGACTTGGGTCCGCGTCACGGTCTGGGGCCGTCAGGCCGAGAACGTCTCGAAGTACCTGTCGAAGGGCCGCAGCGTCTACGTCGAGGGCCGCCTCCACGTCTCCGAGTGGACGGACAAGGAGGGGAAGCCGCGCCACACGCTCGAAGTCAACGCGCAGGACGTGCAGTTCATCGACTCGGGCGAGCGCGTCGAGGGCATCCCCGTCCGCGACCTCGAAGGCGGGCGCGCGCCCTCCGCCGCGCGCGCGGCCGCGGGCGGCGGCGGCTCGACCGGCCGGCTCCCCGCGCGCCCCGCGCCGGACGAAGAGGACGACTCGATCCCGTTCTGAGTCGGAACAACCGCCGAAAAGATTTCTGACGAGCAAGCGGGGTGGTCATGGGCGAGGAGTTTACGAAAGAGGACGAGTTAACGTCGGGCGCGCTCGCGCCCGTCGAGCGCGCGCTCTTCATGCCGGCGCTCACCGTCGAGCAGGCCGTCGAGCGCTACGGCGCGATAACGGAGTTCGTCGGCCGCGTCCTGCGCCGCGACGTCGACTACGGCGTCATACCGGGGACGGACAAGCTGACGCTTTTGAAGCCCGGCGCGGAGAAGCTGACGACCTTCTTCGGCCTCACCACGCGCTTCCAGCTCATCGAGCGCATCGAGGACTGGACGGGCGCGTCGCACGACGGCGAGCCCTTCTTCTACTACCTCTACCGCTGCCAGCTCTCGCGCGGCGACACGCTCATCGCCGAGGCCGACGGCTCCTGCAACTCGCGCGAGACGAAGTACCGCTGGCGCGAATCGCAACGCGTCTGCCCCGCCTGCCAGCAGCCCGCCATCATCAAGGGGCGCGAGGAATACGGCGGCGGCTGGGTCTGCTTCCGCAAGCGCGGCGGGTGCGGGGCGAAGTACGCGGACGGCGACGAGGCGATTGAAGGGCAGCCGACGGGCCGGGTCTTGAACCCCGACATCGCCGATCAGGTCAACACGATTCAGAAGATGGCGACGAAGCGGAGCTTGATAGCGGCCGTCCTCATCGCCGTCAACGCGTCGGAGTACTTCACGCAGGACATCGAGGACTTCCGCGGCATCGAAGTCGCGCCCGCGACGCCGCCGCAGCAACACTCCGAACAGCAACACTCTCAACAGCAAACGTCGCAGCCGCAACCCCCGCAGCCGCAGCAACGGCCGTCGCCAACGTCGCAGCGCCCGGCGCGGGCGGCGCAGACGCGTTCGCCGGTCGAGTCTTCGGCAGAGGACTTGGACGCGCAGATACGCGCCGCGTGCCGCGCGTTGGGCAAGACCGAGGCGCAGCTCGTCGAGTGGCTCGCGAAGAAGTACGGCGCGGACTCGGTCGAGAGCCTGACCGCGCCCGACAAGCGCGACGTGCTCGACTTTCTCAAGGGCGTGGTCGCGCGGCGAGAGGCCGCGTGACAATGCCGGCGGCGCGCCCACGGGGGAGGACGTTCCTTCTGGGGCGAGGGGGCGTCCGAAGGGGCGCGCCGCCGGCACTCCCGAACCCGTCACTCACGAACGCCGCGGGCGGCTGCGCGCGCCGCCCGCCTGTTGTAATCTCAGCCCCGTGATGAGTCAGACAAGTCGGCGGCCCGCCACCCTGCGCTTCGACTCCGGCACGCTCGTCCTCGACCAACTCGGCCGGGAAGCCGCGCGCCTGCCCGCGGCCTTCCGTTGGGACGAGCGCGTCTCGCGCTGGCGCGCGCCGGCGAGCTCCTACCGGCAGGCCGTGCGCGAGCTCACGCGCCTCGGCGTCCCCTTCGACGACGCGGCGCGCGCCTACGACCGCTTCGACTTTCCCACGAAATTCCTCGTCGAGCCGCGCCCGTACCAGCAAGAAGCCATTAACGAGTGGAAGCGCGCGAACTCGTGCGGCGTCGTCATCCTGCCGACGGGCGCGGGCAAGAGCCTCGTCGCGCAGATGGCGATCGAGGAGACGAAGCGCTCGACGCTCGTCGTCGTCCCGACCATCGACTTGATGAATCAGTGGTACGACCTCCTGCTCTCAAGCTTTCAGGCCGAGGTCGGACTCATCGGCGGCGGCTTCTACGAGCTCGGCGCGCTCACCGTCACCACCTACGCCTCGGCCTTCCGCTTCATGGAGCGGCTCGGCGACCGCTTCGGCCTCGTCATCTTCGACGAGTGCCACCACCTGCCGTCGGGCGCGCACCGCTACGCGGCCGAGATGTCGATCGCACCTTTCCGTCTGGGCCTGACGGCGACGCCCGACCGCGCCGACGGCGGCGACCTCCTGCTCGAACAACTCATCGGCCCGACCGTCATCCGCCTTGAGGCGCGCGACCTCGCGGGCGAATATTTGTCCGACTACAGCCTCGTGCGCGTCAACGTCCGTTTGAGCGCCGACGAGCGCGCGCGCTACGAATCGGAGCGCGAAGTCTTCCGCAGGTTTTTGAGTGAGCGCGGCATCGGGCTCGGCGGCCTGCGCGGCTGGCAGATGTTCGTCGCGGCGAGCGCGCGCTCAAGCGAGGGACGCCGCGCGATGATGGCTTACAGAGAGTCGAAGCGCATCGCTCTGGGGACGGACGCGAAGCTGCGCGTGCTCGCGGAGCTTTTGCAGCGCCACCGGCGCGAGCGCGTGCTCGTCTTCACGGCCGAGAACGAGATGGTCTACCGCATCTCGCGCCGCTTCCTCGTCCCGGCCATCACGCACGAGACGAACGTCAAGGAGCGGCGGCTGTGGCTCGAAGCCTTCAACGCCGGCGACGTGCTGGCGCTCGCCACGTCGAAGGTCTTGAACGAGGGCGTCAACATCCCGGCCGCGTCGGTCGCGATAGTCCTCTCCGGCTCGGGCTCGACGCGCGAGCACGTCCAGCGACTCGGCCGGATACTGCGCAAGCAGCCCGGCAAGGAGGCCGTCCTCTACGAAGTCGTCACCGAGGGCACGACCGAGGAGCACATCAGCCGGCGACGCGGCGGCGACCGAACTCAAGGTTCTTAACAGACGTGCTGACCGCAGACCTCGCACTCAGCTTCCGCCGCGGCGACCAGATCAGGCCGCGCCTCCTAGACGCGCGCGACGGCCGGCGTCTCGAAGAGGCGGCCGGGCTCGTCTCCGTCTTCCGCGAGCACGCGGGGCGCGCGCGGCGCGAGTTGGACGAGGCGTTGCAGGAGTACGTCGGGACGGGCACGAACTACCGCGTCTTGCGCGGGATGATCAAGCTTCTAATCGACCGCTGCGAGTTCGAGGGCGACGAGTCTATCGAGCCGCAGGAGATTCGCCGCGCCCTTTTCACGGCCGCGCGCGCCGCGCACCCCGTCGTCACCGAAGAGGCGCGCGCCGCGGTCGCCGCGGAGGCCGCGCGCACGCTCGCGCTCGCGCCCGAGCAACTACTCGCGGGCCTCTACGCAGACCTCCCGGCCAACCAGCGTCTCAACGCTTTTCAAGAGCCGACGCCCGAAGAGCTCGTCCACGACTACAACCTCGCGCAGGCGCAGGCGCTCCTCTACCGCTCGGTCGAGATGCGCCTGCACGTCGAGCCTCAGACGGCCGAAGGCTACCGCGAGCTGTTCGGCGCGATAAAGGCTTACAGGCTGATTCACGCCATCCGCGGCGACGCGCGGCAGGGCTACGAGGTGAGCCTCACGGGCCCGCTCTCGATGTTTCACCGCTCGCAGAAGTACGGCGTGCAGATGGCCGTCTTTCTGCCCGCGCTACTTTTGTGCGCGGGCTGGCGGATGCGCGCCGAGATCGACGACCGGCGCGGCGTCGCCTACTTCGAGCTGGACAGCCGTCAGACCGTCTTGCGCTCGAACCTCTCGGGCGTGACGCCGTACCGCAACCCCGCCGTCGAAAAACTCGCGGAGTCGTGGTCGCGCGCGGGCTGCGAGTGGTCGCTCGAAGAGGGGCGCGAGGTCGTCTCGGTCGGCGACGCGGCCTTCGTCCCCGACTTCCTCGTCACGCACCCTTCGGGCCGCGTCGTCTACCTTGAGATTCTGGGTTTCTGGACGCCGCGCCACGTCGAGGAACGTCTCGCGGAGTTCGAGCGTTGCGGCGTGAGGAACTTCGTCGTCGCGGCTTGGGAGGAGTTGCGCGGGACGCGCGAGCCGCTCGCGCGCGTGCCGCCGAACGTCATCATCTTCAAAAAAAATCTCGACCCGTCGGTCGTCGAGCTTGTCGTCAACCGCCTCGTCTCCGAAGGCGCTTGAGAGCCGCGCCTAACCTTCGTCCAACTCCTTCGGCCGCGCGACCCATTCGAGTCGGCCCGCGCCCGCGCGCGCCTTCGACCACTTCTCGACGTCCAGAGTGATGCACGCGAGCGCGGCCGTCGGCATGCGCTCGTGCGCGCCCGTGAGCGTCTCGATTAGCTCCTCCATGCCGGGGTTGTGGCCGACGAGCAGCGCCGTCGCGGCCGACTCGTCCAACTGCGTGACGACTTCGAGCAGCTGCGCGGCGGTGGCCTCGTAGATTCTCTCGTCGTGGCGGAGCGGGGCGCGCAGGGCGGCCGCTTCGGTGACGAGCGCGGCCGTCTCGCGCGCGCGCTCGGCCGGGGAGCTGACGACGAGGTCGGGCAGCGGCTTGCGGCGGCGCAGGAGCCGGCCCACGACCGGCGCGGCCTCGCGACCGCGCTCGTTCAAGGGCCGCTCGAAATCGCGCAACGTCGCGTCCTTCCAGCTCGACTTCGCGTGACGCATCAGGAGCAGAGTTTTCATGGCGTCGTGAATCGTAGACGGCGAGGAGTGAATAGTAAATAGAAAATAGTGAACGGGAGTCGGGCGCGGCGCGCGCCGTTTGTGGCGGGCCGCGCGGTGTGCTGTAATCTTCGCGTGGGTGGGCTCAAGAAAATCAAGGCGCACGTCCTCGTCTGCGAGCACAAGGACTGCGAGAAGCGCGGGGCTCGCGAATCGTACAGGGCTCTGAAGGTCGCTCTGCGCGAGCGCGGCGCGCGCGGGCGCGTGATGGTGACGAAGGTCGATTGCCTCGACCAGTGTGACGACGGCCCCGTCATGGCCGTCTACCCCGAAGGGACTTGGTACGGGAGCGTGGACGAGGCGTGCGCGCGCGAGATGGCGGCGCGGCTGGCCGGCGACGACGGCGCGGAGCCGACGCGCGCGGGCGAGTGCCGCGTGCTCCACGAGATGCGCGCGCGCGGCGGGGAAGAGGGGTGATGAAGGACGCGCGGACAATCGTCGTCGGCGACGTGCACGGCTGCTACGACGAGCTGGTGGACTTGCTCGACCGCCTCTCGCTCGCGAAGCACGACCGCGTCGTCTGCGTCGGCGACCTCATCGTCAAGGGCGAGAAGAACCGCGACGTGCTTGAGCTTTTCATGTCGGACGCGCGGCTCTCCTCCGTCCTCGGCAACCACGACCGCGCCATCCTGCGCCACTGGCGCGGCGAGCCCGTCGCGCTCAAGCCCTCGCAGGAGAAGTGCCGCCGCGAGCTCGAAAGCGACGCCGCGCGCTACGCCGCCTACCTCGGCTCGCTCCCGCTCTACATCGAGCTCGACGCGCACGTCGTCGTCCACGCCGGCGTGCGGCCGGGCCTCCCGCTTCGCCTACAGTCGGACGACGATTTGACGGAGCTGCGCACGCTCGGCGGCGACCGCGCGAGCCGCGAAGGCACTCCGTGGTACGAGGTCTACCGCGGGCGCAGGCACGCGCTCTTCGGCCACTGGCCGGCGGCCGAGCCGCGGCGCGGCCCGCGCGCGACGGGGCTCGACACGGGCTGCGTCTACGGCTACGAGCTGACGGCCTACGTCTTGGAGACGGGCGAGTTCGTCCGGGTGCAGGCGCGCCGCGCCTACTCGCGCCCCGCCTGAAGGGCGCGCTAGAATGTCACCGTGTTGTAACAGCCGTCCGCTACACTCCGCCGAACCGATGGACTCTTACGGACAACACCAGCTCCCCGGAAAGCTCTTCGTCGTCGAGGGCACGGACGGGAGCGGCAAATCCACGCAGCTCGCGCTGCTCCACCAGTGGCTCAAGGCCGAGGGCCACACGGTCTTCTTCTCCGAGTGGAACTCGTCGCCCTTAGTGAAGGCGACGACGCGCCGCGCCAAGAAGCGCCGGCTCTTTACGCCCGCGACCTTCTCGCTCCTCCACGCCACGGACTTCGCCGACCGCACCGAGCGCGACATCGTCCCGCCGCTGAAGGCCGGCGCGATAGTCCTCGCCGACCGCTACATCTACACGGCCTTCGCGCGCGACGTGGCGCGCGGCTGCGACCGCGCTTGGGTGCGCGAGATTTACAGGTTCGCCGTCCGGCCGACGGTCGCCTTCTTCTTCCGCGCGCCTCTGGACGTGGCGGTCGACAGGATTCTGTCGGCCCGCCCGGCCCTCAAGTACTACGAGGCGGGCCTCGACATGGACTGGGCCGACGACGAGGAGGAGAGCTTCAAGGCGTTTCAGGGGAAGATACTCTCGGAGTACGACCGCATGGTCTCGGAGTTCGGGCTCACGCAGATCGACGCGACGCGCTCCATCGAGCGCCAGCAGCGGGAGGTGCGCGCCATCGTCCGCGACCACCTCGGCAACGGCAAGAAGGCGGGCCGCCGGCGATGAGGGAGATGACCTTTTACGGGACGGGTCTGCCCGGCGTCGAGCGCGAGCCCTACACGGGCAAGCTCATCGTCGTCGAGGGCACGGACGGGGTGGGGCGCTCGACGCACATCGCGCTCCTGCGCGAGTGGCTCGAAGCGCGCGGCCACGCCGTCTTGGACACCGGCATGACGCGCTCGGTCTTGGCCGGGCGCGGCATCAAGGAGGCGAAGGCCGGGACGACCTTGGGCCGCCTCACGATGCAACTCTTCTACGCGACCGACTTCGCCGACCGTCTCGAAAACCAGATGCTGCCCGCGCTCCGCGCCGGCTTCGTCGTCCTGACAGACCGCTACGTCTACTCGGCCATCGCGCGCGCCGCGGTGCGCGGCGTCGACCCGCAGTGGGTGCGGGCCATCCACGGCATCGCGCTCGTCCCCGACCTCATCCTCTACCTGCGCATCAAGAAAGCGCCCGAGCTCGTCAAGCGCCTGCTCGCCGCCGGCCGCAGCTTCGACTTCTGGGAGTCGGGCATGGACTTGAACCTCGGGCCCGACTTCCACGACAGCTTCATCGCCTACCAGACGCTCCTGCTCAAAGAGTTCGACCGCATGAGCGACGAGTACGGCTTCCACGTCGTCAACGCCTCGCGCTCCATCCGGCGCGTGCAGGAGGACTTGCGCCGCGCCGTCGAGGCCGTCATCGAGGGCCGGGCCACGCCGCCCAAGTGCCCCGGCGTCGTGCTCACGCCGGAGCGGGCCGGAGGCCGTCGCGCGGCCCCGAAGGCGCGCGCCGCGCCAGCCGAGGAGGAGGCCGTCACGCGTTGAAGCTGGCGAGCATCGACATCGGCTCGAACTCGATTAAGCTCGTCGTCGCCGACGCGGCGGCCGGCGACTCCTTCGCCGTCCTCGCGCGCGAAAAAGAGGTCGTCCGCCTCGGCCACGAGACTTTGCGCGAGGGCCGCCTGTCGCGCGAGGCCATCGAGCGCGCGGCCGAGACGGTCGCGCGCTTCAAGTCCATCGCCGAGGCGCGCGGCGCCGAGCGCGTCATCGCGATAGCCACCGCCGCGGTGCGCGAGGCCGAGAACGCGGGCGAGTTTCTGGAGGAGGTCAGGCGGCGGACGGGAGTGCGGGTCGAAGTCCTCTCGGGCGTCGAGGAGGCGCGGCTCATCGGCGTCGCCGCGGCCTACGGCTGCGCGGGCGGCGCGTCCGAAATCGTCAACGTAGACATCGGCGGCGGCTCGACCGAAATCTCCTTCATGCGCGACGGGCTGCCGGCCGGGCTCTACTCGGTCAAGCTCGGCGCGGTCGGGCTGACGGAGAACTACCCCGCGTCCGACCCGCCCAAAGCCAAAGAGCTGCGCGCCCTGCGCGAGGCCGTGCGCTCGGCGCTCGAACGGCCCGCGCGCGAGCTAGGGCAGATGCGCTTCGAGCGCGCGACGGGGACGTCGGGGACGATCATCGCCGTCGGCGCGGCCCTGCGACTGCGCGCGCTGCGGGCCGCGGGCCAAGACGCGCGGGGCGCGCAGGAGCCGTCCGCGCCCGTCGTGTTCTCGCGCCTCGTCCAGTTCAACGAGCGGATGGCGGGGATGAGCGAGCCGGAGCGGCGCGAGGTGCCGGGCATCAGCGCGCAGCGCGCCGAGATTATCGTCGCGGGCGGACAGATTCTCGAAGGCGTGATGCGCGCCTTCGGGCTCAACTTCCTGCGCACCTGCGAGTTCGCCCTGCGCGAGGGCGTCATCATCGAGCGGCTGCGCGAGCACGAGGCGAGTTTGCGCCCGCCCGTGCCCGACTTGGCCGACCCGCGCCTGCGCGGCGTGCACGCGGTGGGCCTGCGCTTCGGCTACGAGGAGCCGCACGCGCGTCTGGTGGCGCGCGCGGCCGAGAAGATGTTCGACGCGCTCGCGCCGCGCTACGAATTGAGCCGTCACCACCGGACGCTGCTCGCGGCCGCCGCGCTCTTGCACGACATCGGCTACCACATCGCGCACGACGGACACCACAAGCACTCGCTCTACCTCATCAAGAACTCCGAGCTGACGGGGTTCTCCGAGTCGGAGCGCGAGGTCATCGCCAACGTCGCGCGCTACCACCGCGGCGCGCCGCCGAAGGAGCGCCATCAGGAGTTCGCCGTCTTAAACGACACCGACCGTCTGACGGTCGCGCGCCTCGCCGCCATCTTGCGCGTCGCCGACGCCATCGACCGCAGCCACGACGGGCGCGTCCGCGATGTCGAGTGCCGGCTCGCGGGCGACGCGCTGCGCGTCGAGCTCGTGAGCGAGCAGGACTGCGAGCGGGAGGTCGCGGCCGCCGAGCAGAAGCGCGACCTCTTCGAGGAGACCTTCGGCCTCCGGCTTGAGCTGGGCGTCAGGACGGCCGGGGCGGCGGTCGAAAATTGAGACATGGCTAAAGCGAAAGAGATCGAAGGGCTGGAATGCGGCGGGGCGGCGGGCGCCGGAATAGCGCGCGTGCTCGCGACGCGCCTCGAAGAGACGCTCGCCTTCCGCGACGAGGCGCTCGACTTTTCGAGCGACAAGGGCGTCCACGACATGCGCGTCGCCTCGCGCCGCCTGCGCTCGGCCACGCGCGACTTCATGCCGTACCTCAGCAAGAAGCGCATGGCCGATTCGCGCGAGGAGTTGCGGCGCGTCGCGCGCGTGCTCGGCGCGGTGCGCGACGAGGACGTCGCCATCGCCCTGCTCGGAAAGCTCGCGGAGGAAGCGCCCGAGGAGTTGCGCGCGGGCGTCGGGGCCTTCGCCGCGAAGCGCGAGGCCCGCCGCGTCGACGCGCGCGCCGCGCTCGTCGAAGAGTTTTCGGGCGACGCGCTCGCGCGCCTGCGCGAAAACTTCACGCGCTCGCTCGCGCAGGCGGACAAGACGCGCGAATCCGAGGGCGACGCCGCCCCGCTTCGCTTCGCCGACGCCGGCCGCGAGGTCATCGTCGCGCGCTGGACGGAGCTGGAAGAGTTGAGTCGCAGCCTCTACGACCCGTTCGGCACCGAGCAGTTGCACGAGATGCGCATCGCGGCCAAGCGCCTGCGCTACGCCATCGAGTTGTTAGAGCCTTGCCTCGGCGGCGAGGCGCTCAAGCCTTTCGCCGAGGAGATTGCCGAGATGCAGAAGTCGCTCGGCGAGCTGCACGACTGCGACGAGTGGATCGCTACGGTCGGCGGCTGGCTGAGGAAAGATTCGGAGGCGTCGCGCGAAGGGGGCGCGCGCGAAGAGGAGGCCGAGCGGCGTCGCGCCGCGGCCTTCTGGATGCTCGGCCACTTCGCGGCCCTCCGCGACCGACATTACCGCGACGCGCTCGCGCGCTGGCGCGCGTGGGAGCAGGAAGGGTTCGCCGCGCGTCTGCGCGCGACGACCGGCGCGCAGCCCGCCCCGCCGCCGCAGCAATAGACGCGGCCGGGCCGTCCCCGCCCGAGCCTTAGCCGAGCGAGGCGAGCGCGCCCGCGAAGAAGAGTTCGAAGACGAGGAGGGCGACGACGAGCAGCGCCCAGAGCAGGCCCGCGCCGAAGACGTTCCGGCGCGCACGCTTGTAGTCCACGTCGTCCGTCCGTATCCCGCCGTACTTAATCAGCCAGAACAGTATCCAGACGGGGATGCCGACGACGCCGAAGTACAGCGCGAAGCCGGCGGCGGCGAAGAGGACGAGGCGGAGGAAGAAGAAGACCCACGCCGCGCCCGCGAGGTTGCGGACGAGGCTCGCGCTGTTGCAGGCGCGGTTGATTCTGTCCTGCTCGGCGACGGCCGCCGCCGCGGCGTGCGCATCGACGGGCGCGTTGCAGTAGCGGCAGACGCTCATCTGGTCGTTGATGAACTCGCGGCAGGCGGGGCAGGGGAAGGTCTGCGCGGCGTACATTTCGGGTCAAGTCCTCCGCGGAATTCCGAGTCGAGGCGAGACGCGGGCCTTTGGGGGCGCGCGTGAATCTACCGGCCCGCGCGCGCGTTGTCAACGCCCTTCACGCGACGCGCGCGCCAGCGCCGCCACCGTGTGTAGCCGCGTGGCGGGCGCGGGGTTTCGGCGTCTATCATTTGGCCCGGCGCGCGGCGAAGTGGCAGCCGGGCCTTCGTCCGTTGTATAACTAAACTGTCATCCACGCCCGCGCCAAGTCACGTGAACCGGAGACTTTTATGAACTTTCACGAGAACGTCCTCGGCCTCATCGGCCGCACGCCGCTCGTCCGACTCAACCGCCTGACGCGCGGCGTGCGCGCGCAGGTCTTCGCCAAGATGGAGAACCTCAACCCCGGCTACTCCGTCAAAGACCGCATCGGCGTGGCGATGATCGAGGCGGCCGAGCGCGAGGGCACTCTCAAACCGGGCGGCACCATCGTCGAGGCCACCTCCGGCAACACCGGCATCGGCCTCGCCCTCGCCGCCTCCGTCAAAGGCTACCGCTGCATCTTCGTCATGACGGACAAGGCTTCGGCCGAGAAGGTCAGGTATTTGAAGGCGCTCGGCGCCGACGTGGTCGTCACGCCGGTCTCGGCCAAGCCCGGCTCGCCCGACCACTACGTCTCGACCGCGCAGCGCATCGCGCGCGAGACGCCGAACAGCTTCTACCCGAACCAGTACGCGCACCCCGCCAACCCCGAGGCCCACTACCGCACGACCGGCCCCGAAATCTGGGAGGCGACCGAGGGCAAAATCACGCACTTCGTCTCCGGCATGGGCACGTGCGGGACAATCTCGGGCACGGGCCGCTTCCTCAAGGAGCACAACCCGCAGGTGCGCATCATCGGCGCAGACCCCTACGGGTCGGTCTTCAAGACCTACAAGGAGACGGGCAACACGCACGAGGTGACGCCGTACCTCGTCGAAGGCATCGGCCAAGAGGTCGTCCCCGAGAACTGCCACATCCGCTACGTCGACGAGGTCGTCAACGTCACCGACCGCGAGTCGTTCGAGATGTCGCGCCGGCTCGGGCGCGAGGAGGGCATCTTCTGCGGCGGCTCGACGGGGACGATCGCCGCCGCGGCCCTCAAGGTCGCGCGCGGCCTCGACGAGTCGGGCGTCGTCGTCTTCATCGTCTGCGACACGGGCGAGCACTACCTCTCCAAACACCACTCGGACGAGTGGATGAAGGAGAAGCGACTGCTTGAGCCGCAGAAGATGACGGCCGGGCTCATCAGCGCGACGAAGGGCGAACTCGCGCCCGGCGCGCTCGTCTCGGCCGCGCCGGCGGAGCGCGTGAAGGAAGTGCTGACGAAGATGAACGAGTTGGGGCTGACGCAAGTCCCCGTGCTCGAAGACGGCCACTCGGTCGGGTCTGTGCGCGAGAACCGCCTGCTCGCGAAGCTGCTCAGCAACCGCGACCTCTTGGAGTCGCCCGTCTCGGAGGTGATGGAAGAAGGCTTCCCCGTCCTCGACGTAGACGCCAGCTCCTCGGAAGTCCTGCGCCACCTCCAGACGCACCCGGCCGTCCTCGTCGAAGAGTACGGCCGCATCACCGGCATCATCACGCGCCACGACGTACTCGACACCCACTCGCCCGCGCGCGGGTGATAATGACGAGGCGCGTCGATGCTGTTCGAGTGGGACGATGACAAGGCGACCGGCAACATTAAGAAGCACGGCGTCTCGTTCAAAGAGGCCGCGACGGTGTTCGGCGACCCGCTGGCCGTCACGTACAACGACCCCGACCACTCCATGCGGGAGTCGCGCTTCATAACCATCGGCCTGTCGGAACAGGGAAAGCTACTGATAGTGGCGCACGCCGACCCGGCGACAACATCCGAATCATCAGCGCACGCGACACGACGCATTCGGAAAGGAAGTTGTATGAAGAAGGAGAGTGAATCGGAGGCGGGTGACGAGCTGCGGCCGGAGTATGACGCCTCTGTCCTGAAGGGCGGCGTGCGGGGCAAGTACGCGGAGCGCTACCGGCGCGGCACAAACCTGATTCTGCTTGCCCCCGACGTGGCCGAGGCCTTTCCCGACGAGCAGTCAGTGAACGAGGCGCTGCGGCTGTTAATGAAGGTCGCCAAAAATCAGGCGTCCGACAGGCGTTGAGCCACGCTTCGGCACTCGCGGCGCAAACCGCGCCGGAAAAAACAGATGACTACGGCGCTGCTCCATCCCGTCATCGGCGACCACCCGATGTTCTGGGTGATCGCGGTCGGGTTCTTCGCGCTCGTCGCCGCGGGGCTCTACCTCGTCATTAGGCTCGTCGCCCGCCGGCTCTCGCGCGGCCGCATGAAGTGAGGTCGGGGAGCGTCGAGGCGTGCCTTGTCACTCGTCGTACGGTTCGCGCGGGGCGTCTTCTACCTGTCGCTGCTCGTGCCGCCGCGCGCCTTCGGCTGGCCGCGACGACGGTAGAACTTGACGACGAGGCCGTCTTCGAGCGGGCGCGTCTCCTCGACCTCGAAGCCTTCGAGGAAGTTCTTCGGCATGAACGTGTCGGCGTCCTCGACCGTCAAAGGAACTTCGGTGACGACCCAACGTGTGATGTCCGAGAGGAACGACTCGTAGACGCGCGCGCCGCCGATGACGTAGATGTCGCAGGCGAGGTAGTCGCGAAGCGCCAGCACCGACTCGCGCTCGCGGAGCGTTATGACCGAAGGCCCGGACTCGACCGCGCCCGCGCGGCTCAGGACGACGTTGAGCCGGTTCGGCAGAGGCTTGCCGATTGAGGCCCAAGTCCTTCGGCCCATCACGCAGGCGTTGCCGGTCGTCTGCCGCTTAAAAAATCTCAGGTCGGAAGGGAAGCGCCACGGGAGCGTGCCGCCGCGCCCTATAGCGCCCCGCCTGTCAACCGCGACGATGCCGACGACTTCCGCCATCCGCCCACCTCACACCGCGACCGGCGCTTCTATCTTGCCGTGCGACTTGTAGCCGACGAGGTTCAGGTGCTCGTAACGAAAGCCGAGCAGACCTTCGAGGCCGCGCAAGTGTCCGTCCGGGTCAACAATCTCCAGACGCGGGAGCGGCAGCGGCTCGCGCGAGAGTAGCTCCTGCACCTGTTCGAGGTGGTTGCGGTAGACGTGCAGGTCGCCGAACGTGTGGACGAACTCGCCGACCTCCAGATTCGTCGCGTGCGCGAGCATGTGCGTGAGCAGCGCGTAGGACGAGATGTTGAAGGGGACGCCGAGGAAGGCGTCGGCCGAGCGCTGGTAGAGCTGACAATGAAGCGTGCGCCCGCGCTCGACCTTGAACTGGAAGAGCGTGTGACACGGCGGCAGGTCGACCGCGTCGGCGACGCGCGGATCCCAACCCGTCACGATGAGGCGGCGCGAGTTCGGGTTGGCCTCGATTTCGCGGACGAGGCGCGCCATCTGGTCGACGCCGTCGCGCGCTGGGTAGCGGCCGCCGAACGAGCGCCAGAGGTAGCCGTAGACGGGGCCGAGGTCGCCCGGCTCGCGGTCGAAGCGTCGCGTGTGCTCCTCGTCGGCCCACTCCCGCCAGATGTCCACGCCGCGCGCGCGCAGCTCGCGCTCGTCCGTGCTCCCCGAAAGAAACCAGAACAGCTCCTCCGCTATCCAGCGGAACGGGACGCGCTTGGTGGTGACGATGGGGAAGCCCTCGCGCAAATCGAAACGCGTCTGGTGGCCGAAGTAAGAAATCGTCCCGACGCCCGTGCGGTCTTCGTGCCGCGAGCCGCGCTCTAAGATTGTCCGCAGAAGCTCTTGGTACTGTCTCATCGTTCGAGGAGGAACCGAAGCGACTCACCCGGCGCGTAGTCGCGCGCCTCGTCGCCGTGGCTGAAGACGCGCGCGGGTTTCGTGCCGACGAGTTCGATGCCCATGCCTTCGACGCGGAGGAGCGTGCCTTCGCGCAGGCCGACTACGCGGACGCCGGGGTTCGCGAGAGTGAACTCGTTGAGGCGGTCGTCGCGCGTCTCGCCCGCGTGCCCTTCGAGCCGCGCGTCGGTGTAGTGCGGGTTGAGCTGGAAGGGGACGAGGCCGAGGGCGCGAAAAGACGGCGGCTCGACGATGGGCATATCGTTCGTCGTCATGATCGTCGGGCACGCGACGTTACTGCCCGCGCTCGAACCGACGTATGGGACGCCCGCCGAGACGCGCTCTCTTATTCCGTCGAGCGCGCCCGTCCCGTAGAGGTTCTTGAGCAGCTGGAAGGTGTTCCCACCGCCGACGACGAACGCCTCGGCGCGCTCTACCGCAGAAGGCACGTCGGGGGCGTCGTGAAGCGAGTCGAGCGCGTAGCCCGAATCATGGAAGACCTCGCGCGCCGACGCCGCGTAAGAGTCCCACGTCTTGGTGACGCCCGCGAACGGCACGAAGAGGACGCGCCGGACGCCCGCCCCGAGGAAGTCGCGGATGGTTTCGCGCGCGTACTCGTACATCCGCTGGCCCGGCAGCGTGCCGTTGCTCAGCAGAAGAACCCTGCGCTTCGTCGCCAGCGTCACGGCCGTCATTATGCTACGCGCGGCCGTCAAGCAAAAGCCGGGGCCGGCTCGGAGTTGACCCGGCGGGCCGAACTGTTATAGAAGCAACTCACACGGCATTCCAAAACCTTGAAGGAGTGAAGCGATGGGAGACGCTGAGAACACGAACGCGGGGGCGGACTCTTCGGAGCCGGTCGAGTCGCCGCAGGTCACCTACACCGTCCAGTCGGGCGATACTCTCGCGCAGATCGCGCGCGAGTACTACGGCAGCGCCGACGAGTACCGGAGAATCTTCGAGGCCAACCGCGACAAGCTCGACGACCCGGACGAGATCAGGCCCGGTCAGGAGTTGGTCATCCCGCCCGCCGAGTCGTGACGCGCGCGCGCGCGCGCAAGACTAAGGGGGACGGCCAGATTCGAGCCGCGCGCGCGGGGCGCAGAGTTTACGCGCGCGCGGCCGCTCCTCACGCCTGACACGCCCCGGCCTTCAGACCGAACCGCCCTTGACATTTTCCGCCCGTGTAATAGATTGACCGCGTAAGAATTTTTTCGGCCGACGCGCGCTCGGCCGCCGACGCCTTTGGCGGGGCGTCACACTCAACCCTCAAATGTCTATCGAGGTGGGACAGGTCTACGGGGAGCGCTACGTCATCCGCGCGCGGCTCGGCGCGGGCGGGATGGGCGAGGTCTACAAGGCCGAAGACCGCCTGCTGCAACGCGCCGTCGCCATCAAGTTCATCGACCGCCGCAAGCACCCCTCGGAGACCGCGGCCAAGCGCTTCCTGCGCGAGGCGCGCTCGGCCTCGCGCCTGAACCACCCGAACATCGTCGTCATCCACGAGATCAAGGAGACGGACGAGTACGCCTACATCGTCATGGAGTTCGTCTCGGGCAAGAGTTTGCGCGAGCACATCCGCGCGCAGAGCTTCACGCCCGACGTGCTCCTGAACCTCTCCGCGCAGCTCGCCGACGCTCTGGCCGAGGCGCACTCGAACGGCGTCATCCACCGCGACCTCAAGCCCGAGAACATCCTCGTCAACGAGCGCGGGCACGCCAAGCTCCTCGACTTCGGGCTCGCGCGCGACATCGAGGGCGGCCGCCCCGTGGCCGACGAGGCGGCCCTGACGGCCGCCGCCATCGAGACGCTGACGGGCGCGAGCGCCGTCGTCGGCACGATCCCCTACATGTCGCCCGAGCAGCTGCGCAAGGAGACGCTCGACGCGCGCACCGACATCTTCTCTTACGGCATCGTGCTCCACGAGATGTTCACGGGCCGTCACCCGTTCTGGGCGACGAGCTCGTTCGAGATCGCGGCCGCGATACTGTCGCGCGTGCCGGTCGAGGTGAAGGGCCTCGACCCGCGTCTGCCGCCCGGCGCGGCCGCGCTCGTCTCGCGCCTGCTCGAAAAGGAGCGCGAGCGCCGCCCCTCCTCCTTCGCCGAGGTGCGCGACTCGCTCGACGCGCTCCGCATCGAGATGCGTATGCAAGCGCCGAGCGGCGACGCCATGCCCACGCGCCCCTTCCCGCCGTCCACCCAAGACGCGGCCGGCGCCGAGACGGTCGCGACCAGCCACCCGTTCGGCGCGGCGACGCCGACGCAGCAGGCCTCGCTCGGCTTGCAGCCGGGCGCGCCCCTGCCTTCGTCTCTCTACTCGCAGCCGGCCGGCGCGCCCCTGTCGGCCCGCCACACGTTCTCGACGGCGAACGTCCCGCGCACAGTCCTCGTCCTCCCCTTCCAAGCCGTCGGCTCGCAGGAGGCCAGCAGCTTCATCGGCGTCGGCCTCTCGTCCGTCATCACGACCGACTTGGCGAAGGTGAGCGGCATCTCGGTGCTGTCGAAGGCGGCGGGCGCGGGCCGCGCCAACGAGACCGGCCACGGCGCGCGCGAGCTGGCGCGCGAGCTAGGCGCGAGCATTCTCTTGGAAGGCGAGGTGATGCGCGCGGGCCAGAACATCCGAATCACGGCGCGCCTGACGGACGTCGAGACGGGCCGCGTCATCTGGGGCGACCGCTACCGCGGCGACGAGTCGCAGCTCTTCGACATGCAGGACTCGGTCTGCAAGGCGGTGGCCGACGCGCTCAAGGTCAGTCTGTCGTCGGAGGTGCGCGAGGACATGGCGCACCCGCCGACGACCAACATCAACGCCTTCGAGCTCTACTCGAAGGGGCGCGCATTCCTTGACCGGCGCGAGATTAAGGGCAACGTGGATTTCGCGATGCGGATGTTCGAGGAGGCTCTCCGGCTCGACCCGCAGTTCGCGGCCGCGCAGGCCGGACTCGGGGAGGCCTACTGGCTCAAGTACGACGAGACGCGCGACAACCTCTGGGTGCAGCGCGCCTTGACGGCGAGCGACCGCGCGCTCGTCCTAGACCCGAACCAGCCGCAGGTTCACGTCTCACTCGGGATAATCTATCAGGGGACGGGGAAGTTGGAGCGCGCGGTCGAGGAGTTCGAGCGCGCCCTGAGTCTTCAGCCTCTGAGCGACGACGCGCACCGCTGGCTCGGCCGCTGCTTCATGCAGAAGGGCGAACTTGAGCGCGCCATCTCCCACTTCAGGAAGGCCATCGAGATTCGCCCCGGCTACTGGGACAACTACGACCGCCTCGGCGTCTGCTACTACCTGATGGGCCGCTACGAGGAGGCGGCCGAGCAGTTCCGGCACGTCATCGCCATCCAGCCCGACAGCTACAAGGGCTACAACAACCTCGGCGGCATCTACTATTTGATGGGCCGCTACGAGGACGCCATCCCGATGAGCCGCCGGGCCAACGAGATTCACCCGACGGCCGACGCCTACTCGAACCTCGGCAGCAACTTCTTCTACTTGGAGCGCTACAGCGAGGCCATCGAGGCTTACAAGAGCGCCATCGAGCTGAACCCCGGCGACGACATCCTCTACCGCAACTTGGGCGACGCCTACCTGCGCGCCGGCAGCCGCGCCGACGCCGAGGCGCAGTACCAACAGGCGGCCGAGCTTCTGCAGAAGTCCTTGCAGGTCGCGCCCGGCAACGCCGAACTGTTGGGCCGCCTCGCCGTCTGTCAGGCGAAACTCGGGCGCACCGAGGAGGCGCTCTCGAACGTCGAGAAGGCCGCGCACAGCGAGCCGCGGAACACGAAGCTCCAGTACCAGAAGGCCGTCGTCTACGCGCTCGCGGGCCGCGGCGAGCAGGCGCTTCAGTACCTCGGCCACGCGCTCTCGCACGGCTACAGCGACTCCGAGGCGAGGCGCGACCCAGACCTCCGGAGCTTGCGCGACTCGGCCGAGTTCAGCGCGCTCTTCCCGCCCGCCTCCTAGACGCGAGCGCGCCGTCCCAAGACTTCAAACACACAACTCAGCGGTCGCGGTTGATGATGATCTCCGGGTCGAGCGGCGTCGGCGAGGGGCCGGCCGCGACGTTCGTCGAGACGGCGTACTTGTAGCTGCCGGCGGTGGCCGTGTCCCTGATCTTGCCCGTCCTGCCCTGCTGGCTGCCCCCGGCCGGGATGTTCGAGAAGTCGAGGTCGACGCCTTCCATCGGGTTGCCGTTCGAGCCGGTGAACTCGATCTTCAGGTTGGTGAGCACGTCGTCGAGGTTGTTGACGACGATGAAGTCGAGCCTCTCGTTCCTCGCCGCCCTGAGTTGGAGCTTGTCGGGCGCGGCGAGGATCATGCGCTTCCCGGAAGCGTCGTCGAAGACGACGACGACGACCGTCTTGTCCTCCTTGTTCGCGGCCACGGGCGAGACGGTCTGGTCGGCGTTGACGTTGGCGTTGACGTTCACGTCCTGCGTGGAGACGCGGTTGCCGTCGGAGGCGTTCTTGGCGGCGTTCCCGCCGCCGGGCGCGTTGTTGGATGCGGGGTCGGGGCAGCCGGCCGTGAGCGCGACGGCGACGACGAGGGGCAAGAAAAAAGGTTTCTTCATCGAAGCTCTCCTGTGCTGGGTTGTTCCGCTGGCACGATTTGTGGCCGGGCGCGCGTGGCCGGCGCGTGGCGTCGGGGGTCGAGCGGTCAGAGGTGGCGGCGAAGTTAAAGCTTGCGGATTGTAAGCGAGGCGCGCCCCGGCTGTCCACAGAAAAGCTCTCGCGCCCCGGCGAAGCACACTTTTGGCAGACCGTTCGAAAAAACTCTCCACACAACACGGCTACGCTCGGCTCCGAGGGCCGCCGCTTTGTCGGCGCGCGGCCGGCCGAGTTTCTGCGGGGAGGCTTCCATCCAATGAGAGTTCTGTTGACGGGCGGGACGGGCGTCATCGGCGAAGGCGTCATCCCTGCGCTGCTCGCGGAAGGGCACGAGGTGAGGCTTCTGACGCGCGGCGCGGAGCGGGGCGCGCGCGAGTGGCCGCGCGGCGTCGAGCCGTTCGCGGCCGACGTGTCGGACGCGCGGACGCTGACGGGGGCGGCCGCCGACTGCGACGCCGTCGTCCACGTGACGGGCATCGTCAGCGAGTCGCCGCCCGAAGTGACCTTCGAGCGCGTCAACGTCGGCGGCACGCGCAACATCCTGAAGGAGGCGCAGAGGGCGGGCGTCCGACGCTTCGTCTTCGTCTCCTCGCTCGGCGCAGACCGCGGGCAGTCCGACTATCACCGCTCGAAACTGAAGGGCGAGGAGCTCGTCCGAAAGTTTCGCGGCGACTGGGTAATCCTGCGGCCGGGCGCGGTCTACGGGCCGGGCGACGAGGTCGTCTCGGTGCTCCTGAAGTTGGTGCGCGCGCTCCCGGTCGTCCCGGCCGTCGGCGACGCCGAGCAACGCTTTCAGCCCGTCTGGTACGAGGACTTCGGCGCGGCCGTCGCGCGCGCCGTCGCCGACGAGACGCCCTCGCGCGAGACGTTCGAAGTGGCGGGCGACGACCTGACCACGACGCGCGACATCGTCGAGCGCATGGGCCGCCTCACGGGGCGCGAGCCGACGCTGCTGCCCGTCCCGGAACTCTTGGCGACGACGGTCGCGCGCGCCTCCGACGCGCTCGGACTCGGACGCATCACGTCGAGCGTGCTCGGCGTGGACTTGTCGGTGGACGAGGCGAAGGTGACGATGCTCGTCGAGGAGAACTTCATCCGCGAGCCGAGCCGCAACGCCCTCACGGAAGTCTTCGGCGTCGAGCCGCTGCCGCTCGACGAAGGCTTGCGCCTGCTCGCCGACACGCTGCCCGAGCAACTGCCGTCCGAGGGCTTCGGCCCGCTCCGCCGCAAACGCTTCCGGGCCGAGATCGTGAACAGCCGCCTCGACGCGCCCGGCCTTCTCAAACTCTTCCGCGAGCGCTGCTCGGACATCATGCCGATTGAGTTCGACGCCGAGCCCGACACGCCGAACCGCGTCGAGCGCGGCGTGACCCTGACGGCGGCGCTGCCCGCGCGCGGCAACATACAGATGCGCGTCGCCGAGGCCGGCCGCGCGCGCGTCACGTTCGTCACCATCGAGGGCCACCCGCTCGCGGGCGTCGTCGTCTTCACGACCGAGAAGACGACGCGCGGCGTGCGCTTCACGGTCGAGACGCTCGCGCGCGCGGCCAACGCCTTCGACTACGTCGGCATGAGCACGGTCGGCTCCGTCATGCAGGACGCGAACTGGGTCGAGGTCGTCGAGCGGATGGTCGAGGAGAGCGGCGGGAGCGCGCCGAAGGGCGTCGAGCAGGACGACGCGACGCTCGACGAGGAGGAGGCCGCGGGCGTCGAGCGCCGCATCGAGCGCCTCGTCGTCGGCCTGCGCCGCGCCGAGAACGTCCGCAAGGAGGCCGCGGCGAAGGGGACGAAGAAGGGCGCGACGAAGTCCGTTAAGAGACGCGACGCGGCGGGCGGTGTCAAGCGACCGGCGGCGCGGAAGGCGACGGCGAAAGGCGCGGTTGTCATGAAGGCCGCGACGAAGGCGAAGGGAACCGCGACGAAGCGGACGACGACGAAGAAGATCGCGACGGCGGGCGCGCCGAAGGCCGCGCGCAAGAGACGCTGAGAGCCTTTCCGTCGGTTCAGCTCGCGCGGAGCGTGCGGCGCAGGGCCGAGCGCGCGGCCCAATAGCCGCACATGCCGTGGACGCCGCCGCCCGGAGGCGTCGAGCTCGAACAGAGGTAGAGCCGCTCGTTCGGCGTCGAGTAAGGGTCAAGCCTCGCGACGGGCCGCGCCACGAACTGCCACAGGTCGTTCGCGCCGCCGCCGATGTCGCCGCCGACCATGTTCGGGTTGTGACGCTCCACGTCCGAAGTCGTCATCACGCGCCGCGCGAGTATCAGGTCGCGGAAGCCGGGCGCGAAGCGTTCCACCTGTCGCTCGATGCGCTCGGTCATGTCCTCCTCGGAGCCGTGCGGGACGTGGCAGTAGGCCCAACCCGTGTGCTTGCCCTCGGGCGCGCGAGTCGCGTCGAACAGACTCTGCTGCGCGAACAGCACGAACGGCCGCTCGGGGTGTCGGCCCTGCCACATCTCCATCTCGCCGCGCGCCACCTCTTCAATCGTCCCGCCCAAGTGAACGGTCGCGGCCTGTCGGCACGCCTCCGACTTCCACGGCACCGGCCCGCCGAGCGCCCAGTCGACCTTGAACACGCCCGGCCCGTAGCGGAAGCGTTCGAGCTTGCGGCGGTAGCTCGGCGGCAAGTCGTCGCCCGCAATCTTGACGACCTGACGCGGCGTGAGGTCGAAGAGCACCGCGCGCGAGGGAGGAAGCTCGCGCAGAGACGTGACCGTCTGGCCCGTCCGAATCTCGCCGCCGAGACTCCGGAAACAGGCGGCCAGCGCCTCGATGATTTTCACGGAGCCGCCGCGCACGCAGGGCCAGCCGATGGCGTGCGCGGCGAGCGCGAGCACGAGCCCGAAGGAGGCCGTGCCCGCCTTGTCGAGCGGAAGGACGGAGTGGGCGGCGCAGCCCGCGAAGATGGCGCGCGCGTGCGGCTCGCCGAAGTGCGACTTCGCGAGCCCCTCGGCCGTGCGCAGGGCCTTGAGCCCGAAGCGCGCCATGAAAAACGGGTGACGCGGGATGCGTATGGGGCGCAGGACTTCCTCGAAGAAGTCCGAGGCGCGCGCGACGAACGGGCGCATCAGACGCGCGTAGGCGTCGCCGTCGCGGCCGAGCGTCGCGCCCGTCTCTTCGAGCGACCTGTAGAGGACGGCCGCGCTGCCGTCGTCGAACGGGTGCGCGAGCGCGGCCGGCGGCTCGACCCACTCGACGCCCCAACGCTCGATCTCCAACGAGCGGAAGAACGGCGAGACGACGCCGACCGGGTGGATGGCCGAGCAGATGTCGTGCGAAAAACCGGGGAGCGTCACCTCCTCCGAGCGCGCGCCGCCGCCGATCGTCTCGCGCCCCTCGACCAAGAGGACGGACAGCCCGCGCCGCGCGAGCTCTATCCCCGCGCTCAGGCCGTTCGGCCCCGCGCCCACCACCACCGCGTCGTAAGACTCTTTCGCCATGACGCCATTCTAAACACATTCGCGCCCTTTGCGGATACTTTGCTAGAATCCCGCCCATGTTGAAAACTCTTTCCACGCGTCTCAGACACTTCTCCGTCCTGATCGCGCTCGCGTCAGTCTCCTGCGCGGGCGAGGCTTCGAACACGAACACGAACGCGTCGGGCGGCGCGTCGGCGGACGCGGCGATAGCGACCGTGGGCGGGCGTCCCGTCTCTCTGAAGCTCTACGAGATGTATCTGAAGAACGGGCGCGAGGAGTTGGGCCTGAGCGAGGCGACCGAGGAGGGGCGGCGCAAGCTCGGGCTCCTGCGCGAGGGCATCGTCGCGGAGTTAGTCGACCGCGCCATCATCGCGCGCGAGGCCGAGCGGCGCGGGCTCACGATTACGCCCGAGCGTCTGGCCGAGGCCGAGCGTCGGACGGTCACGCAGTTCGGCGGCGAAGAGAAGTACGACCAGTACCTCGCCTCGCACAAGCTGACGCGCGAGGAGTACCGCGAGGTCATCAAGTCGGAAATCTACGGCGAGCTTCTGCGCGCGGAGCTGCGCAAGGACGTGAAGGTCACGGACGAGGACGTGCGCAAGTACTACGACGAGCACAAGACCGACCCCGCCTTCCAACTGCCCGAGCGCGTCACGGGCTCGCACGTCCTCATCGCCGCGCGCCCGAACCTCGTCTCGCAGGAGGTTCAGCGCGCGCGCAACCTCGCGGGCGCTGAACTTGAGCGCGCCGTCCGCGAGGAGATGGACGCGCGGCGCGCGCGGGCCGAGGACGTGCGGCGCAGGGCCGCGGGCGGCGCCGACTTCGCGGCGCTCGCGCGCGAGTTCTCCGAGGACACCTCGACGCGCGAGCGCGGCGGCGAGCTCGGCGCTTTCGCGCGCGAGTCGCACCCGCGCCCGTTCGACGAGGCGGCTTTCAGACTGAAGCCGGGCGAGGTCAGCCCCGTCGTCCAGACCGACTACGGCTTCCACGTCATCAAAGTCTTCGCGCGCGACGCGGCGCGGACGCAGACGCTCGAAGAGGCCGCCGCCGAAATCCGCCGCCGACTCGAAAACGAGCGCGAGGCCGCGACCCTGCGCGACTGGCTCAAACAGGCCCGCCGCGCCGCCGACGTGCGCGTCCACGAGCCCTACCGCATCGGCTCGCTCAGAGACGAGTTCCCCTCGACCTGACGGCGACTGCGGCGAGTCCGTAGAGCTATTGCAATCCTCAACGCTCCGCGCTAATCTCGCAGCTTTGTGGGCGTCCTTTCCACCCTTTCGACGTGCACAAGACACACCCCTACCCGTCCGCCTCGCGGCGGCTTACGCGGGGCCAAGTTGACAGCCGCGCCTAAAAAAGCGCGAACAAGTTCAGCACGACCTCGGCTAGCCCCGGAGTGTGTATCTCCCGTTCCGTCGTCACCTCTTCGGAGGCGTTCGGCGGCGATTCGGGCGCGGGAGGAGTATGAACCACCCCGGCAAGGGCAGGACAACCTAGCGCCAGCACTAGCGCGAAGGCGCATAGACTTTTTCTCATTGGTCTTTTCCTCATGGCTTGTGAAGTTTTGGGCCGGAATGAACGCCGTACTCGTCACTGGTGCGGCGGTCTTTTCATGCTTCCAAAAATTTTGGAAGCATGGTGAAGGGCTTGCCTCACATGAATTTAGCAGATAGCCGCCTGAAAGAACTAGACAACCACTCATTAACACTTAATGAGCGCGTCTTGCTGCGCTGTCGCCTCGCCTCGGAGTTCATGCAGGCCGGGCAATACGAGGCCGCGCGCGAGGCTCTAGGCATTTTCTGGAACGGAACGGGCGGGCGGCCGAGCGTCGAAAGACTAGACGAGCGGACGGCGGCCGGGGTGCTGCTACAGGTGGGCGCTCTGTCGGGCTGGATAGCGGCGAGCGAACAGCGGACGGGCGCGCAAGGCGCGGCGAAAGACCTCATCAGCGAGAGCGCGGCCCTTTTTGAAAGTGTCGGCGAGATGGCTCAGGCGGCGCTGGCGCGTAGTGACCTTGCGCTCTGTTATTGGAGGGAAGGCGCGTATGAGGAGGCCCGCGCTCTTCTAGCGGATGCTTGCGAACGCGCGGGAGGCGGCGAGCCAAAGATAAAAGTCGCCCTGCGCCTTGCGGTCGTCGAGTCGAGTGCGGGGCGTTATACGGACGCCTTCCGCCTGCTCTCGGAGACGGCCGCCCTCTTGCAAGAAGACACGCCGCACGGCCTCAGAGGCAGTTATCATAACGAGCTAGGCATCGTCTTGCAGGCGCTAGGCGCGGCGGAATCCCGTGAAGATTATTTTGACCGGGCCATCATCGAGTACACCGCGGCCGTCTACCACTACGAGCAGGCGGGGAATGAACGTTACGGCGCGGGCATCGAAAACAACCTCGCCTTTCTGCTCTACAAGCTCGGACGCTACGAACAGGCGCACGAACACCTAGACCGCGCGGGCGTGACCTTAGTGCGGTTGAACGAGGCGCGAATACTTGCGCAGGTCGACGAGACGCGTGCCTGTGTTCTCGTCGCGGAGGGGAGATACCGCGAAGCCAACACGGCCGTCGAGAGGGCCATCCGAACGTTGAAGCGCGGCGGCGACTCCGCATTGCTCGCGGATGCCCTCAAGGTTCAAGGCGTCGTGTGGGCGAGGCTCGGGATGTACGAGGGTTCGCTGAACGTCCTGCGTCAAGCCGTGGGCTTGGCGGAAGAGTCGGGGGCGCTGTCTAACGCGGCCGCCATCGCGATCACGCTCATCGAGGAGCACGGGGCGGGGCGTCTCGCGGAGGATGAGCTGGTTGGTCTGTACCTGCGGGCGGACGAGCTGTTGAGTGAGAGCCGCGACGCGGAGGAGACGGGGCGCCTGAGGGCGTGCGCGCGCGTGATCGTGAGACGCGTGGCGGGGTGGCGTCTGGGTGAGAAGAACTTCTCGCTGCACGGGGCGGTGCACGATTTGGAAGCGAGGTTTATCGCGCTGGCTTTGGAGGAGGCGCGGGGCAGCGTGACGAAGGCGGCGCGGCTGCTTGGCGTCAGCCACCAGTTGCTGACGAGTATGCTGGGGACGCGTCACAAGACTTTGCGTGCGAAGCGGACGCCCGCGAGGAAGCGCCTCAGGAGCATCACCCAGCAGGCCGAGAAGTAGTCAGACAGAGATCCGACCTCCGAAAATCCCTTAAAAACCCTCCGCAAAACCCTCCGCGGGCGCTCCCCGCCCTTCAGGCTCAAGACCCTTCCCGCCTCTTTCAAGTCCCCTCAAGTTTTCCTCAAGTCGCCGGCTGTACTCTTAAGTCGTTGAAACGATTAGGAAAAGCCGCGGGGCCGTCGTCCGCCCGCCCGTTCAAGGATTTCTCAACCCGCGCGCGTTATTTTCTACCCGTCTTCAAGCACGGGACACGCCGACCGCACAGAATAGACCTCGAACTTATTGGACGAAAGGAACACTTCGGATGTTTAAAAGACTCTCTGCCGCGCTTTTCGCGCTAACTTTCTGCCTCGCCCTCTCGGCCTCGGCCCGCGCCGCGACCGTCGCCCCGGCGCTCCAATCCAAACTCGACACGCTCGCCCCGAGCGTCGACGCCGGCTTCGTCATCGTCTCCTTCAACACGACGAACGGCCTCAACGACTCGCACCTCAATGTGCTGCGCGCGGCCGGCGTCACGCAGGGCTTCACGCTCCAGCGCCTCGGCATGGTCGCCGTGCCCTCGATTACGGTCGGGCAGATTCGCGCGCTCGCCGGCAACTCGGCCGTCCGCTCCGTCTGGCCGAACGACCGCATCTTCTACTACATGAATCAGGCGCGCGTGCTCGCCGGCGTCGACCGCCTGCGCACCGACGCCTCTTTCACGCGCGCCAACGGCGGGATGCCCGTCTCGGGCGCGGGCAACTTCTCGGTCGTCGTCAACGACTCGGGCATCGACGCGACGCACGGCGACCTGAAGTTCGGCGCGAAGGTCATCCAGAACGTGCAGGTTCTGACCGACGGCCAGACGCAGGCCGGCTTCACCTCGCTCCAGACGGTCGAGGGCCTGCCGAACACCGACACGCACGTCGGCCACGGCACGCACTGCGCCGGCATCCTCGGCGGCACGGGCCAGCAGTCGGCCAACCGCTACGCGGGCGTCGCGCCCGGCGCGAAGATCATCGGCACGGGCTCGGGCGCCGGCCTCTTCATCCTCAACGCCCTCGGCGGCTTCGAGTGGTCGCTCTCGAACCAGTTCCAGTACAACATCCGCGTCATTTCGAACTCGTGGGGCAGCGGCGGCGACTTCAACGCCGACGACCCCGTCAACATCGCCACCAAGCTCGCCTACGACAACAACATCGCCGTCTTCCTGTCGGCCAGCAACTCCGGCCCCGGCCCCGACACGCACAACACCTACGGCAAAGCCCCGTGGGTCATCTCGGTCGCCGCCGGCACGAAGGAGGGCGGGCTCGCCAACTTCTCCTCGCGCGGCATCCCCCGCGAGGAGCGCCTCGCCGACAACGACCCGCGCAACGACAACGACGCGCCGTCCATCACCGCGCCGGGCACGGGCCGCGAGTTCGAGACCAACGCCGCGAAGTTCTCGTACGCGATGGTCTCGACACGCTCCGCCACGAACGTCGTCTCCAACGGCCTGACCGACGACACCGAAATCCCCGCCCCGTACCTGCCGTACTACACGCAGATTTCCGGCACCTCGATGGCCTGCCCGTTCGCGGCCGGCGTCGCCGCCCTGATGCTCGACGCCGACCCGACGCTCACGCCCGAAGAGATTAAGCAGATCATGCAGGAGACGGCGACGCGGATGCCGGGCCGCGAGGACTACGAGGTCGGCGCGGGCTACATCAACGCCTACGCGGCCGTCGACAAGGTCTTCAACCGCTCGAAGCCCTACGGCCAAATCAACACGCCGAGCTTCCACACCGACATCGCCATCAACTACCTGCCCGAGGCCGAGGACTTCTCCATCGACTTCATGCCGGCGCAGCCCGGCCCGCAGAGCCCGAACACCTACCCCTTCCAAGTCGAGGAGGGCATCGGGCTGCTGAACGTCAAGATTGATTTCGGGACGAACGCCGTCACCGACGAGGCGGGCAACTCGCTCGGCTTCGTGCTCTACCCGCCGGGCTGCCAGCAGGTCGAGTGCGCCTATTCGAGCGGCATCGCGCTGCCGGTGCTCGACTCGCCGCGCCGTCAGGTGCTCGTCAAGTCGCCCGCCGCGGGCGAGTGGATCGCCGAAGTCCGCGGCCTGCGCGGGCTGGTGCTGAACGCGGCTGGCGTCGCCGCGCCTTCGTCGCCCTTCGGCATCGCCATCCCCGAGACGGTCAACGGCCGCATCAAGAAGGCGACCGTCGCGGTCGAAGAGCCCTCGGACATCGCCGGCCACGCGGCCGAGGCCGAGATTCGCAACGCGCTTGAGAACCGCCTGATGGACACCTTCGAAGACGACACCTTCAAGCCCGACGCGTCCGTCACGCGCGGCGACTTCGCGCGGCTGCTGGCGCTCAACACGCCGCTCCGCCAGACCATCAACCCGATGCGCAAGTACAACGACCTCTCCGGCGGCTTCGCGCTCATCGCCGAGTCGGTGACGGCCAAAGGCTCCACGCTCCGCGACTGGGACTTCACGCCCGCCGGCATGATGTCTTCGTCCGCGTCGGCCTTCGACGAGAACTCGACGGTCTCGCGCGCCGCCGTCGCGGTCGCGCTCGTCCGCGCCCTCGGGCTCGACGCCGAGGCCCGCGCTCTGGCCGGCAGCACCGTGACGGTCAACTACAACGGGCAGACCATCCCGCTCGCCGACAACGCCAGCATCCCGCTCGCCGAGCGCGGCTACGTCCAGCTCGCGCTCGACAAGCAGTTGCTCCAAGCCTTCTTCGCGCTCGAACAGGGGCCGTTCGACTTCCAGCCGACGCTCAAGGCGCGCGTCCGGCCGAACGACGCCGTGACACGCGGCTTCATGGCCTACTCGCTCGCGAACTTCCGCCAGCGCTTCGTGGCGGGCAACTAGGCGGCAGTCGGGGGCGGGCCGAGACTTCACGGACGCCCGCCCCCGCCCCGCGCCGCTCGGTCGCTTCGGAGAATCAGAAAACGTCTCGATTGAAAACGGAGGCAGCTATGAAAAGAGCAGTTATCGCGATCCTTCTTATCACCCTCGCGCTGGCCGTCAGACCCGGAACGGAAGCGTCCGCGGCAGGAGCGAAAGTCGACCCGCTTCTCGCCTCGTTCCTCAACTCACGGCTCGGCGCGACCGCGCCCGTCGTCATCACCTACCGCACGAAGCCGTCCTCGACCGAGCTGAACGCGCTGCGCGCCGTCGGCATCAACAAGGGCTTCGTCATGCGCGAGCTGCCGATGGTCATCGCCGACATGAACGCGCTCCAGCTCGCGCGCGTCCGCACGCAGCCCGGCGTCGCCTCCATCCACGGCAACCGCATCATGAAGAATTTCACGAACGCGAGCCGCCCGTTCATCGGGGTGCCGCAGATGGCGGCCGACCGCGAGGTGACGGGCAACAACCGCACGAACCCCGGCTTCCCCGTCTCGGGCAAGGGCGTCGGCATCGGCTACATCGACACCGGCATCGACGGCACGCACAAAGACCTCGAATACGGGCCGGGCAAAAAGACCGTGCAGAACGTCATCCAGCCGCTCTCCGAGACGGTCGTCGGCGACGGCGGGCTGCTCCTCGGCGTCGGCATCTCGGTCGCCGACATCCTCTACGAGCAGGGCCTCGTCTCGCCCATCTACGTCGAGAACACGCCGCACTCCGATGTCGAGTCGGGCCACGGCACGCACGGCGCGGCCGTCGCCGCCGGCACGGGCGCGTCGTCGGGCAACCACTACGGCGGCGTCGCGCGCGGCGCGCACTTGATCGGCGTCAACTCCGGCAACGAGCTCGGCCTCCCGCTCATCGGCATCATCGGCGCGTACGACTACCTGCTCGCGAATCAATTCCTCTACAACGTCCGCATCATCAACAACTCTTGGGGCGGCGGCCTCGCGGCCTCCGAAATCGACCCCGACAACCCGATTAACGTCGCGACGCGCACGGCGCACGACCGCAACATCGTCGTCGTCTTCGCGGCCGGTAACGCCGGCGACACGCCGACTTCCATCAACCCCTACTCGACGATGCCGTGGACGATTTCGGTCGCCGCCGGCGAGAAGCAAGGGCTCGGAAGCCCCGCCTCCTTCAGCTCGCGGGGCGTCGACAACGGGACGGGAGTTGACACGACC
>DASQDT010000225.1:0-6224 GCA_035634035.1 Pyrinomonadaceae bacterium | reverse complement strand
CCCGGCGCCCGTCTACCACCAGACGCGCCGCGCGCCGTAGGCGGAGCCGAAGCCTCAGCCGCAGGCCGCGCCCGCGCCCCCGGCGCCGCCGCGCCCGTCGGTCGAGATGATTAACGGCTCGAAGCGGAGCACCGTCGAGTTCCCGTGACCTCAAAAGCGGTCAGCAGTCGGCTATCAGCGTTTCGGCCCGCGCGGGAGTTGCTGGTAGCTGATTGCTGAAAGCTGATTGCTGACAGCTTTCAAAGGAGTCAAAAGACCATGCAGAACCGTTCCCTCGTCGCACGCATCGCGGTGCTCTTCGGCGCGCTCGCGGCCTCCACGGCGCTCGGCCTCGCGCCCGCGCACGCGCAGCAGAAGCACTCCTCGGTCTCGGCCGTCTTCTCCTCGGAGGAGAAGGAGCCCGTCCAGATCAACGTCCTCGTCGGGCAGTCGCGCGTCATCAACTTCGACCGCGCCATCGGGCGCTTCTCGGTCTCGAACCCCGAGGTGGCCGAGGCCGTGCTCGTCGCGCCCGATCAGGTGCTCGTCAACGGCAAGGCGTTCGGGCAGGTCAACTTCATCGCGTGGGAGAAGTCGGGCGGGCAGTTCGTCGTCTTCGACGTGTACGTCCGCTCGAACCTCTCGCTCATCGACTCGCAGATACGCGCGCTCTTCCCGAAAGAGTCGATCAACGTCAGTCAGGCGAACGGCTCGGTCGTGCTCTCGGGCAGCGTCTCGAACATGAAGGTGGCGCAGCAGGCCGAGGCCGTCGTGCAGGCGGCCGGCTTCAAGACCGTCAATATGTTGGAGACGCCCGTGAAGGCCGCGGCGCAGATTCAGCTGATGGTGCGCGTGGCCGAGGTCAGCAAGTCGAAGATGCGCGAAATCGGCACGTCTTTAGGCTTCGTCGATCACGGCACGGTCGGCTACATGAACAGCGGCCTCGGGCCGAGCTCTCTGAAGTCGGTCGGGATGTCGGACGGCCCGAGCGGCTCAATCGTCTCTTCGGAAACGGTGCTGACGCCCGCCCTCAACCTCCTGCTCGGCAACAACATGACGGGGCTGACGGGGATGCTCCGCGCGCTCAAATCCGTCGGCGCGATTCGCTCTCTCGCCGAGCCGAACCTGATCGCGATGGACGGCCAGCAGGCCAGCTTCCTCGCGGGCGGCGAGTTCCCCGTGCCGGTCGTGCAGGCGACTTCGGACAAGACCTCCGTCACCATCGTGTGGAAGGAGTACGGCGTCCGCCTCAACTTCAAGCCGACGATCATCGACGAGGATCACATCCGCCTTGAGCTTGAGCCTGAAGTCTCGACGATTGATTTCGCCAACGGCGTGAAGTTCGAGGGCTTCTTGATTCCTGCGCTGCGGACGCGGCGCGCGAAGACGGGCGTCGAGCTGCGCGACGGCCAGTCGTTCGCGCTCGCCGGCCTGCTCGACAACGCCGAGATACAGTCGTTCTCGAAGGTGCCGGGCCTCGGCGACATCCCCATCCTCGGCAACCTCTTCAAGTCGAAGTCGTTCACGAAGAGCGAGACCGAGCTGATGTTCATCGTCACGGCGCAGATGGTCAAGCCCGTCAGCCCCGACGACATCCCGCAGCAGCGCGGACTCGACGGCCTCAAGCAGGGCAAGGGCCCGCTCGGCCTTGAGCCGAAGGGCGAGGGCATCAACGGCGAGCACGGATTCTCGACCGCGCCGGCCTCCACCTCGTCCGTCGCGCCGACGACGCAAGCGCCCGCCACCGTCGCCCCGACGGCCGTCGCCCCCGCGAACGTCGCCCCGTCGAGCGCCGCGCCCGCGACCTCGACTCCCGCGACCTCGACTCCCGCGAGCGACGCGCCGGTGAAGGACGCGCCCGCCGCGACGCAGGACGCGCCGAAGGTCGGCGCGTCGAAGCCCGCGACGCCCGTGACGGCGAGTCTCAACCCGACGCCCGACAACTAACGCGAGCGTTCAACCGCGGCGGGGGCGTTGAAGTTGAGGCGCGCCCCGCCGCCGCGAAAATTCACGAGGAGGTGAGAGATGAGAAAGTCTGCTCAGGAGCTCCGCCGCGGTGAGCGCGGCTCTGTCCTCGCCGTCAGCGTCTTCGGGATGATGGCCTTCCTCCTCGCGGTCGGGCTCTGTGTGGACGTGAGCCACTTCTACACGGTCAAGGCCGAGTTGCAGAACGCGGCCGACGCCGCCGCCCTCGCCGGGGCCTCCGCCCTCAACTCCTCGCCGAGCGGCATCACGCTCGCCACCGAGCGCGCCGTCGAGGCGATGAACGGCTACGAGCTGAGCAACAAGGACGCGACCGTCTCGCCCTCCGACGTAAAGTTCGCCGTCAACTTCGGCGGCCCTTACATGAGCGCGGCCGAGGCGGCGGCCGTCGCCGAAAACATCCGCTTCGTCAAGGTCGACATCCCCGACAAGGACGTGAGCGTCCTCTTCGGCGGCGCGGGCGTCGGCGACAACGTCGCCAAGCTCGACGGCAACGCCATCGCCGGTATGTCGCACGCGCCCAACGTCCACTGCGACTGGATTCCGCTCTCGGTCATCGACTACGACATCCCGATGACGCCGGGGCAGACGTACACCGTCCGCGCCGCGCCCGGCAACATGGTCTCGCCCGGCAACTACCAGATTCTCGCCGTCGCCGGGCGGGGCGGCCAAGACGTGAAGTACGGGCTGGCCGGGGGCGTGGACGAGTGCGCCGAGCCGGGACAGTGGTACGACGTGGACACGAAGCCGGGCGTCTCCGCGGGCCCCGTCCGTCACGGGCTCAACACGCGCTTCGACGACTACTCGGGCGGACTCGACTACCAAGACTACCCGCCCGACGTGAACATCAAAGAGCCGCTCACTTGGGAGCAATACAAGCAGGGCCTCGACCCGGCGACGCGCAACTCCGGCAACTTCGAGCCTTCCAACGCCGCCCACGGCGGCGTCCCGATGCGCCGCGTCGTGCTCATCCCCATCGTCAAGCTCGACGAGTACGACAACGGGCGCGACCGCGTGAAGTTCAACCGCTTCGCCGCCTTCTTCCTCCAGACGAGGGTGGGCAGCGGCGACGGCGGCGACATACAGGCCGAGTACATCGGCGAGCGCATCATGTTCGGCAAGGGCGGCTACAAGCCGGGCGGCGGGCCCGTGACGCCCGAGCTGACGCAGCCCGTCCTCTACAAGTGAGGCGCGGGACGCGGCGACGCGAAAGACGCGGCGCGGTTTCGGTTTGAGACGAACGGGGAGGGGGAGCGGATGAGAGTCAGGACGTTAAAGCTTGAGGCGCTTCGGCGCTTCGCGCGCAGCGAGCGCGGCACGCAGCTCGTCGAGTTGGCGATTGTTCTGCCCGTCCTCCTCCTGCTCCTCGTCATCACGGCCGAGTTCGGACGCTTCTTCTACACCTACACGACGCTGGCGAAGGCGACGCGCGCCGGGGCGCGCTACCTCTCGACCGCGCCCGGCAACGGCTCGATGGACGGCCCGGCCAAAAACCTCGTCGTCTACGGCAACACCGAGGGCGAGGGCGACCCGCTCGTCGCCGGCCTCGACCCGACGCACGTCATCATCTCGCGCGAGGGCGGCAACTTGACGGCCGGGATGCCCGAGACGGTGACCGTCAAGATCGAGGGCTACGACTACCAGCCCATCTTCGACCTCGCCGGGATGTCCGGCAAGGGCGACTACTCGCTCGCCGTCGACGTGAGCCCGAGCACGACGATGCGCTTCCTCCTCACGATCCCCTCGTGAAGGAGTTTTGCAAGAACTCCCGACCCTCTCGGCGGCCGACCCGGAAGAGAAACGTACCCGTGGGCGTGACGATGAACAGCAAGGCTTCCATCAAGAATGAGCGCGGCGCGGCGCTCGTCGAGTTCACGCTCGGCGCGCTCGTCTTCATGACCGCGACCTTCGGCGTCATCGAAGTCGCGCGCCTGCTCTGGACGCACAACGCGCTCACCGACGCCACGCGCCGCGCCGCGCGCTACGCCGTCATCAACGGGAGCGAGGACGTCGAGTCCGTCAAGAACGTCGCCGTCTACGGCAACGCCGAGGGCACGGGCTCGAAGCTCGTCAACGACCTCGACCCCACGGACGTCGAAGTCTCCTACGACCCTTCGCCCGTCACGGGCGTCTTCGGCTACCCGGACGGCAAGGTCACGGTCACCGTCGCCGGCTACGAGTTCAACCTCGTCATCCCCGTCGCGGGCGTGACGATCACGATGCCCGACTACCGCACGACCCTGACGGCCGAGAGCGCCGGGCAGCCCGTCGACGACATCACGCCGGGCCCGACGCCCAACCCGACGCCGACACCTCTGCCGACGCCGACCCCCGGCCCGACCCCGCAGCCGACGCCCACGCCGGCCCCGACACCGGCGCCGACTCCGACGCCCGCGCCGACGCCCGCGCCGACGCCCGAGCCCTGCCCGTGCGGCACGAAGGGCAACGGCGAGTGTAAGAAGTGTTAGTGAGAGGCGGCGGGCCGAGGGTGACGAACACGAAAGCGAAGCCGAGCGAACGAAGATGACCCAACAACTCACATTCGTAATCCTGAGCAACGGGCTGGAGACCTTCAAGCAGCTGCGCGGCGCGCTCGCCGCCGAGCCCAACGCCCGCGTGCTCGCCGGCGGCGACGACGCCGAGCAGGTCTTCCCGGAGATCGAGCGCCTGCGCCCGTCGGCCGTCATCGTCGCGCTCGGCCCTTCGCCCGAGGCGGGTCTGAAGTTCGTCGAGCGCGTCGCCTCCGAGTGCCCGCAGACGGCCATCATCTGCGCCTCGAAGGACGCCTCGCCCGACCTCATCCTCCACTCGCTGCGCGCCGGCGCGCGCGAGTTCCTGCGCCTGCCCGTCATCCCCGAGGAGTTCAAGACCGTCCTCAAGCGGACGGGCGAACTCTGCAAGGTGCGCGAGGAGGCTCCGAAGAGGCGCGGGCGCACCGTCGCCGTCTTTTCGAGCAAGGGCGGCTGCGGGACGACCTTCATCGCGACGAACTTCGCCGCGACTCTGAACACGCCGGCCGTCCTCGTAGATTTAAACTTGCAATCCGGCGACCTCGGCCTCTTCCTCGGCGTCGAGCCGAAGTTCTCCATCGCCGACCTCGTCGAGAACCGCGCGCGGGTGGACGACGCGCTCCTGCGCAGCTACCTCGCGCCGCACTCCGAGCGCCTCTCGCTGCTCGCCGCGCCGCGCGAGGCCGACTCGGCCGACGACATCAAGCCCGAGCACGTCTTCGAGGTTCTGGAAATCCTGCGCGAGCGCTACGACTACGTCGTCATCGACCCGCAGCACACCTTCGACGCCATCACGCTCGCCGCGCTCGACCAAGCCGACGACATCATCTTGGTGCTCACGCTCGACATCCCGGCGATCCGCTGCGCGCAGCGCGCGCTCGCCATCTTCGACCGCCTCGGCTACCCGCGCCACAAGATTCACATCGTCGTCAACCGCTGGTCGAAGCAGATTGATTTAGACCTCCGTCAGGTCGAGCGCTACTTGGGCGAGCGCGTGAAAGGTTACGTGCAGAGCGACTACCGGACGGCCGTCAACTCCATCAACCTCGGCCAGCCGCTCGTCACCTCGGAGCCCAACTCGAAGCTCGCGGCCGAGATTCGTCAGATCGCGCGCACGCTCGGCGTCTCCGGCGTCGCGCGCGAGGAGGCGACCGAGCGGCGCGGGCTCCTCGGCTCGCTCCTGCGCAAAGGCCGCCGGGCGGACGCGACGCGCGCGGCCGAAGACCTCCTGCTCGACGAGGAGAAAGAACCGGCGACGGTCTGAAAAGCCGTTCGCCGAAAGCTGAAAGCTGAGAGCTAAAAACAATGGCCCTACGCGAAAGACTTGTCAGAGACGCGGGCGGCGGCGCGGCCTTCTACGGCCGCGGCCTCGGCGACGAGGCGGCCGGCGGCGTGAACAGTTTCCAAGAGATGAAGGCGCGCCTGCACCGCGCCATCATCAACCGCATGGACTTGACCAAGCTCGGGCAGCTCGAACCCGAGCAGCTCCACGCCGAGGTCGCCCGCCTCGCCGAGGAGATGCTCCAAGTCGAGAACGCGCCGCTCTCGACGGCCGAGCGCGAGCGCCTCGTCGGCGAAGTCCGCCACGAGCTGTTCGGACTCGGGCCGCTTGAGCCGCTGCTCGCCGACCCGACCGTCTCCGACATCCTCGTCAACTCGCCGAAGAACATCTACGTCGAGCGCGCCGGCAAGATCGAGCGCACCGAGGTCGAGTTCAAGGACGACGAGCACCTGATGCGCGTCATCGAGCGC
>DASQDT010000224.1:0-8373 GCA_035634035.1 Pyrinomonadaceae bacterium | reverse complement strand
GGCGGGAGGACTTGGGCCGTCGTGGCCGAAGTCCTCCCGCCCTTTTACTTTTACCTTTTGCCTTCCCCGCGGCGGCTGTTATGATGTTTAGCTCTTTGCTACGAGCCTTTCTTCGCTGACAAGGGGTCGAATGAAACTCCGCCTCCTCTACCACGGCCACTGCTTCGACGGCGTGGCCTCGGCCGCCGTCTTCACGCGCCTCTACCGCGCACGCGTCAACGCCCGAGCCGAAGTCTCTTACGCCGGGCTGCTCCACCGCCCCGGCTCGCTCTTCGACGAGCAGATGTTCGACGGCGACGAGAACGCCATCGTCGATTTCAAGTATTCACCGTCCGACAAACTGACTTGGTGGTTCGACCACCACCAGTCGGCCTTCCTCACGCCCGAGGACGAGGCCCATTTCCGCGCCGACACCTCGGGGAAAAAATTCTGGGACGCCGAGAGCAAGTCCTGCACCGAGTTCATCGCGCGCGTCGCCTCGGAGAGCTTCGGCTTCCGCGACCCGTCGCTCGACACGCTCGTCCAATGGGCGCACACCATCGACGGCGCTTTCTACGAGTCGGCCGCGCAGCCGGTCGAGTTGAAAGAGCCCGCGCTCCAACTGATGCAGGTCATCGAGAGCGTCCCCGACGACGACTTCATCGAGAGCATCATCCGCGGACTCGTCGAGCGCCCGCTCGAAGAGGTCGCCGCGGGCGACGAAGTCCAACGCCACCTGCGCCCCATTCTCGAAGCGCACCGCGCGACCATCGAGGCCGTCCGGCGCAAGATCAAGTACGACCGCGGCGTCGTCAACTTCGACTTGGTCGAGGAGGGCTACGAGGGCTTCAACAAGTTCATCCCCTACTACATCCACCCGGAGACGACCTACTCGGTCGCCGTCACGCGCGGCACGCACCGCACCAAGATCTCGGTCGGCTCGAACCCCTTCGCACCGCGCCCGCGCCGCCACAACATCGCCTCCATCTGCGAGCGCTACGGCGGCGGCGGCCACGCCGTCGTCGGCGCGGTCTCCTTCGGCCCCCGGGAGGTCGAGCGCGCCCGCGACGCCGCCCGCGAGATCGTCGCCGAGTTGAAAGAAGGCTTCGAGGAGTGACGGGCGCGCGGCGGCGTCGGCGTTGACAGCCCGCCCCGCTTGCAATAGTCTTCGGCGCTCCCCACGCGGGAAAAACATTCTCGGCCTTCGCCTCACGGGCCTCGCAAACCCTTTACGTCCGACGGCGGCCTCGACCTTCCGACCGAAGGAGGAAGAAGACCATGGCAGACTCGACCGACAAGTACCTCATCATCTCCTGCGACGGCGGCGGCATCCGCGGGCTGATTACGGCCCTCCTGCTCGACCAGCTCCACCCCGCCTTTCTCCAGCAGGCTTACCTCTTCGCCGGCACTTCGACGGGCGGCATCCTCGCCCTCGCGCTCGCCTCGGGCCTCCCCACGTCGCAGCTCGTCGACCTCTACGAGAAGGACGGGCCGCAGATATTCACCCTGAGCAGTTGCTACAGCTCGCAGGAGGCGGCCGACGCCCGCGCCGCCGCGGCCGCCGTCGCCCCCCGCGCGTCGCTCGGCGGCTGGCCCAACATCTTGCAGTATCTGAACGAGCTCATCTGCGTCAAGTACGACAACGGCGGCCTCCAGTCGGTCATCAACTCGACGCTCGGGAGCAAGGCGGCCGCGACCCTCGGCAGCCTCGACAGGCACGTCATGGTGACGACCCTCCGGCTCTACAACCCGCAGACGAACGCTTGGGGGCCGCTCATGTTCCACAACATCCCGAACATCCCCGACAACCCGACCGCCTCGACGCGCGTCTTGGACGCCGCCATGTCGACGAGCGCCGCGCCGACCTACTTCCCGCCCTACGACCACCCGGCCTTCGGCTACTGCGCCGACGGCGGCATGGTCGCCAACAACCCCGCGGTGCTCGCCGCCGCGATGCTCATCGAGTCGGGCATCAAGCGCGAGCAGCTCTGGATGCTCTCGCTGAGCACGGGCGACACCATCAACAGCTACCCGCCCTCGCTCGTCGGCGGCTACGTCGCGCCCTACTTCTACGGCCCCTTCTTCTGGCTCTTCCCCGCCGCGCAGACCTCCACCGAAAACGGCACGGCGACCTACACGCCCTCGATGCCGCTGACCTCCGCCGTCTTCGACGGCGTCTCGGACATCAACGACTATATGTGCTCGCAGATTCTCGTGCGGGGGCAGTACAAGCGCGCCAACGTGCCGCTCACGACGCCCGTCGCGCTCGACGACTACTCGCCGGCGTCGATTCAGGCCATGCAGGACGCCGTCCAAAGCTACGTCACCCTGACGGGCGGCGAGTGGGCCGACATCGTCAACTGGGTCAAGACCAACTTCCCCCTCTGACCGCCGCCGAGCCGGCGGCCGGACGCAGGGCGGGCGCGAGATTCATGACAACGCCGCTGTCATCAACCTCGCGCCCGCCCTCTAACGCTTCCGCCGCCGCCCGCCGCGCTCAGGCTCGCGCCATCAGTTGTTCAATCTCTCCGACCCGCTTCGGCGCTTCCGAGGTGAGGACGCGGTGGCCGTCGCCCGTCACGAGCACGTCGTCCTCGATGCGGACGCCGATGCCGCGGTACTTTTCGGGGACGCCCTCGGCGTCGGCCGCAATATACAGTCCCGGCTCGACCGTCATCACGACGCCCGGCTCGACGGGCCGAGAGCTTTTGTCGTCCAAGTGATAGCGGCCCACGTCGTGCACGTCCATGCCGAGGTAGTGGCCGAGGCGGTGCATGTAGAACTTCTTGTACTTCTCCTCCTCGATGAGCTTCCGCGTCTCGCCTTCGAGCAGTCCGAGACGCACCATGCCTTCCGTCAGAATCTCGACCGAGCGCTCGTGCATCTCGTCCAGAGTCACGCCCGGCCGCACCATCGCGATGCACTCCTCCTGCGCCTTCAAGACCAGCTCGTAAATCTCTCGCTGCGCGTCGGTGAACTTGCCGTTGACGGGGAAGGTGCGCGTGATGTCGGCGGCGTAGCCTTCGTACTCCGCGCCGGCGTCGATGAGCAACAGGTCGCCGTCGCGCAGCGGCGCGTCGTTGTTGATGTAATGAAGAATCGTCGCGTTCGCGCCCGAGCCGACGATGGTCGTGTAGGCCGCGCCGCCCGCGCCGCTGCGGCGGAAGACGTACTCGACGAGCGCCTCTATCTCGTACTCCATCATGCCGGGCCGCGCCGCGCGCATCGCCTCGCGGTGCGCCTCCGAGGAGATGGACGCCGCGCGCTGCATCAGCTCGACCTCGCCCTCCGACTTAATCAAGCGCATCTCGTGCAGCAGCACGGCCGGGTCGATGACGGCCTGCGGCGCTTGGATGCCGCGCCGGCCCATCGAGCGCATCCGCGCTATCTGGCGGACGATCTGCTGGTCGAGGTCGTCGCGGCCGTCGCCGATGCGGTAGTAGACCTGCTTCGCGCCCGCGAGGATGTCGAGGAGCTTTTCGGAGAACTCCGCGACGGGGAAGGCCGCGTCCGCGCCGAACTCCGCGCGCGCGCCCTCGATCCCCGCGCGGCGTCCGTCCCAGATTTCCCTTTCGGGGTCGCGCGGGCGCACGAAGAGCGTGAACGTGTGCTCGGGGTGCGAGGGCGCGACGACGGCGATCGACTCGGGCTCGTTGAAGCCCGTGACGTAGTAAAAATCCGAGTCCTGACGGTAGCGGTAGTCCGTGTCGTTCGAGCGGCGCGCCTCGCGCGCGGCCGGGAGGATGGCGACCGAGTCCGGCCCCATGCGGCGCATAAATTCCGCGAGCTGCGGTCTAATCATCTGAGTTTGTCTCCGTCCACGAAAGATTGCGAACTCAGTTTAAAGGAGACGCGCGCCGCGCACAAAACATCGGGGAGCTTCCCGCGCAACGTATATTGAGCGATAATCCGTGACGAAAGCGAGGCCGAGCCCCGATGCCGACCGAACTCAAAGACGCGACGCGCACAGAAACTCCCGCGGCCGAGACTCCGACGACCGACGCCGCGCGCGAGGTAGTCTCTTACGACCCGTCGACGGGCGAGGAACTCGGGCGCGTGCGCGTCTCGACGGCCGACGACGCGCGGCGCGCCGTCGAGCGAGCGCGCGAGGCGCAGAAGAGTTGGGCCGCGCTCTCTTTCCGCGAGCGCGGCCGAATCATCATGCGCGCGCGCGCCGTCGCGCTCGAAGAGATGGACGAGATCGCCGCGCTCGTCTCGCGCGAGTCGGGGAAGCCGGCGGCCGAGGCCGTCGCGATGGAGCTTGTCCCGACGCTCGACCTGATGCAGTTCTTCGCGCGCCGCGCCGAGCGGATGCTCCGCCCCGAGCGCGTCCCCATCGGGCTCTACGCACTTCTGGGCCGCGCCTCGCGCGTCGAGTACCGTCCGCTCGGCGTCGTCGCCGTCATCGCGCCGTGGAACTTCCCGTGGGGCATCCCGCTCGGCGAAGTCGTCATGGCGCTCATGGCCGGCAACTCCGTCGTCCTCAAGCCGAGCGAGCTGACGCCGCTCGTCGGTCTGAAAATCGGCGAAGTATTTAAACGCGCGGGCCTGCCCGAAGGACTGCTCGAAGTCCTGACCGGCGACGGCACGACCGGCGCGGGCTTGGTCGAAGCGGGCGCTGACAAGATCATGTTCACGGGGAGCGTCGCGACGGGGCGCAAGGTCGCGGAGTCCGCCGCGCGACGCCTGACGCCGTTCGTTCTGGAGCTCGGCGGCAAAGACCCGATGATAGTTTTCGAGGACGCAGACCTTGAGATGGCGGCGGGCGCGGCCGTCTGGGGCGCGTTCGCGAACTCGGGTCAGGCGTGCGCCTCGGTCGAACGCTGCTACGTCCACGCGTCCGTCGCCGACGACTTCCTGCGCCGCGTCGTCGAGCGCACGCGCGCGCTGCGGCAGGGGCCTTTGACGGGCGGCGAGGACGACCGCGACGTGGGCGCGATGTCGAGCGAGCGGCAGTTGAGAACCGTCGAGGAGCACGTCTCTGACGCCACCTCCCGCGGCGCGCGCGTGCTGACGGGCGGCCGTCGCGCCGACGCGGGCGAGACCTTCTACGAGCCGACGGTTCTGACCGGCGTCGACCACTCGATGCGCGTCATGCGCGAGGAGACGTTCGGCCCCGTGCTTCCCGTGATGACGTTCGAGCGCGAGGAGGAGGCGGTCGCGCTCGCCAACGACAGCCACTTCGGGCTGACGGCGAGCGTCTGGACGCGCAACCTTCGGCGCGGCCGGCGCGTCGCCGCGCGCGTCGAGGCCGGCACGGTGATGGTCAACGAGGTGCTCTACACGCACGGCATCGCGCAGGCGCCGTGGGGCGGGCTCAAGCAGAGCGGCATGGGCCGGACGCACGGCCGCCTCGGCCTTTTGGAACTCGTCGTGCCCGTCCACGTCCACGTCAACCGCCTGCGGGGCGTCCCAGACCTCTGGTGGTTCAACTACACGCCGCGCGCCTCCCGCCTCTTCCGCCAGCTCGCGCGCCGCTTCTCGACCGGCTCGCTCATTCAGACCGCGCGCCTGTCGCCCGCCATGCTCGGACGCCTCCTCGAATGGCGCAGAAAGCGGTGACGAGCGACGAGCGACGAGCGACGAGTGACGAGCAAGAGTTCGTCAGACTTGGAGAAGAGGCCCGGCCATCACGGCCGGGCCTCTTTAACTTCCGGCTCTGAAATTGTTTTCAACTCGTCACCCGTCACTTTTCCGGGCGTTTTTCCCGCCTCAAGAATTCCTCAAGCGGCTTCCCGATAATTACGATGGGATTAGCACGGACAGGTCATTTGCCGGGTCGGGTTCTCGGGGCACACAACTCTCTGCCTCCCCGGATGGTAAGTAGCCTCACACAGTTCGGTTCCCGCCAAATCAAAATTTTCGGAGGAAGCATGAAGAAGCTCTACACACTTTTTCTCACCGTATCCCTGTGCGCGGCCGTCCTCACGCCCGCGTTTGTCCGCGGCGTCTCGGCCCGCGCCCCTCTCGCGGCCGACGGCCTTCTGACGGGGCCGCGCTTCGTTCCCGGCGAGCTGCTCGTCGGCTTCCGCCCCGGCACGAGCCAGAGCGAGCGCGCGGGTGTTCTAAGCTCAATCGGCGCGACCCTCGTCGAGCGCATCGAGACGGCCGCCATGCGCGACGCGGGCGACGAGCCGGTCTTGCACCTCGCCTCCGCCCTTAACGTCCTCGACGCGGTTAACGTTCTTCGTAATCACTCGTCCGTCCGCTTCGCCGAGCCGAACTACGTCTACACGCACGCGGCCACGTCGAACGACCCCTACTACACGAACGGCTCGCTCTACGGGATGTACGGCGACGCGACCACGCCCGCCAACGCCTTCGGCAGTCAGGCCGGGGAGGCTTGGGCCGCCGGTCACACCGGCTCGAACTCGGTCTACGTCGGCGTCATCGACGAGGGCATCCAGACCAACCACACAGACCTCGCCGGCAACATCTGGACGAACCCGTTCGACCCGGCCGACGGCGTTGACAACGACGGCAACGGCTACGTCGACGACCGCAACGGTTGGGACTTCGACGGCAACAACAACACGGTCTACGACGGCACGTTCCTCGGCGTCTTCGATCAGCACGGCACGCACGTCTCCGGCACCATCGGCGCGCGCGGCGGCAACGGCACGGGCGTCGCCGGCGTCAACTGGCGCGTGACCATCATCTCGGCCAAGTTCCTCGGCGCGGCCGGCGGCACGACCGCCAACGCGATCAAGGCCGTCGACTACATCACCAACCTCAAGACGCGCCACAACCTCAACATCGTCGCGACGAACAACTCTTGGGGCGGCGGCGGCTTCTCGCAGGCGCTCCTCGACGCCGTCGTCCGCCACGCGCACGCCGGCATCCTCTTCATCGCCGCGGCCGGCAACGACACCTCCGACAACGACGCGACGGGCAGCTTCCCCGCCAACTACGACACGACCTCGGGCGCGGGCTACGACAACGTCATCTCGGTCGCCTCCATCAACAACGCGGGCGCGCTCTCTTCGTTCTCGAACTGGGGCGCGACGACGGTCGACCTCGGCGCGCCGGGCGACGGCATCAACTCGACTTTGCCCGTCAACAAGTACGGCTCGATGTCGGGCACCTCGATGGCGGCCCCGCACGTCACGGGCGGCGCGGCGCTCTACGCCTCGACGCACCCCGGCGCGACGGCGCAGCAGATAAGGACGGCGATTCTGTCGTCCGTCGTCCCGACCGCCTCGCTCGCGGGCAAGACGACGACCGGCGGCCGCCTCAACGTCAGCGGCTTCTAAAAAGGATGAAGGCCGCGCGGTGAAGGATGAGAGCCCGACTCCGTGAGTCGAACGACCCGACCCGGAAGGTCGGGCTCTCATCCTTCCGCCTTCATTTCCTTCACCCTTTCGTAAGTTCATCCAAGCAACAAACTTAAGGGCGCGACGGCGCATGCAAAAATTTTGCGGCCGGGTGAGAATTTCTGTTGCGCGGCGGGCGCTCTGCGTCTATAGTGTGGCTCCCCAAAACAGTGTGCGAGTAAGGGACGTTTCTGTTTTAGCCCTCTCCTCACGGATTCGACGAAAAATTTCATTCGCCCCGAAGGTTGACCCCGTGCGGACGCTAGTCTGCGCGCGCGTCTCTTCACAGACCGGACAGAGCGGGTTTTCAGTCTTACTTCATTTCATCGAGCGGAAGGCTTCATCCGGGCGAACCCACTTCGCCCGCGGCAAGCGGCGGGTCGTCCCTCGCAAAGGGTCGGCCTCACTTCACACGAAACGTCTGAACCCTTTAACTCGGAGGTCACATGAGAAAGTTTTTCGCGATAACCCTTCTGCTCGCCCTCTCCGCCGCACTCCTCACGCCGGAGGCCCCCGTCAACGCACAGAGGCCCACGGGCACGTTCCCCGTCATCGTCGTCTTCCGCGACGACGCGCCGCTGGCCGGCTTCGTCGGCCGTCAGGACGAGCGCGCGCGCGCGAACCCGGCCGCGTGGAATTATCACGACCGCGGCACGCTCGGCGCGATTCAGTCGCTCGAAGCGCGCCTCGCCTTCCGCGCCGAACGCGCCTACAGCGCCACCATCCGCGGCTTCGCCGGCCGCCTGACCGCCGCGCAGATCGCCGCCATCGAATCCGACCCGATGGTCGCCTACGTCGTCGCCGACGGCGAGGCGCACACGACCGCGCAGACGCTCCCGTGGGGCATCGACAAGGTCGACGCCGACGTGAGCTCGACGCTCGCCGGCAACGGCTCGGGCGCTATCACCAACGTCAACGTCTACGTCATCGACAGCGGCGTCTACGCCCACCCGGACATCAACCTCGTCGGCCACGTCAACTTCGCCGGCGGCAAGAACGAGGACTGCAACGGCCACGGCACGCACGTCGCCGGCACCATCGCCGCGCGCGACAACGCTGACTACGTCGTCGGCGTCGCGCC
>DASQDT010000223.1:0-5134 GCA_035634035.1 Pyrinomonadaceae bacterium | reverse complement strand
TTCGCAACGCCGTCGTACACGGCGTCGAGCCGCCGGAGGAGCGCCGCGCCGCGGGGAAGCGCGAGCGCGGGCGCGTCCGCGTCGAGGCGTCGGGCGGGGGCGGCCGCGTGAGGCTCAGAGTCTCCGACGACGGGCGCGGCGTCGACCCCGCGTTGGTCGAGCGGGCGGCGCGCTCGCGCGGGCTGGCCGGCGAGGGCGAGCGGATGACCGAGGAGAGGGCGCTACGTCTCATCTTCCGGCCGGGCTTTACGACGGCCGCGCGCGCGTCGGAGAGTTCGGGGCGCGGCGTCGGCTTGGACGTGGTCGAGCGCGCGGTCGAGGACGCGGGCGGCGAGGTGCGCGTGCGCAGCCGGCGCGGCGAGGGCAGCACCTTCGAGCTGAACCTGCCGGCCCGCCTCGCGCTCACGCGCGCTCTCTTCGTGCGCGACGGTGGGCGACTCTACTGCGTCGACTCGGCGCACGTCCTCGACGTGCGCGAGGCCGGAGTCTCGGAGGTCGAGCGGCGCGGGCGGGAAGAGTTCGTGCGCCCCGGCGTCGGCGACGAGGTGATGCGGCTCGTCCGGCTGCGGGAGCTGCTCGGGCGTGACGAAGGGACGAAAGACGCGGGCGGCGGAGACGGCGGCGTGGCCGAAGGCGGGAAGATGACGCTCGTCGTGACGAACGCCGCGGGCCGCGGCGCGACGGGCGCGGAAGGCGCGTCGGCGGCGGGCGGCCGCGTCGCCGTCGCGGTCGAGGCGGTCGAGGGGCGCGGCGAGATTCTCGTGCGAGGACTGGGGCGTCACGCGGGCCGGTGGCGCGGCGTCGCCGGCGCGACCGAGTTGCGCGACGGGACGGTCGCGCTGCTCCTCGACCTCCAACGCCTCCTCGAATAAGGCGAGGGTGAAAAGGTAAAAGGCGGGAGGGACGAGAGCCTTCGTGGCTCTCGTCCCTCCCGCCTTTTTACTTCTACCTTCCGCGCGGCGGCCCGTCTTACTTGATGACGATGCCGACGCCGATGCGGAAGTTGTGCTGCGTCTCGGAGGCGAGGCGCGTCGGGTTGTAGTCGAACTGCACGGCGCGGATGTCGATGCGGTCGCTGACGCGGAAGTCGAGGCCGCCGCCGACGGCCATCGCGAAGCCGGTCTCGCTGTCGTCGAAGTCGACCGGCGTGGCCAAGCCCCGCACGTCGAAGGTGGCGTGCGCCGCGCCCGCCAGAACGTGCGCGAACGGCTTGACCTTCGTCGCCTTGGCGTTGTCGCGGAACTGGACGCCGCCGAGGAAGTTGTGCAGGTGCGAGCGCACCTCGACGCCGGGGAACGCCGCGTCGTTGAACGTCTTGGTGTGGAACGAGTAGTCGCCCTTCAGTCCGACGTAGCGCGAGACGTTGCCGGTGACGGAGCCGTTGAAGCCGTTGAAGCCCTCGCGCTCGTCGAGAATGTCGTCGATGTCGGGGTCGTCGTCGGCGACGCCGGTGTCAACGCGGTTGTGCGAGAAGCCGGCGAAGACGTTGACCTTGTCGTAATCGTCCTGCGCGAGCGCGGCGGGCGCGGAGCAGGCGACGAAGAGTGCCAGAAGAATAACCTTACGCATTTGAGAACAGTTCCTTTCACTGATTCTGAGATTCACTTTGCGACGGAGACATGAAGTTGTCGGGAGACGAAATGATGCCCCGCGCGTCGGCGCGGGTTGCCATCAAATCCTCTTTGCGCCGCGGTGACAAAATCTCCACACGCGCGAAAAAGCGGCGGCACTCGCTGCGACGGCAAGGCGAGTGCCAAGAGAAAATTCTGACGTTTACCGGGTCAACTTAAAACGCGGGCGGGTCGGGGGCGCAGGAACTATCCGACAGTAGACGGAGGCTATTCGGGCGGGCGCTTGGCGTGCCAATCGGTCGCGCTTTGATAATCGGCCGCGAGCGCGAGCGCGTCGCGGTCGGCCCACGGCGGGCCGACGATTTGCAGGCCCGTCGGCAGGTTGTGCCGGCCGAATCCGTTGGGGACGGAGACGCCGGGCGCGCCGACGAGGTTGCTCGCGCCGATGGGCGACGAGGCCGTGACGCCGGGATAGGCGTCGGCGAAGTTCTTATCGACCGGGTAGGCGACCGTCGAGCGCGAGGGCGCGACGAGGAAGGAATACTTCTTGAAGAACTCGCCCCACGCGCGTCGCATCGGCGCGCGCAGGCGCATCGCGTGCAGGTAGTCGGCGGCCGTCACGAAGAGCGCCGAGTAGCCGCCCGTCCGGTCTTCGGCGTTCGCAAGCTCCTTCGCGCGCCCCGACTCGATGAGGTCGCGGAAGGCCGCGCCGCCCTCCGCGTCGACAATCGTCCCGACGCACGGGCCGTAAGGGAAATCGGGGAGCGCCACGTCCATCTCGACCGGCGCGAAGCGTTTCAAGACCTCGACCGAGCGCAGGAAGTTGTCGCGCACTTCGGGCTGCGCACCGGCGTAAGAGTCCTTCATCACCGCGATCGGCCCGCGCCGCCGCGCGCGTTTCCGCCGCGACTTAAAACCGAAATCGAAATCGCGCGAGGAGGCGTCGGCCGCGTCCTTGCCGGCGACGGCCGCGAACACCGTCTCGCAGTCGCGCGCCGTGCGACACATGGGGCCGAGCTTGTCGAGCGTCCAGCAGCGCGCCATCGCGCCGTGACGCGAGACGGCGCCGTAGGTCGGGCGGAAACCCGTGACGCCGCAGAAGGCCGCGGGCGTGATGATGGAGCCGGAGGTCTCGGAGCCGATGGCGAAGGGGACGAGCCCGGCGGCGACGGCCGCGCCGGGGCCGGACGACGAGCCGCCGCTCCAAAAATCCGTGTTCCACGGCGTGCGGCAAGGGCCCGTCCAAGAGGCGTCGGCGCGGTTGTAGCCGAGCCCGCCCGCGAGCTCGATCATCGCGAGCTTGGCGACGAGAACCGCGCCCGCGTCACGGAGTTTGCGGACGACCGTGGCGTCGAAGTCGAAGCGCTGCTCGCGGAAGGGCTGCGCGCCCCACGTCGTCGGCGCCTCGCGCGTGGCGAGCAAATCTTTGACGCCGTAGGGGACGCCGTGAAGCGTCCCGCGGTAGCGCCCGCGACGGATCTCGCCTTCGGCCGCGCGCGCGTCGCGCAGGGCCGCGTCGCGCATCAGCGTCGCGACCGCGCCGAGGCGCGCGCCGTGCTCTTCGAGCCTTCGCAGGCAGCCCTCCGCCAACTCGACCGGCGAGACTTCGCGCCGCCTGATGAGCGCGGCGAGCTCGTCGATGTTGTGAAAGAAGATTTCGTCGGGGAGCATTTTTAAAGTCTCATCGTCATCAGCGCGGCCATGATCTCGACGCCGTCCCAGAGGTTCTGAAGGCGTATGTTCTCGTCCTCGGCGTGCTGGTTGTTGTCGTAGTTGGCGATGGGGACGGTGATGAGCGCGCGCGCGCCGAGCGCCTCCTCGAAAATCGAGAGCGGGAGACTGCCGCCGAGCGTCGGCATCCGCACGACCGGCTCGCGCGAGACCGACTCGACGGCCGCGACGACGGCGCGCGAGACGGGCAAGTCCATCGGCGTCCGCTGCGCGTTGTAGCCGCCCGCGCGGTGGACGACGCGCGCGATGAGCGCGTGGCGCGCGCGCTCGCCGTCGGTCGGCTCGCCCTCGACGACGTGGAAGCCTTGCGCGCGGACGTGCGCGCGCAGGCGCTCGACCTGACGCCGGTGGTCGTTGCCTTTGACGAGCCGCAGGTCGAGGACGGCCGTCGCCGTCGTCGGGATGACGTTGCGCGCGAGCGCGCCCGTCTCGGCGCTCGTCATGCCGTTGACGTTCAGGGACGGGAGGTTGATGGCTTCGAGCAGTGAGGGCGCGACCCCTTCGGACTGCGCGATGCCGAGCTGCCGGCGCAGCTCGTCGTCGAAGGCGGGGGCCTCGGCGATGGCGCGGCGCTCGGCCTCGCCGAGCGGCTCCACGTCGTCGTACCAACCTTTAATCGTCACGCGCCCCCGTTCGTCCTTCATCGAGGCGAGCAGGCGCGCCAAGAGCATCGCGGGGTTCGGCGACCAGTTGCCGTAGTGGCCGCTGTGCAGCGCCCGCCGCGCGCCGTAGACCGTCACGTCGACGTTCGTGTCGCCGCGCACGCCGAAGACGACCTGCTTGCGCCCCGACTGGTGCACGGGGCCGTCGCAGATGATCCACGCGTCGGCCTGCAAGGTCTGTTTGTGACGCGCGAGGATGTCGGCGAGGTGCGGCGAGCCGGCCTCCTCCTCGCCCTCGAAGAAAAATTTGATGTTGACGGACGGCCGCCGGCCCGAAGCTTTGAGCGCGTCGACGGCGGTGAGGATGGCCATGACCCCGGCCTTGTCGTCCGAGGCCGAGCGCGCGTAGAGACGCCACTCGGGGTTAATCGCCGCGCCGTCCTGCGGCATCGCGACGACTTCGCCGCCCGACTCAAGCGGAGCCGTGCGGAGCGTCGGCTGCCACGGGTGAGACGCGCGCCACTTCTGCGGGTCAGTCGGCTGGCCGTCGTAGTGCGCGTAGAAGACGACGGTGCGCGAAGCGCCGGCCGCGTTCCACTCGCCGTAGACGACGGGCGGCGCGTCGCCGTTTGACGATTCGAGCAGGCGCGGCGCGAGGTCGCGGCGGCGCATCATCTGGACGACGTGCGCGGCGTTTCGTCGTATCGCGTCGCGGTCGGAGGCGACGTTCGGGAGCGAGAGCAACTCGACGAACTCGCGTAGGATGCGGTGCTCGTTGGCGCGCCGGTATTCGCCGACGGGGTTGACCGCCTGCGCGCCCGCGGCGACCGGCAAAGACGAGAGCGCGAGCGTAAGCGAGACGACTGTGACGGCGGCTGTCAGCTTCACTTTCATGTACGGACGCGCCCTCACGCGACGAAGATGAAGTCGGGCTCGTCCGAGTTCTTGAGCTTGAAGGAGGCGAGCCGCTCGGACGTGCGGACGTTTCCGGCGAGGTCGCGCCGGACGCGCTCGAACTCCTCGTCGGAAAGATACTTTCCGAAGCGCGCCTTCGCCGCCTCCGCGTAAGCTTCGGCGACGGGCGAGGGCGGCTGCGGCGTCGGCGTCGGCTGCGGGTTCGGCGGGGCCTTCGGCTCGCGCGGCGTCGGCGGCTGCTGCGCGTTGTGCGCGGCCGCGGCCGCGACCGGCGCGGCGACGAGCGCCGCCGCCACGGCCTTCGTGAACTTCCGC
>DASQDT010000222.1:0-8110 GCA_035634035.1 Pyrinomonadaceae bacterium | reverse complement strand
GAACTGTAGGTGGAAGGCGTATTCGCTTCGGAAGATACTGAGAAATGCTGAGGAGTGCTGAGAAAAATGCTAAGGTTCTAAGACGGCCGCGCGCGTGATCGACGTGGGGCGGCAGTTCGAGCGGGCGGTGAAGGCGGCGGGGCTGAGTGGGTTTCGCTTCCACGACCTGCGGCACACGGCGGCGTCGAGGATGGCCGACGCGGGAGTAGACCCCTTCACGCTGGCCTACATCTTCGGCTGGTCTGACATCCGGATGGCGATGCGCTACACCCGCGCGACGAACGCGACTATGAAACAGGCTGTCCGTAGTTTAGACAGTCTCGCCGCGCGGATTAGCAACGTATTAGCAACGGAAAGAAAAACGGCGGGGATGGCCCCGCCGTAAGTCCTTGACCTGATTGATGGAGCAGAGGGGGATCGAACCCCTGACCTCCGCATTGCGAACGCGGCGCTCTGCCAAACTGAGCTACTGCCCCAACGAACGAAGAGGATGATAGGGAGCGGGGCGGGGCGGTGTCAAGCGCGTGCGGCGCGGCCTTCGCAGAGGGTCGCGGCGCGCGCGCCTTTTTTATGATTTGCGGCGGCGGCGCACGCGCCCGTAGGCGGCGCCCGCGAGGCCCGTCCCGAGGAGGACGAGTGTCGCGGGCTCGGGCGTCGCGCCGACCGTCCCGACCAAGTCCATCCCGCCGTTGGTCGCCGGGAAGCCGAAGGGCGTGAAGGTGTAGACGATGAAATTGTAGTTGGGCGGGTTGGGGCCGGTCGGGAAGGCCATGTGGCGGTCGAAGACGCGCGGCGGAAGGACGGTCGAGCCGCCCGGCCCGAAGTCCCAGTGCAGGACGCGCGTCGCCGCGACCGGCGTGTCGTGCGAGATCGTGAACGTGAAGTTGAGGATCGCGAGGTTCGGGTTCGGCAGCACGGGGAAGGTGAAGCCGCTGCCCGTCGTCGTGATCTCGAAGCGGCCGAGCGTCGGCGTCAGCGGCGCGGCCCCGACGAGCATCGTGCCGCCCGTCCCCGTGAACGTGATGGTCGTCGTGTTCGCGCCCGAGCCGAGCGTGACCGAGTTGCCCGAGGCGTTGACCGCGCACGGCACGCCGGCCGCGCAGCCGAAGACGCCCTGCGTCGCGAACGTGACGCTGAAGCCGTACTCGCCGTTCGGGAGGATGACGGCGTCGGCCTTCGCGTCGGAGGCGGAAAGGAAGAGCAAGAGAAAGAGGCTGAGTGCGGCGGGGGCCTTCATGCGCGTGTCCTCCGTGAAGTTTTAAAGGTGACGGCTCGGGTAGACTCGGGGCGCTCAACCCTATAAACGTCTAACTCCGACACCGTTCCGAAAAGGCGCGGCGGCCCGGACGAAATAAAGTCGCGCGCGGGGCAACCGTTCGCGCGCCCTCTTCGTCTCATTTCGGTTTTCGCATTTCCAGCGCAGGCGCAGAACCACCTTAACTTCCCTACAAGTCAGAAGCGAGCCGAGGCCCGCGCCCACTCCCCGGACGCCGCGCGCCTCTTAAAGTCTTTACCCGAAAGGTCGACGTGTGCCCGCTTTCGGCCCGCGCGACGCGCGTGATTTAAGTGACGCGCGACGGCGAGTCTTGCGGCCCGCTGCCTCTTTCGGAGTCACGAATTTTATAGAATAACGGAGTACATGAAATGCCTCGCACGCGCACCCCCGGAGACGGGCGGGAAGCCTCTTCGTCCGCCCGCCGCTCTTCAAACTTCAAAGCCCTGACGCGCTTCGGCCGCCTCGCCGTCGCGCTCGCGTTGATGGCCTGCGCCGTCATCGCGCAGACCGCGGCCCCGGCCCGCCACACCATCAGCGGCCGCCTGACCGACCAAGACGGCCGGCCCATCGCCGACGCCGTCGTCAACCTTCAGGGGAGTTACTCCGAGACGCTCTTCACCGACGCCGACGGGCGCTACTCAAGGACTCTCACGGCCGGCGGCGACTATTGGGTCATGCCCTACAAGGAGGGCTACGTCTTCGACCGGCAGCACGCGGAGTTCCTGAACCTGAGCGCGCCGCAGACGGCCGACTTCGCGGGCGCGAAACCGGGCTCGGCCGTCTCCATCGGCGGCCGCATCGTCGACGGGGGCGGCGCGCCCGCCGAGGGCATCACCGTCCGCGTAGAAGACTCGGAGGGGAATGCCCCGAAGTACGTCAAGACGGACGCGGACGGCCGCTACCGCTTCGACCACCTGCCGGCCACGGCTTGGTTCGCCGTCGTAGCCGAGAATCTCAACGAGACGTTCAGCTTCGCGCCCGAGTGGCGCTCCTACGAGACGCTCGTCCGCCACGTCACGGACGCCGACTTCGTCGTCACGCGTCTGCCGCGCTACATCACCGGCAGCCTGACCGACGAGCACGGCGCGAGACTTTACCCGGCGACCGTCCAACTGAGCGGCACGGTCAACAGGACGGTCGAGGTGAACGAGACGGGCGGCTTCTTCTTCGACGACCTGCCGCAGGGCGGCACCTACACCGTCCGCCCGCACGGGGACGGCTACGGCTTCACGCCGCACGAGAAGACGTTCACGAACCTCGTCGACAACGCGACGGCCGACTTCAAGGGCGGCCCCGTCACGAACCTCGCGCTCGGCCGCGAGGCCGCGCAGTCCTCGACGGGTTGGGGCGGCGTCGCCTCTCGCGCCACCGACGGCAACACCGACGGCAACTGGTCGCACAACTCCGTGACCGCGACTTACAGCGACGCGCAGGCTTGGTGGGAGGTGGACTTGGGCTCGGTCGGCGACATCACGGCCGTCAAGATCTTTAACCGCACGGACTGCTGCGCGAGCCGCCTGTCGAACTTCTACGTCTTCGTCTCTGACACGCCTTTCGAGTCGACCGACCTGACGGCGACGCTCAACCAGCCGGGCGTCTGGTCGTATCACAAGGTCGGGATGTTCGACGTGTGGGGCAGCGTCCCCGTCCTGCGCACGGGCCGCTACGTCCGCGTCCAACTCGCCGGCACTAATCATCTTTCGCTCGCCGAGGTCGAGGTGATGGGGCGTCCGACGGTGGCCGCTCCCAAAGTGCCCGCCAACGTCGCGCTCGGCAAGGCGGCGACTCAGTCCTCGACGGGTTGGGGCGGCGTCGCGTCGAAGGCCGCCGACGGGAAGACGGACGGACAGTGGCAGCTCAACTCCGTCTCGACCACGTTCTCGGACAAGGAGGCTTGGTGGGAGGTCGACCTCGGCTCCGTGCAGCAGATAAACACGGTCAAGGTCTGGAACCGCGCCGACTGCTGCACAGACCGGCTCGCGAACTTCTACGTCCTCGTCTCCGACGCGCCTTTCGAGTCGCAGGACTTGACGGCCACGCTCAACCAAGTCGGCGTCGCGAACTTCCACACGGCGGGTCAGGCGGGACGCCCGACGACGTTGGGCGTCAACCGCACGGGCCGCTACGTCCGCGTGCAGTTGGCGGGGACGAACTACCTCAGCTTGGCGGAGGTGGAAGTGTGGGGCGAGCAGGCCGTACCCGCGGTGCAGCCGTCGAACCTCGCGTTCAAAAAGCAGACCACGCAGTCCTCGACGGGTTGGGGCGGCGCCTCGTCGCGCGCGGTGGACGCCATCACCGACGGCGACTGGGCGTACAACTCCGTGACGACGACGCTCAACGACGCGCAGGCTTTGTGGGAGGTTGACTTGGGCTCGGTGCGCCCGATTCAGAACGTCAAGCTTTGGAACCGGACTGACTGTTGCGGGGAGCGCCTGTCGGACTTCTACGTGCTCGTCTCCGACGTGCCTTTCGAGTCGCAAGACCTCGCGGCGACGCTCGCGCAGGCCGGCGTCACGGCCTACCACACGCCCGGCGCGGCCGGCCCGCAGGCCGCCGTCACGGTGGGCCGCACGGGGCGCTACGTGAGAATACAGCTCGCGGGGACGAACTACTTGAGCCTCGCCGAAGTGCAGGTCTGGGGCACGCCGTAGGCCCGAAGCATGGCTGAAAGACGGGAGGCGGGAGGACGGAGAGGTTCATCCTTCCGCCTCCCGCCTTTTTTGCGTCGGGTCAGTCGCCGACGAGTGAGCGCGCGGCGGCTTGGAGTGCTTCGGCGAGTGCGCCGGCGTCGGGGCCGCCGCCTTGCGCGAAGTCGGGGCGTCCGCCGCCGCGACCGCCGAGGCGCGCGCACGCCTCGCGCATGAGCGCGTTCATGTCGCCCGCGGCATCTGTCGAGCGCGCAAAGACGAGGCGCGCCGCCGTCGCGTCGCGCGAGCCGAGGAGCGCGACCGTCCGCGGGTTGGCGACGAGCGCGTGGGCGAGTCGCTTGAGCGAGTCGGCGTCGCGCCCTTCAAATTCGCGCGCGACGAGGCGCGCGCCTTCGCTCGCACGCGCGTCGCCCGAGGCGAGCAGCTCCGAGGCCTCGACGCGCGCGGCCAACTCTTCGAGCGCGCGCAGACGCCGCGCCAGAGTCTTGTTCTCGTCAATCAAACGCGCGGCCGAGGCCGGTATCTCGTCGCGCCCGACCGTGAACAGCGCGGCCGCCGCGCGCGCCGAAGCGTTCGCCCGCTCGTAGTCGGAGAGCGCGCGGCCGCCCGCGACGAACTCGACGCGCACCAAGCCTTTCGCGCGCTCCCAACTGCGCGCGGCGACCATGCCGACCTCGCCCGTGCGGTGCGCGTGCGTCCCGCCGCACGGACTCCAATCGAAGCCCTCAATCTCGATGACGCGAAGCTCGCCCTCGCGCGCCGAGTCCTTGCGCAAAGGCAGCCGCGCCGCCTCTTCGGCCGTCAACTGATGGACGCGCACGGGCCGGTCGTCCCAGATGATTTCGTTCGCGCGCCGGACGGCCGCGCGCACGCGCTCGTCCGAAGGCGACTCCAACTCCACGTCCACCTCGCACGCCTCTGTCAGCATGCGGAAGCCGCGCGTCTGCGCGCCGTAGAGCTCGACGAAAGCCTGCGAGAGGATGTGCTGCCCCGTGTGCTGCTGGATGTGGTCGAGGCGGCGCGGCCAGTCGACGCGCCCGCGCACGCGCGCGCCGGCCGACGGGGCTTCGCCCTCGAAGACGTGGAGCACGTCGTCGCTCTCTTCGTCCTCCAAGCAATCGACGACGCGGGCGGAGTCGAGCGCGCCCGTGTCGTTGGGCTGGCCGCCGCCGGTCGGGTAGAAGGCCGTGCGGTCTAAGAGGAGCGCGGGCCGCCCGTCCGCCGTCGTGCGCGCGGCCGTCACGCGCGCGTCGAACTCGACGAGGTGTGAGTCCGTGTAGTAGAGGCGCTCGGTCATCGTGAAGATGAATTATCACCGGCGGGCGGGCGGGCGCAAGGCGCGGGCGCGGCCTTGAGACGGGCGCGCGGACTCGGCGAGCGGGTTTAAGGGACGACGACTTCGAGACCTTCGGGGACGAGTTCGAAGCTCATCGGCAGGCGGCCGATGAGCTCGCCGTCGGCCTGCACGTCGGCCTCGCCACGGACGCGCACGCTGCGCGCGCTCAGGAAGCGCACGTCGCGCCGGTCGCCCTTCAGGCCGTCGCGCATGGCGTGCGCGAGCAGGTAGAGGTAGCGCAGGCGGCTGCGCGTGTTGATGACGCAGACCTCGAAGTGATCGGCGTCGAGACGCGCGCGCGGCGTGACGGCGAGGCCGCCGCCGTAGCGCGGCGCTTTGCCGACGGCCGCGTAGGTGGCGGGCATCTCCTCGCCGTCGACCTCGACCTTGAAGACGCGCGGACGCCAATGCGCGAGGTGTCCCAAGCCCGCGTACCAATAAGCGGCCTCGCCGACGCGACGCTTCAGGCGCGGGCGCGTGTGGCGCACGACCGACGCATCGAGCCCGACGCCCGCGACGAGGAAGAAGTAGCGGCTCTCATCCGTCGCCTCGTCCGTGGCGCGGCCGAGCGTGATGCGGCGCGTGCGCGCGGCGGCGAAAACGCGCGCGGCCTCGTCCGAGTCGAAGGGGAGCGAGAGGTGGCGGGCGAGGACGTTCGACGTGCCGGCCGGCCAGACGCCGACGCGCGCGCCCGCGCCGACGAGACCCTGCACGGCCTCGTGAATCGTGCCGTCGCCGCCCGAGACGAGCACCTCGCGGAAGCCGCGCGCGATTGCCTCGCGCGCGAGCCGCGCGGCGTCGCCCGGCCCTGCGGTCGACGCCGCCTCGACGCGCACGCCGAGCGCGTCGAGCCGCTCGCAGAACCGCCCGACCTCGCGCGCGCGCCGCGCGCCGCCGCGCCCCGCGTTCGGGTTCGAGATGAGAAACGCCTCGCGCATCTTTGCATGACTCACGCTCATCGCCCGAAGTCCGGTGCAAACGCGATGCCGCGCGCGTTCGCGCCGCGTTCGCGCCCCGCCGCGGCGTCAATGAATGACGCGCGGGCCGGCGAGTGCATGGTTAGTCCGACATCTGTCCGGCGCGTCACGCGCGTGCGGGGCGCGTCTTCGCGTTTAGTCGCGCTCAAGCGCAACGGCACGGCGCTCGCTTACGTGAACCCTCGTTGAGGCGTCCGCCGCTGTCACGGCGGACGAAGGAGAAAGGGAACTCGATGAGACGAGCGATGACGACGACTGTAGTGCTTGCAGTCCTGACGTGCGTGGGACTCCAGAACGTGTCTGCCGCGACGCAGGCGGGCGGCGGCGCGAAGCGCGACGACGGCAACGACGCGGCTCTCGTCGCGGCCGTCGAGCGCGGCGACCTCGCGGCCGTCAAGAAGCTTCTGGCCGCCGGGGCGAGTCCCGACGCCGCCGAGGAGGAGGACGACGTGCCCGCGCTCGTCCTCTCGATGCGCCACGGGGGCACGGAAATCTTCGAGACGCTGCTCGCCGCGGGCGCGGACGTGAACCGCCACGACTCCGAACGCAACACGCCGCTCTTGGCCGCCACCGCGCGCGGCCGCGCCCACTTCGTCCGCTCGCTCCTCGCGCGCGGCGCGCGCGTCAACGACACCGACCGCCTCGGCCACACGCCGCTCATGCTCGCGGCCGTCGGACGCCTCAAGCGAACCCTCCCGCGCGAGGTGCTCACGGCCCTCGGCCTCGGCGGCGACAAGTCGGCCGAGGCGTCCACACAGACGGGCGACGAGCACACGGAGATCGTCGCCCTGCTCATCGACTCAGGCGCAGACCTCGACCGCGACGCCGTCGACTGCGGGATGACGGCGCTCATCATCGCCTCGCTCTTCGCCGACACGGAGGTCGCCAAACTCCTGCTCGCGCGCGGCGCCGACCCGCACGCGGGCCGCTGGAAGTACAGCCCGCTGCGGCTCGCCACGATGACGGGCGACGAGATGGAGCGTGAGCTGGCCGGCGAGGAAGGGGGCGGCTTCGAGGGGGAGGAGATGCGCGTCTTCGTCGAATGGTTCGGCGGCACCGTCGCGGCCCGCGCCGAGATCGCGCGGCTGCTGCGCGAGGCCGGCGCGCGGAAGTGAGAACCCGAGAAGCGCGGGGGCGTATCCCGATGACGATGAGACTGAGGCCGATGTTAGTCGCGCTCGCGCTCATTCTTTTCGGCGCGTCCGCCGAGGGCGAGGCGGAGACTCTGAAGGCGCGGGCGTGGCACGCCCCGACGGACGACTGCGAGAACGCGTCGGCCCGCGTCTTCGTCGCCGCCGACGCGGGCGACGCCGCCGAGTCAGGCGGCTCCTGAAGTGCGGCGTCGACCCGAACGGCAAAGTGAAGATGACGCCGCCGCTCGTCGTCGCCGCGCGCCGGCCACGCGGAGGTCGCGCGCACGCTGCTCGACGCCGGCGCGAGCGTCGAGGGCAGGTCGCCCGGCCCCTACACGGCGCTCTTCTTCGCCGCGCGCGGCGGCCACGCCGAGCTCGTCGGCCTGCTCCTCGAACGCGGCGCGGACGTGAACGCGCCGGGCTACGACGGCCACACGGTGCTGATGCGCACGATGCACGGGGCGACTCACGCGCAACTGCCGCCGCCCCTGCGCGAAGTGTTGTGGCGCACCGACGACGAAGACGACCCGGCCCACCCGAAAACTTTCGGCTCGCGCGACGACGACAAAAAGTGAACGGCCGCCGCCTCTCGACGAGGACGGCGGCCGTCGGCGCGCGTCGCGTCGTGTTACTTATTCGAGACGGTAGTTGGGCGCTTCCTTCGTGATGATCACGTCGTGGACGTGCGACTCCTTGAGGCCGGCCGCCGAGATGCGAACGAAGCGCGTCTGCTCCTGAAA
>DASQDT010000221.1:0-20119 GCA_035634035.1 Pyrinomonadaceae bacterium | reverse complement strand
TTTCGGCCTTTTGCGTGACATGAGGCCGAAAAAGCGCCGGGCGGGCGGCGGGGTTTGATCGGGAGCTTTCCCCGTCGCTCGTACCGGCGCAAAAGTTCAAGGTGAGAGTAAAAAGGCGGGAGGACGAAAGCCTTCGTGGCTTTCGTCCTCCCGCCTTTTACCTTTTCACTTCCGCCCTAGTTGGGCTTCTTCTCTTTGAAGTTGACCGTCACGTCGACGGTGTGGTTCTCGCGGTCGAGGCTGATGTCGGAGTCGGCGGCGAGGCCGGCGGGGACGCGCTTCTCCATCGCGGCGCGCTTGAGGACTTCGGGCGCCTCCTTCTCGATGAACTCCTTGACGTACTCGGCGTCGTAGGGCTCGCGCGAGAGTATGCGCCAGCGGCCGCGCAGCATATTCGAGTCCTGCTCGGGCAGCCCCGTCAGGGTCAACTGACCCATGCGGTACTGCGGCCCCTCCGCGACCTCGAAGCGGAAGCGCACCTGCCGCGCCTCGTCGTCGAAGACGGCGCGCCGCGTCACGCGCGCGCCCAAGTAGCCCTTGCGCGCGTAGGCCCGCGCGACCGACTCCAGACCCTTGTCGATTACTTTCCCGTCGGCCAGAGCGCGCGGCGTGAGGCCGAGCGCGCGGTCGAGCTCCTGCGCCGTCAGGGCGGTGTTGCCCGCCCACTCCGAGCCCTCCCAGACGTAGGCCATGCCCTCGTCGACCGGCACTTCGAGCGCGAGCCCGTCCTTGCAGTCGGGCGTCGAGGCGGCGCGCACGCGCGGCGCGCGGAAGGCCGCGCGCAGGTAGCCGCGCGCGTGGTAGAGCGGCAGCAGGCGCTCCGACGCGTAGGCGATCACGTCCGTGCGCGAGTACTCGTTGTTGAAGATGCCGCTCGAATTCTCGACGAGCGTGCGCTCGTCCACCGCGCGCGCGCCCGTGTACTTCAGCTCGCAGACGCGCAGGCCCGCGCCGCGCACGGTGAAGACGTGCTCCGGCCTCTCGTCGGCCGCCGAGGGCGGGAGGTACTCGACGCGCCCCTCGATTTTCCGTTCGCGCAAAAGGTCGGTGAGCGCCTTCGCGATGGCGTCGGTGACGGGCCCGGCCTGCGGCGCCGTGCCGTCGAAGGAGGGGACGGCCGCGCGGACGCGCGCGCGCAATTCGTCGTCGGTGAACCAGACGAAGTTGTCGAAGGCGACGGGCGCGGGGGCGCTCGTCTCGGAGACTTTGAAGATCACAGTCCCCCGCCCCTCCGACGCGCGGAAAGTGAAGGCGAGCGACTTGAAGAGGCCCGACTGCATCAGCCGGTCGGCCGCCGCGTCGAGCGCCGTCTCGTTGACGACCTGCCCGATTTGCAGGCCGCTCGCCGCCAGAGCCTCAGCCTGCTTGTAACGCTCAAGCCCGACGAACTCGACGCGCGCGAGCCGAATCTCGTCGGACGCCTGCGCGGGGGGCGTCGGCTGCGGCGTCGCGCCCTGCGCGAGCGCGTCGTGCGCGCAGGGCGCGAGGAGAAGAAAGAGAGTTAGGGCGAAGCGTCTGACGAGGGTCATAAAAAAAACTGTTCCTGCCTGTCGTGTCCGCGCGGCGTCGAGTCCTAAGCCTTAGACACCCCGGGCCGCGTTTTGGATGGCCGACGCGCCCTCGCGTATCGCCGCGCGCATCTCACGGACGGCCGCTTCAAGGCCGACGAAGACGGCGCGCGAGACGATGTTGTGACCGATGTTGAACTCGACCACCTCGGGCACGGCGGCCAGAGCGCCGACGTTACGGTACGTCAGGCCGTGGCCGGCCGCGACCTTCAGACCCTGCTGCGCCGCGAGCAACGCCGCCTCGCGCAGACGCCGCAGCTCGTACGCCGCGCGCTCCTCGCCCTCGGCTTCGAGCGCGCGCGCGCCGAGCGTGGCCTCGGCGTAGGCGGCCGTGCAGAGCTCGACCTGACGCGCGCCCGACGAGCGCGCCGCCTCTATCTGCTCGGCCTCCGGGTCGATGAAGAGGCTGACCGCGATCCCGCCCTGACGCAGGCTCTCGGCCGCGTCGCTCACCGCGCCGAGGTTCGAGCGCGCGTCCAAGCCCCCCTCGGTCGTCACCTCGCCGGGCCGCTCGGCGACGAGCGTGACGCAGTCGGGTCGCAAGTCGCGCGCGATGCGAACCATCTCTTCGGACGCCTCCATCTCGACGTTAAGGTAGGTCGCGAGCGCGCCGCGCAGCGCGTAGAGGTCTGCGTCCTGTATGTGCCGGCGGTCGCCGCGCAGGTGGACGGTGATGCCGTCGGCCCCGGCCGCCTCGCAAAGAAGCGCCGCCGCCAGAACGCTCGGCTCCGGCGCGCGCCTCGCCTGACGCACCGTCGCGACGTGGTCGATGTTGACGTTAAGACGTGCCGTCATCCCTTGTCACCTCCAAACTCTTCGGACGAAATTCCGCGTGACGAAATCTTCGCGCCCGCCGGGCCGCCGCACAAGTGCCATTTACGCGGGCGCGGGGCGGGCCACTCGGGCGCGCTCGCGGCCGGGCGTGAGTTGGAGCGGGAGTTTTTAGAGCCTCTGCTCGGCGAGTTCGGAGGAGACGTCGGACTCGGGCGGGGCCTCGTCGGGAAGTAACAGCGGGCCGGCGTCGCGCGCGCTCTCGGACAGTTCTCTCGCGCGCTCGTAGGCTTCGGCGTAGAGCCCGCGCCGCTCGTTGCGCCGCACCTCGCGCAGCTCGCGGAAGCCGTCGAGGCCCGTCTTGAAGGTGACCTTGCTGCCGGCCACGTCGTCCCAACGCACGGCGCGCTCAAGGAGTCGCAGCCCCGCCTTGTGCGCGACGTAGAGCAGCTCCACGTCGAAGCCGAAGCGGTCGATGGCCGCCGCCTCGACGACGGGGCGGCACACGTCCATGCGGAACGCCTTGAAGCCGCACTGCGTGTCCCAGAACGGGAGGCCCGTGGCGAGGCGCATGATGAGGTTGAAGACGCGCCCGCTCTGCTCGCGGTGCCACGGCTGGTGCACGCCGATGAGCGAGCGGTCGAGCGCGCGCGAGCCGAAGACGATGTCGTAGCCGCCCGAGCGAATCGGGCCGGTCAGCTTCGGCGTCTCGGCGATGGGCGTCGAGAGGTCGGCGTCGGAAAACAGGGCCACGCGTCCGCGCGCCGCGAGCAAACCCGTCCGCACCGCGTGGCCCTTCCCGCGGTTCGGCGTGACCGGGATGACGCGCGCCTCGGTGCGCCCGCCTCTCCGCGCGAAGCGGGCCTCGGCGACGGCCACCGTCTCGTCGCGCGAGCCGTCGTCGACGACGATCAGCTCGCTGTCGAAGGCTTGCTCGTCCAAGTAGTCGAAGACCGCGTCGAGCGTGCGGCCCAAGCGCGGCGCCTCGTTGTAAGCGGGGATGACGACGGACAGGGAAACTGCTGGCATCAACGAACCTCGAACGAAGTGACGAGTGACGAGTGACGAGTGACGAGCGAGAGGCCGAAAGCCGCTTGCTCGTCACTCGTCACTCGTCACTGCTTTTATACCTTACGGCACGCGTTTTCGGCGAGCGGCCGGGGCGTGTGTTAGAATCTTTTTCGCCGTGCGGAGACGGTCATTCAGGTTCCCGGAGCGTTGCGATGAGCAGTAAGGCTTTCTGGCGCGTCGTCGCCATCACGGTCGTCGCCGCGGCCGCACTCGTCGGCGGCATCGCGCACACGCGGGGCCTGCGCCCGCTCGGCGCGCCGCGCGCGACGGGCCCGGCCCGCGAGGTCGAAGAGGGCTACCGCGAGGCGCTCGACATCGTCGAGGCCAACTACGCCGGCGAGGTCGAGTTCGAGCGCGCCAGCGAGGCCGCCATTCAAGGAATGCTCTGGTCGCTCGACCCGCACTCGAACTTCTTCACCGCCGCCGACTACGCCAAGCTCCTCCAAGACCAAGAGTCGCGCTTCACGGGCATCGGCGTCTCCATCCAGCGACACCGCGACGCCGTCTACGTCCAGTCGCCCGTCGAGGGCACGCCGGCCGCGCGCGCCGGACTCCGGTTCGGCGACCGCATCGTCGAAGTCGACGGCAAGGACGCGCGCGACTGGACGACGGCGCAGGTCTCCAAAGCCGTCCGCGGCGAGCGCGGCAAGCCCGTGCAGCTTAAAATCGAGCGCGCCGGCTCCGAGGCCCCGCTCTACATCAAGATCGTCCGCGACTCCGTCCCGCAGCCCTCCATCCGCAACGCCTTCATCATCCGACCCGGCGTCGGCTACGTCGCGCTCACGGGCGGCTTCACGCAGACGACGAGCGAGGAGATGCGCGAGGCCATCACGCGCCTGCGCGCCGAGGGGATGCGCCAGCTCGTCCTCGACCTCCGCAACAACGGCGGCGGGCTGCTCGACCAAGCCATCAACGTCGCGAGCCTCTTCGTCCGCCGCGGCGAGACGATCGTGAGCGTGCGCGGGCGCGCCGACGGGCGCACGCGCGTCCTCAAGAACACGAGCACAGACCCGGTCGACCTCCCGCTCGTCGTCCTCATCAACCGCAACTCCGCTTCGGCCTCCGAGATCGTCGCGGGCGCGATTCAGGATCACGGGCGCGGCCTCGTCGTCGGCGAGACGTCGTTCGGCAAGGGGCTCGTCCAGAAGGTCTTCCCGCTGCCCTTCGGCGCGGGACTCACCCTGACGACCGCGAAGTATTACACGCCCTACGGCCGGCTCATCCAGCGCGAGTACACGGGCGGCACTTACTACGACTACTACGCGCACCGCGAGGCCGACGAGGCGACGGCCGCGCCGTCGGGCACGGCCGCGCCCGCCTCGTCGTCGCAGCCTTCGCAGACCGGCGCGCCCTCGGAAGCGCCGACGCCCGAGCCCGTCCCGCACGCGACGCCTTCGGGGCCGCCCATCAAGACGGCCGCCGGACGCGTCTTCTACAGCGGCGGCGGCATCACGCCCGACCACGTCGTCCGCCCGCCCGACTTGACGACGCCCGCGCGCGTCCGCATCTACGACGCGTCGTTTCACTTCACGCGCGAGCTTGCGGCCGGCCGCGTCGCGGGGCTCGAAAGCTACCGCGTGCCCGACTCGCCGCAGTTCGGGCGCGCGCCGCGCGCGACCGACTTCGCAATCACCGACCGCGTCGTCGAGGCGTTCCGCGACTTCGTCCGCCGCGGCGCGGAGCCGGGCCTCTCGGCCGCCGCGCTCGACGCCGACTTGGAGTTCGCGCGCACGCGCCTGCGCGAAGACATCATCACGGCGGCCTTCGGCCTCGAAGCCGGCGCGCGCGTCACGCTCGACACAGACCCGCAGGCCCAGCGCGCCCTCGAAGTCTTCCCCGAGGCCCGCACGCTCGCCGAGAACGTCCGCCGCGGCGGCGCGGGCGAGTGAGCCGAGCGTTTTCAGACACGTCCGTCGGGGCCTTTCACAGGAGAATTCGTGTTGAAGAGACGAACGTCACTGCCCTGCCTCGTCGCGTGCTTGCTCGTCGCCGCCGCGTTCGCGCAGCACGTCGAAGCGCAGAGGCGTCGGGGCGGCAACTACAGGGTGTGCGGCGACCCGACGGTGAGGTGCGGGGCGGGCGTGCCGTTCCAGCCGTACGATATGCCTTTCCGCCTGCCGGAGACGGCCGTCATCTGGGAGTCGGAGCAGTTCTACGCCGTCGTCCTCAAAAGTATGCGCGTCAAAGAGGACTGGGACGAGTGCGAGCGTCACGTCTCGGAGGACGACCGTCTCGAAGCGCAGCGCCTGTTCCCTCGCAACAAGGTCTTCGCGTCGCGCTGTCAGGAGCCGGGCACGCTCTTCTACACGAACACCGCGCCGGGCCAGCGCTTCATGGCCGTCTACGCGGGGCGCACGCGGGCCGAGGCCGAGCGCACTTTGGAGCGCGTCCGCGCGACGGGCAAGTACCCGGGCGCGAACCTGCGCCGGATGCGCGTCGGCTTCAACGGCACTTGACGGGGCCGCGCTTGTTCCAAAGACCGACGCGGCGAGGTTTCCGGAGTGGGCGATAAGTGGCGACACCTTTTCGTCGACGGCGAGTTCGCGCCGCGCGCGGAGATTCTCGCGGGCCTCACGCTCGACGAGGCGACGCGCCGGCCGTCGCCCGACTCGCACACGGTCTACGAGGAGCTCTGGCACGCGAACGAGTGGCAGAAGATAGTCGTCCTGCGCGACAAGGGGCGTTACGAGGGCTGGCAGCGCGGCGAGGTCTACCCGCCCGCGCCGCCCGCGAGCGAGGACGAGTGGCGCGCGCTCGTCTCGGAGTTCCTGTCGGGCCTCGACCGCGCGCTAGAGTGGGCCGCCTCCCCCGAAAAGCTCGCGACGAAGACCTCGGCCGACAACACGATGGAGGACGTGCTCCACAGCCTCGCCGTCCACAGCTCTTACCACCTCGGCAAAATCGTCGCCATCCGGCAGGCGCTGGGCGCTTGGCCGCCGCCCGCGCAGAACAAAGAGACGGCCTGAGCAGCGACAACACCGACGATGAAAAACAGTCACACGCCTCGACGCCAAACTCTCCCCTCGCTCCGACGCCGCACGACGCTCCTCGTCGTCGCCGCGCTCGCCGTCGCCGCCTCGCTCGCGCCCGCCCCGTCGCGCTCGCAGACGGCGCAGTTGTCGTCGCACAACCAACTTCTGCGCGACATCTACAAAGAGCTCATCGAAATCAACACGACGGACACGCCGGCCGGCGACAACACGCGCGCGGCCGAGGCGATGGCCGCGCGCCTGCGCGCCGCCGGCTTCCCGGCCGAGGACGTGCGCGTCGTCGTCCCCGAGGGGAACGCGCGCAAAGGCAACCTCGTCGCGCGCCTGCGCGGCACGGGCGCGCGCAAGCCCCTGCTCATGCTCGCGCACATCGACGTGGTCGAGGCGCGCAAGGAGGACTGGTCTGACGGGCTCGACCCGTTCAAGCTCACCGAGCGCGACGGCTACTTCTACGGGCGCGGGACGATTGACGACAAGGCGATGGCCGCCATCTTCGTCGCCAACCTCGTCCGCTACAAGCGGGAGAACTTCCGCCCCGAGCGCGACCTCGTCGTCGCCTTGACGGCCGACGAGGAGGGCGGCGACTTCAACGGCGTCGACTTCCTTCTGAAGAACCACCGCGCGCTGGTCGACGCCGAGTTCGGCATCAACGAGGGCGGCGGCGGCCGGCTCAAAGACGGCCGCCGCTTGTTCAACGGCCTTCAGGCGAGCGAGAAGGTCTACCAGAGCTTCACGCTCGAAGTCCGGAACAAGGGCGGCCACAGCTCGCTCCCCGTCCGCGACAACGCCATCTACCGGCTCGCCTCCGCCCTCGAACGTCTCTCGAAGTTCGACTTCCCCGTCCACCTCAACGAAGTCACGCGCGGCTACTTCGAGCGAATGTCGAAGATCGAGGCCGGGCAGACCGCCGCCGATATGCTCGCCGTCGCGCAGGAGCGCAACGCCCCCGACGCCATCCGACGCCTCTCCGAGTCGGCCTACTACAACGCGCTCATGCGGACGACCTGCGTGCCGACGATGCTCGCGGGCGGCCACGCCGAGAACGCCCTCCCGCAGACGGCGCGCGCCACGGTCAACTGCCGCGTCCTCCCGCAGGAGCGCGCCGAGGACGTGCAGCAGACGCTCGTCCGCGTCATCGCGGACGCCGGGGTCACGGTCACGCCGGTCGATCTGGCGAAGCCGAGCCCGCCGTCGCCTTTGCGGCCCGAGATCATGCAGCCCGTCGAGCGCCTGACCGAGGAGATGTGGCCGGGCACGCCCGTCATCCCCATCATGGGCGCGGGCGCGACCGACAGCCTCTACTTCCGTCAGGCCGGCATCCCCGTCTACGGCGTCTCCGGCATCTTCACCGACATCAACGACAACCGCACGCACGGACGCGACGAGCGACTCGGCGTCAAAGAACTCTACGACGCGCAGGAATTTCTCTACCGCCTCGTCAAAGAGCTTTCGTCCGCGCGCTGAGCCGGCGCGCGGTTAAATCGCGCGCGCGATGACGCACTTGAGGTAGAGCGTTTCGGGGACGCCGAGCAGGACGGGGTGGTCGCGCGACTGTATGCGGCGCTCGACTATCTGGAGTCGCCGCCGCGCGTCGGAGGCGGCCGAGGCGAGGACTTCGAGAAACATCATCTCGCTCATGTGGTAGGAGCAGGTGCAGGTGACGAGGAAGCCGCCCGCGTCGAGCAGCTTCATGGCGCGCAGGTTTATCTCCTTGTAGCCGCGCGCGGCGGCCTCGACGCTCGCGCGGTTTTTGGCGAAGGCCGGCGGGTCGAGGACGACGGTCTGAAACCTCTCGCCCGCCGCCTCCAGCTCGCGCAGGGCGTCGAAGACGTTGGCCTCGCGCACCTCCACATGAGACGCGCCGTTCAGCTCCGCGTTCCTTCGCGCCGCCGCGACCGCCTCGGCCGAGATGTCAATCGCGACGACGCTCTCGCAGGCCGGCGCGATGCTCAAGGCGAAGCCGCCGTTGAAGGTGAAGCAGTCGAGCGCGCGCCCGCGCGCGTAAGTGCTCGCCGCCGCGTGGTTCTCGCGCTGGTCAAGAAACGCGCCGGTCTTCTGCCCGCCGAGCGGGGCGACCGCGAGGCGCACGCCGTTCTGCGTTATCTCGAACTCGCCGGGGTCTTCGCCGTAGACGACGCCCGCCCTCTGCTCCAACCCTTCGAGCGCGCGCACGCGCACGTCGTTGCGCTCGACGACCGCGCGCGGCGCGAACTCCTCGACGAGCAACTCGACGAGCGTCTCCTTCAGCGCCTCCGTCCCCTGCGACAGAGTCTGCAAGACGAGCACGTCGGCGTACTTGTCAACAATCAGCGACGGCAGCAGGTCGCCCTCCGAGTAGACCAAGCGGTAGGCGTCCGCCCCTTTCTCAATCCCCGCGCGACGCCGCGCCGCCTCGCGGATGCGCCCGCGCCACCACTCGCGGTCGACCGCCTCGCCCGACGAGGCGAGCAGGCGCAAGGCGATTTCGGAGCGCGCTGAGTAGAGCGCCGCGCCGTACGCGCGCCCGCGCTCGTCCACGACCGAGACGACCGCGCCCGGCCCGGCGCTTCCCGCGTCGCGCACGTCGGTGCGGTAAATCCACAGGTGGCCCGCGCGCGCTCGCTCCGCGCCGCGCCGCGAGATTGTCACTTGAGCCGGGTTCATCCTGAGCGGGTTCTGAGCCTCCCTCGCGCTACTCGTCTTTGGCGAACTTGCCGAAGCGCGCGACGAACTCCTCGCGCGCGAGGCCGCCGGCCTCCGCCAGCTTCGCCGTCCAGCCGTCGTCCGCGAAGTCTTTGGCGCGCACGCGCACCATGTAGTCTCGCGCCACGCGGTAGCTCTCCGTCTCCACGTCCACGTAGCGCAGGCGGCCGCGCCCCGTCTGCGGGTCGATGATTTCGTCGAACGGGACGGCGCGCGCCTCGCCGCCCTCGATCGTCATCATCGCGCCCGCGCCGCCCGCGAACAGGTGCTTGCACGCGGCGTACCCCAGATCGCGCGCGTACTCGGCGTCGTAAGGAATCGGCGGCGCGCACCGCAGCTCGTACCCGATAGTCTTGTCGACGATCGTCACCTTCACTCCGCGGCGTTCGAGACGCGCCTGCACCTCGCTTTTCACCTTGCGGCCGAGGTCGATTTCGGCGACGCGGATGTTGCCCTGCGCGTCGCGGTCAACGTCGCGCAGCTCGGCCACCTCGCGCGGGTCGAAGCGCTCGACCAGAGCCTCGGCCAGAAGGACGACGCCGTGCTGCCGCCCCATCGCGCGGCGCTTGATGATCGTGCCCTCGACGATGTCGGCCACGTCGTCGAGCGAGACGGGGCCGGGCGGGAACTCCTCGGGGATGACGGTGCAGGTGGCGCTCGCCGCCTTGCCGATGCCGAGCGTCAGGTGGCCGGTCGGCCGCCCCATCGTCACGCCCAGATACCAGCGCCCCGTCGTCTTCGCGTCCTCCATCAGGCGCTTGACGAGCTCGACGCCGAAGTGCCGCGCCGTCTCGTGGCCGAGCGTGGCGACGGGGAGCGGGAGCCACAGGTCGTTGTCGATGCTCTTCGGGACTTGGACGACGCGAATCGCGCCCCGCGTCTCGCGCTCGACGGCCGCGGAGCTTTTGACGACGTCGTCGCCGCCGACCGTGACCAGCCCCTCGATGCCGAGCTTCGTCAGCGCGGCGACGGCGTTCTCAAGCGTCTGCCGGTCGCGCGTGATGTCGGCCCGCGACGTTCCCAAGTGCACGCCGCCCGCGAGGTGTATGCGCGAGACCTCGTCCAAAGTCATCTCGTGCTGCTCGTCGGTGTAGCGCTCGGCCAGCCACTCGAAGCCGTCGTGGAAGCCGACCGCGACGCAGCCCTGCTTGATGGCCTCGATGGCGACGGCCGAGATCACGCCGTTCGTCCCCGGCGCGGGCCCGCCGCCGACGATGATGCCGATGCGCTTAATCATAACCCGCCGTGTCCGTCCGTCGCGCCTGTCGTCTCCATGTAGCCGAAGCGTTCGCGGAACTCGTCGGCCGTCATCTGGCCGGCGCGCGCGAGTTTTTCGACCCACGCCGCGTCTCTGAAGTCTTCGGGCTCAAGCCGGATCATGTACTCGCGCGCGACGCGGTAGCCCTCGCTCGCGACGTTGACCATGCGGACGCGCGTCCGCCCCGTCCCCGGCTCGCGTATGTCGGCGAAAGGTATAGCGACCATGCGCCCGCCCTGAATGCTCACCATCGCCTCGCTGCCGCCGTCGACGAGGAAGCGAACCGCGGAGTAGCCGAGGTCGCGGCAGTATGAGGCGTCGTAAGGGGTCGGGTCGGCGCAGCGCAGCTCGTAGCCGATGTTCTTGTTGATGAGCGTGACGCGCAAGCTCCGCGCCGCGAGCCGGCCCTGCACCTCGGCCTTCACCTTCCGCGCGAGGTCGACTTCGGCGAATCTTATGTGGCCGTGCTCGTCGCGCTCCACGTCCTGCAGCTCGGCCAGCTCGCCCTCGTCGAGTTTTTCGATCAAGCCTTCGGCGAGGACTGCGACGCCGAAGCGGCGGCCCGTCGCGCGCCGCTTGATGATGGCGCCCTCGACGATGTCGCAGATGTCGGAGAAGGCCACGGTCTCGCGGCCGACGAACTCCTCGCCGATGACGGTGAGCGTCGCCCCGGCGGCCTTGCCGATGCCGAGCGCGAGGTGCCCGGCCTTGCGCCCCATCGCGACGACGACGAACCAGCGCTTGGTCGAGCGCGCGTCCTCCATCAGGTTGCGCACGAGCTCGACGCCGACGTGGCGCGCCGTCTGGTAGCCGAAGGTCGGGATGTGCGCGGGCAGCGGGAGGTCGTTGTCGATGGTCTTGGGGACGTGGACGACTCTGATCTGGTGGCCGCTGCGCTCGGCGACGAAAGAGGAGGAGAGCGCCGTGTCGTCGCCGCCGATGGTGACGAGGTGCGTGACGCCCAGAGAGCGCAGCGTCTCGACGACCGAGCGCGTCGCCCGCTCTGACTTGGTCGGGTTGTCGCGCGCCGTGCCGAGGACGCTCCCGCCGTCGAGGTGTATGCGCGACACGTCCTCGATTCTCAGCTCGCGCGCGCGCGACGGGTCTTCGCGCATCAGGTGCTTGAAGCCGTCCTGCACGCCGACGACGCGGAAGCCGACGTTGACGGCCTCGATGGTGGCGGCCGAGATGACGGCGTTGATGCCGGGCGCGGGCCCGCCGCCGACGAGTATCGCCAACACTCCCTTGTCACCGGACACCAATGCCCCCGTGCCTCCCGCGCCGCGCCCCGTAAGTTTTTCGTCTTTGAGCTTCGCGGGATTTTAGCGGACGCGCGCGCGCGCGCACAAACGCGGCCGCGTGAGTCGTCGCCGCAAGTCCGGCGCGCGGCGTCGCGTAGATTGTCGCGCGGCGTCGCGAAGATTGGCGCGCGGCGCGCGCGGCTCTCTGCTACAATCGCGCCTCCCACGCGGGCCAAACCTCAGTCAGGAGAAAACCGAGATGGTCACAGACGACGAACTGCGGCAACTCATGCCCAACCTCCCCGCCCCGCGCCGCGCCGAGCTGCTCGGCCCGCTCCAGCAGGCGATGAACGAGTTCGGCATCACCAACCGCCTGCGCGAGGCCGCCTTCCTCGCCACGCTCGCGGTCGAGTCGGGCGAGCTGCGCCTCATGGTCGAGAATCTCAACTATTCCGCGCAGCGTCTCCTCCAAGTCTTCCCCAAGTACTTCAAGACGGCCGCGCTGGCTAACGAGTACGGGCGTCAGCCCGAGAAGATTGCCAACCGCGTCTACGCCGACCGCATGGGCAACGGCCCCGAGTCGGGCGGCGACGGGTGGCGCTACCGCGGGCGCGGCGTCATCCAGATCACGGGCCGCAACAACTACCGGACGCACGGTCAGGCCATCGGCGTCGACATCGAGCAGAACCCCGACCTCGCGGCCGACCCCGCAATCGCCTTCCGCATCGCCGGCGCGTTCTGGAAGTCGAACGGCTGCAACCCGCTCGCGGACGAGGGGCGCTTCGACAAAATCTCGAAGATCATCAACGGCCGCTTCCCGCCGCACGGCTGGCCGGAGCGCCAGCGTTACTACGCGAGGGCGAAACAGGTCTTGAGCTCGGGCGACGCGGCGCCGGCCTCGCCCGTGCCCGCGGGGGCCGCGCCGCCGATGGCGGGCGCGGCGAAGAAGTCGGCCGCGAAGCGCGCGGGCGCGCCGCCGCCCCCGGCCGCCGAGGGCGGGCGCACAATCCCGGCCGGCCTCTCGCGCGGCATCTACCCCGGCCGCGAGCAGGAGCCCACGGGCGCGGCCGCGAAGAAGGCCGCGAAGGGCGGGGCGAAGTCTGCGACGAAGGCCGCGACCAAGTCGGCCGCGAAGTCGGCATCGAAGTCGGCGGCGAAGGCTTCTAAGAAGTCCGCCGCGAAGGCTTCCAAGAAATCGGCCGCCAAGTCCGCAAAGAAGTCGGGCGCGAAGTCCGCGAAGAAGGGTGCGACGAAGGGCGGCGCGAAGAAGTCGGGCGCGAAGAAGGGCGCGGGCAAGAAAAACTCTGCCAAGAAGGGCGTCGTCGCGCGCGTGATTTCGGTCGTCAAGGGTTTCAAGTGACGCGGCCCGCGCCGTCTTGTAATCGCGGGCCGTTGGTTGTAGCCTAAACGCACCGCCGATTCCCCCGCAGTTTTACCTATTCGTGACTAAGGAGGGACATCTCCGTTATGCCTGAAGTTGGAGACACGGCCCCGGACTTCGAGTTGAAGAGCCACCTTGAGAAGGACAAGAAGGTGCGCCTCTCGGACTTCCGCGGCAAGCAGAACGTCGTCATCGCTTTTTACCCGCTCGCGTGGACGCCCGTCTGAACGGCGCAGATGCCCGCGTACGAGGCCGACCTCGAACGCTTTAAGGGCTACGATGCTCACGTGTTGGGCATAAGCGTCGACAGCGTCCCGTGCAACGCCGCTTGGGCCAAGTCCTTAGGCGGACTCTCTTACGACCTTCTCAGCGACTTCCACCCGAAGGGCGAGGTCGCCAAAGCTTACGGCGCGTGGCGCGAGTCGGACGGAATCAGCGAGCGCGCGCTCTTCATCGTCGACAAGGACGGCAAGCTCGCCTACGTCGACATCCACGACATCGGCGACCAGCCCGACAACGAAGACCTGTTGGACGTGCTCAGGAAGCTCTGAAAGGAAGCGGTCGGCAATCGGCGGTCGGCTTTCGGCTTTAAGATTACCGGCGGGGCGCAACGGCGACCGCCGGCCGTCTCGCCCGCGGCGGGGGCCGCGGGCTAATCGCTGAAAGCCGACCGCTGAAAGCTTTTCTTATGTCCCTCTCAAGGAAATGCGTGCCCTTCACGCCGTTCGACGGCGAGGTGTCGCGCGCGACCGTCGCCATCGTCTCGGCCGGCGGCGTCCACCTGCGCGAACAAGAGCCTTTCAACATCGCGGACGAGTTGGGCGACCTCTCCTTCCGCGTCATCCCGGCCGACGCCGACACGTCGCAACTGATGGTCACGCACCATCACTACGACCACCGCGACGCGGACGAGGACATCAACGTCGTCTTCCCGCTCGACATCCTGCGCGAGCTGAAAGACGAGGGGTTCGTGCGCGCCGTCGCGTCGAAGCACGTCGGCTACATGGGCTACACGATGCAGCTCAAGGCGATGTACGAGGGGACGGCGCCGCAGATCGCCAACGAGATAGACAAGGGCTCGCGCGCCGACGCCGTCATCCTGACGGGCGGTTGACCGAACGTCTGCCACCGCACGGTCGTCGCGGTACAGCGTGAGATAGAGATGCGCGGCATCCCGACGGTGCTCATCACCGTCAGCCCCGAGGTCTCGGCGCAGATGCGCCCGCCGCGCGCGCTCTACCCCAAAGGCTTCAAGATAGGCAACAGCTTGGGCCGCCCCGGGATGCGCGAATTGCAGAAACAGGTCTTGCGCGACGCGCTCTCGCTCCTCGCCGAGGACACGCGGCCGGGCGCGGTCGTCACGCGCGAATACCCCGACTACGGCGAGCAGTACGACCCGCCGAGCGTCAAGAGCAAGGGATGATAAAAACAATCGGGATCGTGACCGGCGGGGGCGACGCTCCGGGTCTGAACGCGGTGATTCGCGCGGCCGTCAAGACGGCCGTCGGCGAGTACGGCTGGCGCGTCGTGGGCGTCGAGGACAGCTTCGAGGGCTTGCTCGGCGAGGGGCTGGTGCGCGAGCTCAGGCCCGCCGACGTGCGCGGACTCCTGCCGCGCGGCGGGACGATTTTGGGGACGCGCAACCGCGGGCGCTTCGTCGAGCGCGGCGAGGGCGGCGAGAGCGTCCGCCCCGACGCGGTCTACCGCGAGGCGCTCTCGAACCTCGAACGGCTGAACGTGGACGGCCTCATCGTCGTCGGCGGCGAGGGCACGCTCGGCATCGCCGAGGAGTTCAACCAACGCGGCTTCCCCGTCGTCGGCGTCCCCAAAACGATTGACAACGACTTGGCCTCGACCGAGCTGACCTTCGGCTTCTGCACCGCGCTCGACATCGCGACGGAGGCGCTCGACCGCCTGCACACCACCGCCGAGTCGCACGACCGCGTGATGATTCTCGAAGTGATGGGCCGCCACACGGGCTGGATAGCCCTGCACTCGGGCGTCTCGGGTGGCGCGGACGTGATTCTCATGCCCGAAATCCCGTTCATGATGGGGAAGGTCATCGAGAAGGTCTACGAGCGCGAGCGTTGCGACTCGCAGTTCAGCATCATCGTCGTCGCCGAGGGCGCGCGCGAGGTCGAGGGGCGCGAGATTTATCAGGACATGGGCGACCGCACGAGCGCGCCGCGGCTGGGCGGCATCGGCCCCTTGTGCGCGCGCGAAATCGGCGAGGCGACCGGCAAGGAGGCGCGCTGCGTCGTGCTCGGGCACTTGCAGAGGGGCGGGAGCCCGAACGCGTTCGACCGGATGCTGGCGACCAACTTCGGCTCGGCCGCCGTCCGCGCGCTCTATAACGGCAAGCGCGGCGTGATGGTCGCGCTTCAGGCGGCGAACATCGTCACCGTCCCGCTCTCGGAGGCCGTCGCCAACGTCAAGACCGTCCCCACCGACAGCCAGCTCGTCCGCACCGCGCGCGACGTGGGCGTCTCCTTCGGCGCGCCCGACGAGGACAAGTATCACCGCTACGACGCGTGCTGAGGCAAGGGAGTCAGGAGTCAGAAGTCGGGAGACAGAATAAGAGCCCGCGGTCGTGGCCGGCTGCCTGACAACCGCGGGCTCTTTTATTCTGACTTCCGACTCCTGACTCCCTTGAGTCCTCAGACGACCATGCAGAACTCTTCGAGGAATTCGAGGTCGAGCTCGGTCTGCGGCTCGGCCTCGGGGTGCTTGCCGAGGTACTCGAAGAGGCGGCCGACGACGATCGGGTCGAACTGCGTGCCCGCGCCCTGACGCAGGCGCTCGACGGCGACGGCCCTCGGCAGACGCGCCCGGTACGGCCGGTCGCTCGTCATCGCGTCGAAGGCGTCGACGACCGAGATGATGCGCGCGCCCAACGGGATGTCCTCGCCCGCGAGGCCGGCCGGGTAGCCCGCGCCGTTCCACCACTCGTGGTGGTGCATGACCATCGCGCGCACGCGCTCCATGTGCGGCACGCCCGCGAGAGCCTGCTCGCCGTGGTTGACGTGGCGCCGGATGACGGCCGTCTCCTCGGCCGTCAGGCCCTCGGGCTTGCAGAGCACGCTCTCGGGGATGACGATTTTGCCGATGTCGTGGAGGAGCGCGCCCAGCTTGACGTACATCGCCTCCTCCTCGCTGAGTCCGCATTGGAGCGCGAGGCCCTCGGCGAGGCGGGCGACGGCCTGCGAGTGCTGGCCGGTGTAGCTGTCTTTGGCGAAGAGGAGGCCGACGAGCGTCTTGACCGTGGCGATGAAGGCGCGGCGGGCCTCCATCTCAAGCAGCCGGTTGCGCTCGCGTATCTGGCTCAGGACGAGCACGTTGTCGATGATGTTGAGCAGCTCGCGGTAGCCGAAGGGCTTGTGCAAGTAGGCCGCGAGGCCCATCTCCATCAGCTCGCGCTGCTCGGCGTCGTTGTTCGTGCGCGCCGTGAGCATGATGACGGGCGTGTGGCGCAGGCGCGCGTCCGTCGAGCGGATGAGCTCCTGAAAGACCTCTTTACCGCTCAAGTCCGGCATCATGTAGTCGAGCAGGATGATGTCGGGGCGCGAGGCGCGCGCGAGGTTGAGGCCCTCGCGGCCGTCGAGCGCTCCGAGGAAGCGGTAGCCGGCGCGCTCCAGAGTCATGCGGCCGAGGCGTAGGAGCGACGGGTCGTCGTCGACGAAGAGGACGAGACGCCTCTTCTCTTCACTCTGCTTGAGCATGGCGTGTGCGCCGCTTTGCGGCCGACGCGGCTGGCGGGAGCGGCGTCGGGGAGTCTGCGGCCCTCCTATCAAAAATAGAAGTTGCTTGCGAGGTTTGCTCTTTAAAGCAAAGACACGCGACTCGTTAGGGGGAGTTCTCAGGGAGAGTACGTTCGCGGGCGGCTCACGGGCTAGTCTTTAAGCTGGCAGAGAGAATGACTTTTTCGGGTCGAAGCTTAACGACACCTTCGCCGGAGACGCCAAACGAGAGTATATTCTAGACTGCCGTTTTACACCATTGCATTTTCGTTGCATTTCGCCGGACGGCGCACGCTAACTGAACGGAGAGTTAAACGAAGGTGACCGAGAGCATCAAGCAGAAACTGAACGCCGAGTTGGAGACGCTGGAGACGGAGCTGCGCGTGCACCTGCCGCGCGAGATCCAGAGGGCGCGCGAGTACGGCGATTTGCGCGAGAACTCCGAGTACAAGGCCGCGCTCGAACGGCAGTCGTTCGTCAAGGCGAGAATCGGCCAACTGCGGCAGCGCCTGAGCGAGATCGCCAGCATCGACCCGTCGAAGGTTCCGCACGACCGCGCCGCCTACGGCTCGACCATCGTCCTCTACGACTCGGAGCGCGACGAGGAGGTCACCTACCGCCTCGTCACGCCCGAGGAGAGCGACCCGGCGGGCGGGTTGATTTCGACGACCTCGCCCGTGGGCCGGAGCCTGATGGGGCGCGAGGAGGGCGACGAGGTCAAGGTGAACACCCCGGCCGGCGCGCGCACCTTCGAGATCAAAAAACTGACGACCCTCCACGACCAAGCGAAGGCGGACGGATGAGTGCGGGAGGGTGAAAGCCTCGCGCGCGGCTTGGGCCGTTCGACTTCAGCCGCCTCCCCTTTATCCTTCGCCTCGCGGCCTTCGCCCCTTCATTCCACCGCGCCGCGCGCGCGGAGGAGTTCGGCGACCTCTTCGTGGCCGTTCTCGACCGCGTAGGCGAGCGCCGTCTTCTCCTCCTCGTCCTTGACGAAGACGTCCGCGCCGGCCTCGACGAGCGCGCGGACGTTGTCGGCGCGGCCGTTCTCGGCGGCGAGCATCAGCGCCGTCTTCCCGTCCTCGTTAATCGCATCGAGCTCCGCGCCCGCCGCGACGAGCGCGCGCAGGACTTCCGGCTCGGCGGCGATGGCCGCGTAGCCGAGCGGCGTGTTGCCCAAGTCGCTGTGCGCCCGCACGTCCGCGCCCGCCGCGACGAGCGTTCGCACGAGCTCTGCGGGGGCGTCGGCGTCGAGGTGCATCAGGGGCGTCAGCCCGTCTCGGCTGCGCGCGCGCGCGTCCGCGCCGGCGTCGAGGAGCAGGCGCGCCATGCGCAGGTCGCCGCGTGCGACGGCCTCGTCGAGCGCCGTCGTCCGCGTCTGTTGGTCCCTGACGCGCGCGTCCGCGCCCGCGGCGAGCAGGCGCTTGACCTCTTTGAGGTCGCCCTCGTTGGCCGCCTTCACAATCGGCTCTTCCGCCTCGATGACGGCCATGACGCCCATCGTCTCGGTGACCATGAATTCGGCTTCGAGCGTGAGGTCGAGCCGCTGCTCGCCGCCCGCGTGCAGCGGGACGTTCGACTGCGTCGCGTGCTTGAATCCGGGGTGGGCGGCGGACAACGTGTAGCTGCCCGCGCCGAGCCCCGTGAACTTGTAGCGGCCCTCGTCGTCGGTCACGGCGCTGCGCTTCTCGCCCGTCGCCTCGTCGGCGACGATGACCGTGACGCCGGGGATGACCGCGCCGGCCGGGTCGAGAATCGTCCCGGTCAGAATCGCGCCCGGGCTCGCGCTCTCGCCCTGCCGGAGGAGCGGGCTCGCGCAGGACTGCACCGACGGCCTGTAGGGGTTTTGCGTCTGGGGCGTGCGGGCCGCGGCCGCGCCGGCCGAGAGCGTGAGCGCCGCGCCGAACGCGCCGGCCGCGACGCGCGAGGCGCGGCGACTTATTTGATGAAGCGGGCCGGGCGGGTCGAGCGTCTTGACGCGGCCGCCGGGGAGCGTCGTGTAGCGGACGCAGAGTCGCCCCTGAGATTGCCGGACGAGCCGCAGGGCGTCTTTGCGCGTCATGGACGAGAGGTCGTGGACGGCGTGGGCGCAGTGTTCGCAGAAGCGTACGCGGTCGTTGCCGCGCATCGCGTCCCAGTCGGCCGCGCAAGGTTCGGGCGTGCGCATGGTTTCGAGCGAGCGGATGCGTCGAGACACGGGGCTTCCTCCTCATCTGAGAGACGTTCGGAAGAGCCGGGGAGAGGCGCTCTCTGTTTCGTTCGCGAGTCGCGAGAGGCAAGCGGGGTGCCCCGCGCGGAAACGTTCGTGTTTGCGCACTCCGATGCGACGACGCGCCGCGCCGGTTGTCACGCGCCTCGGATTTCTTTCCGAAATTCTGAATGACGGGCGGGCCGAGGCCGCCGGGACGAGCGGCTTGACAACGCGTTTCGGGCGTTCCTATGATGACCGGAGCGAAGACGCGCGGCGCGAAAGCAGTTACACGTAACGCGAGACCGCCTACCTTGAAGTCATCCAGCGCGAAAGAAAGGCCGGCGAAGACTTGTTCGGGGCGAGCATCGGACGCGGGGCGCAGCGTATCATCGGCGCGATGGTGAGGGGACTCGCCCGCGGCTCGATCAACCCCAACCTGCTCACCGTCATCGGCGTCTCCATCAACGTCCTCTCCGGGGTGCTGTTCGGCTTGGGCCGCTTCCGCTCCGCGGGCGTCGTCCTCATCGTCGCCAACCTCTTCGATATGCTCGACGGTCAGGTGGCACGCCGGACGGGGCGCGTCACGCGCTTCGGCGGCTTCCTCGACTCCTCGCTCGACCGACTCTCCGACATGGCCGCCTTCGTCGGCCTCATCGTCTTCTACGCGCGCGAGACGGAATTCCACTCGACGCTCAACGTCTTTCTGGCGGGCGCGGCGATGGTCGGCTCGGTCTTGGTCTCGTATTCGAGCGCGCGCGCCGAGAGCCTGATTCCGAAGTGCGACGTGGGCTTCCTGCGCCGGCCCGAGCGCGTCGTGCTGCTCATCATCGGCGCGCTCTCGACCGTGCCCGGCTCGCAGAGCCTCTTCGCCAACCGTATGCCGGCGGTGCTCTGGATTCTGGCCGTCGGGTCTTACTGGACTTTCGCCTACCGGATGTACCACACGTGGAGCGAGCTGCGGCGCATCGACCGCGAGGCGGCGGCCGAAGCGGGCGCGCGGGCCGAAGCATCCCGCGCGGGCGGCGACGCGTCTAACGCCTCGGCGGAGAGGCACGGCGCGCCGAAGACGACCGTCAGCGCGCCGACGCCCTGAGCGGCTTACGTTTCGCGCGGGGATGAGCGAACAGAACTCAAGACGACAATCAGACGCGCGCCGCCGCGCGACGGTCTGCCCGTGCTGCGGCGCGCGCGGCGCTCGCGACGTCGGCGCGCGCGACATTGCCGCGCGAGAC
>DASQDT010000220.1:0-19150 GCA_035634035.1 Pyrinomonadaceae bacterium | reverse complement strand
CCCCCCCGCGCCGTCTCGTGTGAAGCCTGAAAGTGCGGACTCGCCGAGAGACGAGGGGCGTCCGCGTCAGGCGTTGAGAATCACGCGGTAGCCGATGCGGTATCGGCCGCCGTGGCCGCGGATGTCGCCCGTCCGCAGGTTGGGGCTGATGTGACCGCCGAACTGGTTCTCGCTGTTGAGAGTCACGCGGGCGCCGTAGGGCGGGAACTCGTCTTCGTCGATGATGTTGCCGATCATGCTGCCGAACGTGTCCACTATCGCGCCGGCCACCTGACCGGCGGCCGGCGAGACCAGCACGCTCATGAACGTGTTGGCGATGAAAGAGATCGTCGACGTCATCTGTTGCGCCACCTCGCGGTCGTCGCTGTCCGACTCGACGAGCTTGAAGATGGCGTAGAAGGATTTGGGGAAGCCGGGCGTGCTGCGGAGGTTGACCGACCCGAGGAAGAGTTCGCCGAAGTTCTGGCGGTCGCCGTCGTTGAACGTGCCGCAGACGATGCCGGGGATGACCTTGACGCGCCCGCTCGCGCCGACGAGCAGACCGCCGAGAACCATGTCGTCGTTACCGCCCTCGGGGTCGGTCTCGTCCACGCAGTGCAGCCCGCGCAGAACCCAGTGCATACGGTTAAAGCGCGCGCCCTTCGCCGACTTCGGGCGCGGCGCGTCCTCCTCCTCGTCGTCGAGTCGCTGTAGCGGCCCGCGCCGCATGAGGCTTGAGAGCGAGCCGAGGTCGGGCGTGAGGTCGGCCTTGCGCAGGTCGACTTTGCCGAGCGGGCCGAGCGCGCGCGTGATCCGCGCCGGCTCTTTGGCGGCCCGCTCGACGTGCGGGGCGAGACGCGCGAAGGCGCGCGGGCTGAGCCCGCCGGCCAGCGCGGCGGCCTTCGCCTCCGGCGACGCGGCGTCGCGCGGGACGGGGAAGGCTTTCGGGTCGAGCCGGTTGAGCAGGCCCTTGATGATGAGGGCGCTTCCGGCCGCCGACAGCTCGCGCGCACGCTTGCGCTCGGCCGGCGGCAGCGAGTCGAGGCTGAAGTCCGAGACCTGCGCGTCGTCAAACTCCTTCGCCTCTTGGGCGGTCATCCTTTTCCGGGTCGGCTTCACGACCTTCGGGTTGATAAGCTCTTCTTTCTTCATCACGTCTCCTTCCGTGGCCTCGGGCCACACGACGCGCGCCGCGCGGCGCGTCCGCAAGACGGTCAGACTGTGCGTCTCGACCGTGATGGTCAGCTTCCTCTTCGTCACAGGCTCATCATCCCTTCCGCGCCTTCGGCCGCGGCGGCCCGCGAGCGGGCTTGGCGGACGGCGCATGACGGCCGCGAGGATGCGGGTTGTCAAATCTTTTGGCCGCGCCGGACGGCTTTCTGCTAAAATGGGCGGCCTCGGCAGTCGCCAGTCCCCCCTTTCACACCTTGCGGCGCGCACCCACTCGCGTCCCCCGTCGGGACGCGGCGCGATACTGAATCCGGGCCCGGCTAAAAGTCCTTAATCCCGGGCCTAAAAATTCCTAAACATCATGCAAGCCGTGACGAAAGACCCTGCGGCGCAAAAGCCTTACCTGTTCGGCGAGTTTCAGCTCGACCCGCGCCGCCGCCTGCTCCTGCGCGGCGGACGCCCCGTCGCCCTCAACCCGAAGGCTTTGGAGGTTCTGCTCGCGCTCGTCGAGAGGCGGGCCGAGGTCTTGACGAAGGACGAGCTGCTCGGCGCGGTCTGGCCCGACCAGATCGTCGAGGAGAACAACCTGACGGTTCACGTCTCGGCCCTGCGCAAGGCGCTCGGCGAGAAGTGCGGCGACGGGCGGTTTATCGTCACCGTGCCGGGGCGCGGCTACAGCTTCGTCGCCGACGTCAGCCGCCCCGCCGCGGCCGGGGCCTTCTCGGTCGAACGCCACACGGTCACGCACATCACCGTCGAGGAGGAGGACGACGACGCGCACGCGCCGCCGCCGCCCCCGCGCGCCGCGACGACGGCCCTGACCCCGGCGTCGGCGGAGAGTGCCGAGGCGACGAGCACGCGGACGAAGGCGGCGACGCGGACGAAGGCGGCGAGGGCGCGCGTCGCCTGTGCGGCGGTCGCCGCGGCGCTGCTCTCGGCCGCGGGCATCACCGTCGCGGTGCGTTACTCGGGCGCGCGGCGCGAGGCGGCGCGCTTCGAGCGTTTCGAGGTGCGGCGGCTGACGAGCAACGGGCAGGTCGTCGCGGCGGCCGTCTCGCCCGACGGGCGCTTCGTCGTCTACGCGCAGACCGAGGACGGCGGGCAGGGCCTCTGGGTCAAGCACGCCACGGCGGGCGAGCCGGCGCGCGTCGCCGAGCCGAAGCCGGCCGACTACTGGGGGCTGACCTTTTCGCCCGACGGGCTGCACGTCTACGCGACCACGTTCGAGCGCAGCCGCGCCGACCCCGTGCTCTCGAAGATTCCCGTCCACGGCGGCGCGACCGAGCGCCTCCCGGTCGTCACCAACGCGGCCGTCTCCTTCTCGCCCGACGGGCGGCGCATCGCCTACGTCGTCAGCAGCAGCAGCTCCGGCGGCTCGATCCTCTGGACGTCCGGCCCCGACGGCTCGGATAAGAAGTTCGTCGCGCTGCGCAAAGACCCGAACCCGTTCGCCTTTCAAGGCGCGACCGTCGCGTGGTCGCCCGACGGAGAGACCATCGCCTGCGCGGTTCTCAACAACGGCGACGACGGGCTCCACATGAGCGTCGTCGGCTACGACGCGCGCGGGCGCGGCGGGCGGCCTCTGACGAAGCGGCGCTGGCACGTCGTGCGCGGCCTCGCGTGGGCGCGCGGCGGCGGGCTGCTCGTCGCCGGCAGCGCGCGGCAGGGCGCGCCGTCGCAGGTCTGGTTCGTCTCGCCCGCGGGCGACGAGCGCACGCTGACGAACGACCTCAACAGCTACGGCGGCGTCTCGCTCGCGCGGGACGGCCGCACGCTCGTCACCGTGCAGACCGACACGACTTCGGGCATCTGGACTGCGCCGGCGACGACTCAGGGGAAGGCGACGGAATATAAGGCGGGCGACTTCAGGCAGGAGTTCACGGAGGTCGGCGAGATTCCCGCCGTCGGCTGGACGGCGGACGGAAGCCTCGCCTACCTCTCGTCGGCGAGCGGCGCGCAGGAGTTGTGGGCGCTCGACGGCGCGCGCGGGCGCGCGCGTCAGTTGACCTCGGAGGCGCGCGCCAGCGACTTCGCCGCCGCGCCCGACGGCCGCTACGTCATCGTCTCGAACCGCTCGGGCCGCCCGAACCTCTGGCGCGCCGACGCGGACGGCTCGGGCATGACGCGGCTCACCGACGGCGACGGCGAAGTCCGCCCGCGCTTCGCGCGCGACGGCCGGGAGGTCTTCTTCCAGAAGGGCTTCGGCGACGTCCGCTCGTCGGTCTGGAGCGTCCCGGTCGAGGGCGGCGAGGCGCGCCCGCTGACGCGACCGCACCAGACCTTCCCCGACGTCTCGCCCGACGGCACGCGCCTCGTCTACTCCTACATGGACGCCTCGCGTGACGGCGCGGGCGCGTGGCGGCTCGGCGTCGCCTCCGCCTCGGACGGCGCGCCGGCGCAGAGCTTCGCGTTGCCGCCGTCGGTCACCAACCGCCTCACGCGCTGGACGCCCGACGGCCGCGCTCTGGTCTTCATCGGCACGGCCGGCGGCGTCTCGAACCTCTGGCTGCAACCGCTCGCGGGCGGCCCGGCGCGACGACTCACGGACTTCACGACGCACCACATCAGCGCCTTCGACTTCGCGCCCGACGGCCGCGCGCTCGCCGTCGTCCGCACGCAGCGCACGAGCGACGCCGTCCTCCTCAAAAACGCGGATTGATTCGGGCGCGTTTTTGCAGCATAATCGGCGCGGAGGCGTGCAGACTCGACAGGCCGGAGGGGACTGTGAGGGCCGGCCGTGACCGGCGCGCGTCGGGGCGTCGGACGCCGAAAGTCCACCCGTCGCCCGGCGCGCCCGAGCCTTTGTCAGACCACTCTCCCGGCCAACCCCCAAAACAGTTCGGCTGATTCACGGAAGCTGTCGGCAATCAGCACGCGGCAATCAGCTCAAGGCGGCGGCCCGAGCGCCGAAAGCTGACGGCCGACGACTATACGCAGATGCTGCTTCAGGCGTACACGCACTATCTGGACAGGCTACGCGAGCCGCGCACGGTCGTGGACTTCGTCGTCGTCTTCCTGATCGTCTACGCCATCCTCAAGCTCATCCGCGGGACGCGCGCCGCGCCGATGGCCGCCGGCATCGCCGCGCTCGCCTTCCTCTACTGGCTCGCCGTCAAGTTCGACTTGGCGACGCTCGAATTCATCCTCCGGCCCGCGCCGCTCTACATCGGGGTGGCCGTCATCGTCCTCTTCCAGACCGAAATCCGTCAGGCGCTCATCTCGTTCGGCAACCGCGTCCGCCTCCCGTTCATGCTCCGCCACCGCGGGCAGTTCGGCGAGGGCGTCTACGACGAGATCGTTCTGGCCGCGACGACTCTGGCCTCGACCAAGACGGGCGCGCTCATCGTCGTCGAGCGCTCGGTGAACCTGAAGAACGTCATCGACGGCGGCGTGAAGATGGACGCCGAGCTTTCCTACGATCTGCTCGTCACCATCTTCAACCCGACGTCGCCGCTGCACGACGGCGCGGTCGTCGTCCGCCGCCACCGCGTCGCGGCCGCCGCCTGCTTTCTGCCGCTGACGCTCAACCCGCTCCTCTCCAAAGACCTCGGCACGCGCCACCGCGCGGCCATCGGCATCACGGAGGACACCGACGCCGTCGCCGTCGTCGTCTCCGAGGAGACGGGCCTCATCTCGTTCGTGCAGGGCGGTCAGATCAAGCGCGGCCTCGACGCGACGCGCCTGCGCGCGAGCATCCTCGCCGCGCTCGAACCCGCGGGCCGCGCGCACCCCTCGGCCGACGGCGGCGAGCAGACCGAGGCGGAAGGGGAAGAGGTCAGGGCCCGGAGGCTTGAAGCGAGTTGACGCCTTTGCGCAGAGTCGACGAAGGTGGCGAGACGCGGCGCGTGGCGGCGCGCTGGCTGCGCGAGTTTCTGCTCGAAGACTGGACGCTCAAGCTCCTCGCCCTCTTCATCACGTTCGGCCTCTGGATGGTCGTCACCGGCCAGCGCGCGCCCGCCACCATCCGCCTGCGCGGCGTCCAGCTTGAGTTCCTTCTCCCGGCCGGCACGGAGATAACGGACGAGCCGCGCGACGGCTTCAAGGTCGACGTGACGCTCGAAGGCAGACGCGGCGACTTGGACGAGCTGAACGCGCGCAGCCTCGTCGCCAAAGCCGACATCAGCCAGCTGCGGCCCGGCGACCGCGTCGCGCGGCTCAACGACCGCAACGTGCAGATGGAAGTCCCGGCGGGCGTCCGCATCGTCCGCATCGAGCCGCCGAACGTGCCGCTGCGCATCGAGCAGAGCGTCGAGCGCGAGCTCGAAGTCGAGGCGCGCTTCGAGGGCAGCACGCCCGAAGGGTTCGAGGTCGTCGGCGTGCAGGTCGTCCCGCCGCGCGTGCGCGTGCGCGGCCCCGAGAGCCACGTCAACGCGATGGAGCGCGCGCAGACCGAGCAGATCGCGCTCGAAGGTCAGCGCGAGACACTGACGCTCCCGCAGGTCGCCATCGACGTGCACGACCGCGAGGTGACGCCGGTCGAGCAGGTCGTCGGCGTGCGCGTCGAGATCGCCGAGACGACGGCCCGGCGGACGCTCCCCAACGTCGTCGTCCGCCCGGCGGCCGGGACGGGGGCGCAGGCGCGTCCCGGCGCGGCGTCAATCACCGTCGAAGGCCCGCGCTCGGCCGTCGAGCGCCTGCGCGCGGAAGAGGTCGCGCTCGTCGTCGAGCAGTCGGGCGACGGCACGACGTCGCTGCGGCTCGCGCTGCCGCCGGGCTTCGAGGGCCGGGTCACGCTCGTCTCCACCAGCCCGGCCGCCTTCGAGATCATCAGGTGAAATCCCAAACCCCGAACACCCACGCATGAAGAGACTCTTCGGAACCGACGGCATACGCGGCGAGGCGGGCCGCTTCCCGCTCGACGCGCAGACCATCAGAGTCGCCGGCCGCTCGCTCGCGCGCCACTTGGCCGAGCGCGCGGGGCGCGCGCCGCGCATCGTCACGGGGCGCGACACGCGCGAGTCGGGGGCGTGGATCGAGCGCGCCTTCTCGGCGGGCGTGCGCGACGCGGGCGCGGCGTGCGACTCGGCGGGCGTCGTCACGACGCCGGGCGTCGCTTACTTGACGCGCGCGCTCGACGCCGACGCGGGCGTCGTCATCAGCGCCTCTCACAACCCCTACCACGACAACGGCATCAAGGTCTTCGCGCCGACCGGGCGCAAGCTCGACGACGCCACCGAGCGCCTCGTCGAAGCAGACATTCACGCCGCGCGCGACGCGGAGGCCGCGCGCGACGGCGGACGCGACGAAGTTGACGCCCGCGCGGGCGTTGATGAAAGCGTCGCTGACGACGGTCAGGCGGACGACGAGCGCGCGGCGGCGCTGCGCGAACGCTACCTCGACTACCTCGCCGAAGAGGTCGGACGCGACTTGCGGCTCGACGGCTTGAAGGTCGTCGCCGACTGCGCCAACGGCGCGGCCCACGCGCTCGCGCCCGCGCTCCTGCGGCGACTCGGCGCGCGCGTCACCGCCACCAACGACGCGCCCGACGGACGCAACATCAACGAGGGCTGCGGCTCGCTCCACCTCGAAGGCTTGCAGCAGAGAGTCGTCGCGGACGGCGCGGACTTCGGCGTCGCCTTCGACGGCGACGCCGACCGCGCCCTCTTCGTCGACGCGCGCGGCGAGTTGGTTGACGGCGACGCGACGCTCTGGGTGATGGCCGGCCACTTCCAAGACCGCGGGCGTCTCAAGTCGGGCTGCGTCGTCGCGACCGTCATGAGCAACCTCGGGCTCGAACTCGCCCTCCGCTCGCGCGGCGTCAAGCTCCTGCGCACGGACGTCGGCGACAAGTACGTCCTCGAAGAGCTTCTGCGCACGAATTGTGAGGTCGGCGGCGAGCAGTCGGGCCACATCATCTTCCCGTCGGTCAGCCTCGCCGGCGACGGGATGATTACGGCCGTCATGCTCCTGCGCGCCGTGAAAGAGTCGGGCCGCCCGCTCGACGAGCTGACGCGCGGCTTCACGCGCCTGCCGCAGACGCTCGTCAACGTCCGCGTCCGCGAAAAACTCCCGTTCGCCGAGGTGGACGCGATCGCCCGCCGCGTGCGCGAGACCGAGGGCGCTTTGGGCGAGCGCGGCCGCCTCCTTCTGCGCTACTCGGGCACGGAGCCTCTGGCGCGCGTGATGATCGAGGGCGAGCGTCAGGACGAAATCGAGCGTCTCGCCGGCGGCTTGGCCGAGGCCATCCGGGAGAGCCTCGGGGCTGGGTAAGAAAGGGCACGGCGGGAAAAAATTACCCGCCGCACAGTGTAAGAGTTACACCGTGCGGCGGCCCGCGACGGGTCGATTTTCGGACGCGCTGCAAAAGTCCGGCAAATCGCCTTGTAAATCCGACGTTTTACAAAAGGGGGAAAGTTTTTACTTGCGCGGCACGAGCGTTGCGATGTATATTGTGGGGCAAGAGAGACGGTTGGTGAATCCTCCGTCTCAGTGGTTACTGGGGTGAGGACAGTGACCACGAATTGGAGCGGGCGCGGCATTCCCCAAGTTTGCCGCGCCCGTTCTTCTTTTACGCCCGACCCATTCCCGAAACTCCAAAACAGTCTCCGCAGACCACGACAACCCGAGGGCGGGACGGCCTCGCGCGGCGTGTTACAATCAGGCCCTTCATGGACTTGAGCGAATACCGACGCGAGTACGCCGCCTTCCGCGCGGCCGACGAGCGCGCCCGCTACGAGCACCACGCCGGCATCACACAAGCCCTCGACCTCGCGCCCGTCCGCGACCGCTACGCCGACCTCTGGACGCGCGAACAGATAGAATCACTCGGACGCGCCGAACAGGAGACGTCAGCTCAGTTCGAGACCGAGCGCGCCGGGTTACGCGCCCTGCGCGGCGCGGCCGAGCTTCAATTCCTCCACACCTCCGCGCGCGAAATCTCCGCCGAGCTCGAACGCTGCGCGGCGGCCTCGCGCGTCACTTGGGACGGCGCGAAGCTCTCGACGGACGAGGGCGCATCAAGCGTCGCTTCCGAGCCGGACGCGACGCGGAGGCGCGAGCTCGCCGCGCGCCTGTCGGACGCTCTCTCGGCTTGCGACGACCTGCGCGCCGCGCGTCTCGAAGCGTCGGCCGCCGCCTCGCGCGCGCTCGGCTACGCGGACGCGCGCGCGCACCGCGAGAGCCTTTCGGGCGCGGACTCCGCCGCGCTCGCCGCCTCGGCCGCGCGCTTCATCGAACTCACGTCGCGCGCCTACGAGCCGCGCCTCGCAGAGTGGGCCGCGCGTGAAATCTCGGCGGGCGAGACGTCGAGCAGACGCGTCGCGCCCACGCGCGCCGATGCCCTCTACTTCGAGCGCGCCGCCTCGCTCGACGCGCACTTCCCGGCGCGCACCTTGCGCGCGGCCTACGCGGAGACGTTACAGGGTCTAGGGATTCGCGCCGAGCGGCAGCGTAACGTCACGCTCGACGACGCGGAGCGCCCGTCGAGGAGCGCGCGCCCCCGCGCGTTCGCCCCGCGCGCGCCCGAGGACGTGCGGCTCTCTTTCAAAAAGTCGGAGGGCGGCGCGCAGGTCTTCCGCGAGTTCTTCCGCGAGGCGGCGCGCGCGCAGCACTTCGCGTGGGCCTCGCGCGACACGGCCGCGCGCCACCCCGAGTTCGTCCACGCGCCCGCCGCCGCGACCCCCGAGGGGCACGCCGCGCTCTTCGCCGCGCTCTCACGCGACCCGGCGTGGCTCGCCTCGGCCGGCGCGTTCCCGCGCGCGGCCGACGCCGAAGAGGCGGCCCGACACTTCGCGCTCGCGGACTTGTACGAGGCGCGTCGCCTCTGCGCGCTCACACGTCACGCGCTCTCTTTGACCGAGTCGTCCGACGCGCGCTCCGAGCAGATGAGGAACGAGTACGCCTCCCTGCTCACCGAAGCGACGGGCTTCCGGCACGACGCGGCGACGAGCCTCTTCGACGCAGACGAAGCTTTGCGCGCGGCCGACCGTCTGCGCGCGCGCCTGTTCGCCGCGTCGCTCGCGGAGCACCTGCGCGCGCGTCACGGCCGCCGCTGGTACGCCTCGCGCGGGGCGGGCGACGAGCTCATCGACATCTGGAACACGGCCTCGCGCTACGACGTCGAGGAGCTGGCGCGTCTCGCGTGGGGCGGCGCGCTCGACTTCGACCTCCTCGCGCAGTCCCTGACGACGGCGGTGAGCGGTGGCTGAAACTCTCAGGCGCGTGCGCGTCGCGCTCGGCGCGGGGCGCGGCTACGACGTGCGCGTCGGCGCGGGCGCGCTCGACGCCCTCGGCGAAGTGACGCGCCGCGCCGCAGGCGAAGACGCGCGCCGCGTCGCCGTCGTCTCGAACGCGCGCGTCTTCAAGCTCTACGGCGCGCGCGCGTTGGCCTCCCTGCGCGCGCAACGCTTCACCGTGACGCGCTGGCTGATGCCCGACGGCGAGCGCTTCAAGACCCTGCGGACGGCCGAGCGCGCGCTGGCGTTCCTCGCCGAATCGGAGATCGAGAGGGGCGACGCGGTCGTCGCGCTCGGCGGCGGCGTCGTCGGCGACCTCGCCGGGTTCGCCGCCGCGCTGCACCTGCGCGGCGTCGCCGTCGTGCAAGTCCCGACGACTCTCGTCGCGCAGGTTGACGCCTCGGTCGGGGGCAAGACGGCCGTCAACACGCCGGCGGGCAAGAACCTCGTCGGCGTCTTCCACCAGCCGCGCGCGGTTCTGGCCGACACCGACACGCTCGCGACGCTCCGGCCGCGCGAGCTGACCTCGGGCTGGTGCGAGGCCGTCAAGCACGGCGCGGTCGGCGACCGCGAGTTGTTCGAGCGCACGAAGAAGTTTTTAGAAGAAGGGCGTGACGCGCGTGACGACGGCCGCCGTCAACGGCTCGCCGACCTCGTCGCCGCACACTGCGCGTTCAAGGCGAAGATCGTCGCGGGCGACGAGCGCGAGGACTCGGCCCGCGCGGACGCGCGCTCGCGGCGCGTGCTCAACTTCGGTCACACCGTCGGCCACGCCCTCGAAGCGGCGACGCGTTACGGCCGCTTCCGCCACGGCGAGGCCGTCGGCTACGGGATGCTCGCGGCCGCCGAGATTTCCTTCCGACTAGGAATGCTCGCGCGAACGGAGTTAGAATCGCTCGGCGAGGCCGTGCGCCTCGCCGGACGCCTGCCGCCCGCCGACGGCTTAGACCCAAAACTCATCTTGCGCATCCTGCGTACTGACAAGAAGCGGCGCGGCGGGCGTGCGCGGTGGGTGCTGCTCGAAGGGATCGGGCGCGCGCGGGTCGTGGACGGAAGGGAAGTCCCGGCGAGCCTTGTGCGCGCGGCGACGGCCGCGGCCCTGCGGCGCTGAAACCCGACAACAACGCCAAGAAGGGATTCGTAATGACACAACCACCTCGCCCCATCGAGGGGAGAGGCGCGCCCGGCCAGCGCGGCGGCTCGCGCCTGAACTTTCTCATCGTCATCGCGCTGCTCGCCGCCGCCGCCTACGTCGCCTATCAGGCCGCGCCCGTCGCCTTCAACGTCTCGTCTTACAAAGTCTACATGCAGGACACGGTCGACAAGGCCGTCGCGCTCGGGCAGGGCGAGGAGTGGGTGCGGACGCAACTGCGCTCGGGCGGGGCCGACTACGGCGTGCCGCCGGCCGCGACCATCGAGGCGTCGCGCGGCGGCGAGGGGCGCATGACGGCGCGCGTGCGCTTCGTGCGCCCGATCAGCCTGCCGGGCTACACCTACGAATACCAGTTCGACCACTCGGTCAAGAGCGGTCAGTTCCTCACGAAGTAAATCGGAATAAAGTCGGCGGGCGCGGGTCAGGCGTTGGCGGCGCCGGCGGAGGCGTGCGGCCTTTGCAGTTGGACGAGCGCGGGCGTCGCGGCGGCCAGCCACGTCGTCGGGCAGACGCCGCAGCGCGTGCAGGTGTCGACGGACGGGCAGGGCGCGGTCGAGCGCGCGACCTGCGCGCGTCCGTGCTCGCGCTCCATGAACTCGCGGCCGAGGCCGGCGTCGACTATCTCCCACGGGAGTATCTCATCGTAGGGGCGGGCGCGGCGCGTGTGGAAGTCGATGTCGACGCCCGTCTCGCGGAGCGCCGCGGAGAGGTCTCCGCGGTGGCGAGCCATCGACTCGATGACGCGCGCCACCCTCCGGTCGCCCGAGGAGAAGAGAGCCTGCTCGTGCGCGACGCGGGCGGACATCACGCGCACCTCGACGTTCGGGATGCGCGCCAGATTCTTCGAGAGCCACTTGAGACGACGCTTGAGCTCCTTCTCTTCGCAGATCGGCTCCCACTGAAAAGGCGTGTTCGGCTTGGGCACGAAGCCGTTGAGGGCGGGGATGATTTTGCCTGCGCGTCCGAAGCGCCGGCCCGCTTCGAGCATCCGGTCTTTGATGCGCGTGACGAGCGCGACCATCTCTTCGAGGTCTTCGTCCGTCTCGGTCGGCAGACCCGCCATCAAGTAGAGCTTGACCGTCAGCATCCCGCGGTCAAAGACCGCGCCGCAGATGTCAACTATCTCGTCGTTCGTCAGGTTCTTGTTGATGACCTTGCGCAGGCGGTCTGAGCCGGTCTCGGGCGCGACCGCTATCTGCTGGTCGCCCGAGTCGACGAGCGCGTCGAGCAGCTCGTCTTCAATCTGGTCGAGGCGCAGAGACGAGACGGAAATCTTGTAGCCCATCCCGCGCAGGCCCGAGAGTATCTCGCTGATTTCGGGGTGGTCGCAGACGGCCGTCGAGACGAGCCCTATCTTGTCTGTTCGCGCGCGCCACTCGGCGGCCTTGCGGAGAATGTCGCGCGCGGGGACGACGCGCGGCGGCCAGTAGTTGAAGCCGGCCCAACAGAAGCGGCAGCCCTGCGAGCAGCCGCGCGAAATCTCGACGAGGAAGCGCTCGCCCATCTCGGCCTCGGGCGCGTAGATGACGGTCGAGGGCGCGAAGACCTCTTCGCCCTTCAGACTCGCGGCCACCTCGAAGTCGCCGCGGCGAATCGCGCGCCGGAGCGTCCCCTCCTTCGGGTTCTCGGCCGCGACCATCCGCCCGACCTTCTCGGGCACGCCCCCCTCCTTCGGCGTGTAAGCCTCGACCGTGCCGTCCGCCTTGTAGGCGACCTCGTAGAGCGAGGGCACGTAGAAGCCCCGGCCGACGCGCGCGAGTTTCAGGAGCAGGTCTTCCTTCGTCCCGCCCTCCTCGGCGTTCTCGAAAATGATGTCAACGAGCTTCGGGACTAAAATCTCCCCCTCGCCGACGGCCACGGCGTCCGTGAACTCGGCGATGGGCTCGGGGTTGAGGAACGAGGCCGCGCCGCCCATCAGGACGACGGGGTCGTGGTGCGTGCGGTCTTTCGACCAGACGGGGACGCCCGAGAGCCGAAGCATCCGCGCCATGTTCAGGTAGTCGGTCTCGAACGAGATGGAGAAGGCGACGAGGTCGAAGTCGCGGACGGGCGTCTGCGATTCGAGCGAGAGGAGCGGCGCGCCCGACTTTTCGTACTCGCGCATTTCCGCGTCGTCCGGCAGAAAGACGCGCTCGCAGGAGACTTCGGGAATCTGGTTGAAGATTTCGTAGACGGCCTGAAAGCCGAGGTTCGCCATCCCGACGGCGTGGACGTTCGGGTAGCAGAGGGCGACGCGCAGGGCCGCCCCGCGCTTCAGCACCCACCCCTCTTCGGCGGCAAGTTTCCGCCTGTAGCTCTCGACAATCTTTTTCGACATCTCTGAACGCTTAAAAGCCCGATGGCAGCCCTGCTTGGATGCAGCCGGGCCGCCATCAGTTTACCGCTCAATAACTTAAAGGGACAAGCCGGCGAAACGCTCAGGCTTGGCGCGTGCCTTCGAGGAACGCTTTCAGCTTGCGCGAGCGCGAGGGGTGGCGGAGTTTGCGCAGCGCCTTCGCCTCGATCTGGCGGATGCGCTCGCGCGTGACGGCGAAGTGCTGGCCGACCTCTTCGAGCGTGTGCTCCGACCCTGATGCGCCGAGGCCGAAGCGCATCTTGATGACCTTCTCCTCGCGCGGCGTCAGGGTCGCCAGAACCTCGTCCGTTATCTCGCGCAGGTTCGAGGCGACGACCGCGTCGGCCGGGTTGAGGATTGACTTGTCCTCGATGAAGTCGCCGAGGTGCGAATCCTCCTCCTCGCCGATGGGCGTTTCGAGCGAGATGGGCTCCTGCGCGATTTTCAAGACCTTGCGCACCTTCGAGACCGGGATGTCCATCTTGCGCGCGATCTCCTCGCTCGTCGGCTCGCGCCCCAACTCCTGCACGAGCGCGCGCGAGGTGCGGATGAGCTTGTTGATGGTCTCGATCATGTGGACGGGGATGCGGATGGTGCGCGCTTGGTCGGCGATGGCGCGCGTGATGGCCTGACGAATCCACCACGTCGCGTAGGTCGAGAACTTGTAGCCGCGACGCCACTCGAACTTGTCGACGGCCTTCATCAGACCGATGTTGCCCTCTTGGATGAGGTCGAGGAATTGCAGGCCGCGGTTCGTGTACTTCTTGGCGATGGAGACGACGAGTCGGAGGTTGGCTTCGATGAGTTCGCGCTTGGCCTGCGCCGTCTCGTGCTCGCCGGTGACGATTGACTGGAGCGAGCGCTTGATCTCGACCGGCGAGACGTTGTGATCGGCCTCTATCTGCGCGAGCCGCCGCTTCGCCGTGTTGATCTGCCGCTTCCACTCGCGCTCCTCCTCGGGCTTGATGCGCTTGCGGTTGAGCTTCTCGGTCGTGGCGCTGATTTCGCGCTCAAGCACGCGAATCTCTTTGTGCACCTTGCGGATTGAATCGATGAGGCGCTGGCGCGCGCGCTCCGTCAGACTCAGCCCCTTCATCTCCTGCGAGATTTCGAGGCGCACGCGCGCGACCTTGCGGCGCAGCCGCAGCAGCTTCTTCGACTTCTTGCCGCGCACGAGCTTCTGCTCGGCGCGCAGCTTCTCCCACTCCTTCAGGCCCGCCTTGAAGCACTTGCGGATGTTGCCGATGCCCTCGATCGTCCACTGGAGGTACTCGTCGGCCTTGTCCTCCTGTCCCGTCAGTTCGGCTTGGTCGGAGAAGGTGACGACGTCGCGGATGTTGAGCTTGCCCTGTTCGAGCTCGTCGCCGATGGCGAGTAGTTCTTTGACGGCGATGGGCGAGCGCGAGATGGCCTTCTGCGTCTTAATCTGACCGCGCTCGATGCGCTTGGCGATGGAGACTTCGCCCTCGCGCGTCAGGAGCGGGACGACGCCCATCTCGCGCAGGTAGAGCCGGACGGGGTCGTTCGTTTTTTCGAGCGCGCCGGCCGAGAGGTCTAACTCGATGTCCTCTTCGAGGTCGCCGTCGACGTCGTCGGCCGAGACGGTGGCGGCGGCCTGTTCGATGAGGCGCTCGTCGGAGTCGGCGACGGGGATGTTCGAGCCTTCGAGCTTCTGGAGCACGTCCTCGATGTCGTCGGGCGACACCATGTTGTCGGGCAGCTCGCGGTTGAGGTCGTCGAAGGTGAGGTACTTCTTGTCGCCGCCGAGTTCCAGAAGGCGCTGCATCACGTCGTCAGAGTCTTTCTCTTCCATGCTCAACTGTGGCTTCACCTCCGGATGTTACCCAACCTCCGACAACTGTTGCTTGCCGCGCTTCAGCTCCACGTCTTCCATCAAAAGTTGACCCAGACGCGCGTCGTCGCCGTCCCGCCCGGCGGCGGCGATCTCGGCGGCGAGTTCCTTGATGCGGCGGTCGACCCTCATCAGGCGCAGGGTCTTGAGACAGCTCTCGACCTCGGGCCAGAGGTCGTCGGTCGCCTCGCCCTCGGCGCGCTCCGGCTCGCTCATCCAGAGGCGCGGGACGATTTCGGAGGCCGGGTCGTCCTCGCCGATTGACTCCGAGAGCGAGTCGAAATCGACGGCCGCGCCGCGCGCCTCCAAATCCTTCAAGGCGCGGAAGACGGGCGCGGTGACGAGCGTCTCGTAGTCCGACTCTTCGAGGCGCGCGAGGGCCGCGCGCCGGAGCTCGGGGTCGTGGATGACGAGTTCGAGGAGACGCCGCTCGGCCACGGTCTCCTCGGGCGCGGAGGCGCGCGCGACGCGGCGCTTGACGTCGTCGGGCGCGGGCTGCTGCGCGCCCGTCCGCTGTTGTTGCTGCGCGCGCGCGCCGACCGTCTTCCAAAGATCGTTTTTGAGTCCGGCGTCTTCGACGCGCAGGGCCGTCATCGCCATGTCGAAGTACTCGCGCCGCTGGATGGGGTTGCGGACGGCGCGGACGAAAGGCAGAACCTCCTCGACGGCCTCGGCCTTCTCGGCCGGGCTGCGCAGGTTGCGGTCGCGCAGAGCCTGATCGAGCACGAATTGGATGTGTGGGAGTGCCTCGCCCCGCCGCCTGTTGTACTCCTCGACGCCCTCCGAGCGCACGAACTCGTCCGGGTCGGCCCCGCCGGGAAGCGCCAACACTTTGACCTCGAACTCCTCGGCCAGAAGCGTCTCGATGGCGCGTTTGGCGGCGGCGACTCCGGCGCGGTCACCATCATAGTTGACGACAACCTTGCGCGCAAACCGTCCGAGCAGACGCGCTTGCTCCGGCGTCAAGGCCGTCCCCAAACTCGCGACGACGTTGCGGACGCCCGCCTGAAACGGGATGATTAGGTCGAGATAGCCTTCGACGAGGATGGCGAATTTCTTGCGCCGTATCTCGTCGCGCGAGGCGCTGAGGCCGAACAGGTGTCGGCCCTTCGTGTAGACGGCCGTCTCGGGCGAGTTCAGATATTTCGGCTCGTCGCCGGGCCGCATGGCGCGCGCGCCGAAGGCGACGGGGCGGCCCTGCGCGTCCAAGACGGGGAAGATGAGGCGGCCGCGGAAGCGGTCGTAGAAGCCGCCCGAGTCCTTTTTGACGACGAGCCCGCTGCGCTCGATTTCGGCGGCGGACGCGCCCTTCGACTTGAGGTGCGACGAGAGCGCGTCCCAACTGTTCGGCGCGTAGCCGAGGCGAAAAGTCTTGCGCGTCTCCTCGGTGATGCCGCGACTCTCGACGTACTCGCGCGCTGTCCTAGCCTCCGCGCCCAACTCGCCCAAGTGGCGCTCCCAGAATTCGAGCGCCCAAGTGTTGAGCTGGACGACATCGTCGGAGTCCTTGCGCCGCGCCTCGAACTTCTTGTCGTCGTCCATCACGGGCAGCGGCAGCCCGACCTTCTCCGCCACGACGCGCACCGCCTCGGGAAACGACAGCCGCTCGATCTCCATCACGAAGTTGATGACGCCGCCCTTCTGCCCGCAGCCGAAGCAGTAGAAGATGCCCTTCGACGGGCTGACCGAAAACGAGGGCGTCTTCTCCTGATGGAACGGGCAGCAGGCCATCCAGTTCGCGCCCTTCTTCTTCAGCGTGACGTAGTCGCCCACGACGCGGACGATGTCGGCCTGCCTCTTCAAGTCGTCGATGAAGGTCTGCGGGAAGCGCATCTGCTGATTACGAGTCGCGGGGCTCTGTTTTTGTCCTCGGGCCGTTTGGCGGCGTGGGGGAGAAACTTACCCGACCGGGTCGGCGAACCGCAAGCCCGGCCCGGAGGTGAATGGTGGGCGCCCGGCGCGCACGCGTTCAGCGCGGGCGCGTCGTCACGCGCGTCCCCGCGGCGACGGGCGGGAGCGCGACGTGTTTGTCGGCGTCGCGGTCGTAGAAGGTCTCGCGGCCGTCGTCGTCAAGGTCGCGGACGACGACGCCGTCAGAGGAGTCGGGCCGCACGCGCGTGATTTTCAAATACTGCTCGAAGCCGGAAGTGCCGGGCGGGCCGGTCAGGCGGAAGAGCAGGCCGCGGCGCACCCCGTGGCGGCTGCCGGCGTCGATTCGGACGGGCGTCAGCGTCGCCGTCCGGTGGAGGTGCGAGTAGAGCTCGCCCTCCGAGCCGTAGTCTTTGACGCGGCGCTTGCGGCCCACGCGTCGAATCGTCGCCTCGACGGGGCGCTTGATGAAGCGCTCGTACCGCGCGGGGACGACCGGCCGCTCGAAGTCGCCTCCGGGCTCGACGCGCGCGGGGCTCGCGAGGAACGGCGTGAACTCGCAGCACGGGCCGTTCAAGTCGTTGAACGCGCCGAGGCCCGCGACGTAGTCGCCGAAGTCCGAGATGCTTTCGGCCGGGACGAGGTAGTTCGAGCGCATCCAGCGCGCGGCGACCCACCGGCGCGGCGTCGTGCGCGGCTGCTTGTCGGAGGACTCGCCCTGCTGCTCGCGCTCGACCCTGAAGATGATTTCGGACGGCGTGACCTCGACGCCCCCGTAGCTGAAGTCGGTGACGGCGAAGTTCTCGTAGACGTGGACGATGACGAAGCCCGACCGGGGCGCGAAGCGGACGACGTGCTGGCGCATCTCGCCGCCCTCCCAGTAAGTCCCGGCAAACTCGCTCTCGGTCGTCTTCAACTCTTCGTGAATCGCTTCCCATCGCGCGCGCAAGGCGTCCAACTCCGCGGCCGGCGCGTCCGACGGCAGATGCCACGGCGGGTAGCCTTCGTCGAGGCCGTGTTCGAGGCGCGGGCGCTCCTCCGGCGTCTGTTCGCCCTGCGCGCGCGGCGCGGGCGGCGCGGGCGGGAGGAGGAGCGCGGCCGCGAGCGCCACGGAGAGTTTGACGAGACGTGCGGGCACGGGTCTTGTCATGGCTTCTTTGCGCGAAGAACGGGACGCCTTCAGCGCCGCCTCGCGGCGGGCGGCGTCGCGCCGCGCGGGACGAGCCACAGCTCGACGAAAGGCTCCTCGCGCGTGCCGCCGTAGACGGCCGTGATGCGCCTTTGGGCGATGTCCTCGGCCGTGAACAGGCGGTGGCGGACGAGGCGCGAGACGGCGTTCGCCTCGCTCAGACGCGCGCCGCGCGCGCCGTAGACGACGACGTAAGCGCCCGCGTCCCTGTCGGCGCGGAGCGCCTGCGCGTAGGCCGCGAGGTCTGGCGATGAACCGGAAGGGCACCTCATGGCCTCGTCGCGCCGGAGCGTGAGGCGTCCGCGCGCGTCGCGCCCGACGCCGAGACGGCCCTCGTCAAATTTGACGGCGCGGGTCGCCGCATCGTCCTCCCCGATTGTCGGCAGGGGCCCCGGCGGCGTCGCGCCCTTCGGGACGACGTACGGCTCGACCGTGAACTCCTCTCGGCGGCCGCCGTACTCGACGCGCACCCGGCGCGCCGCGATGCCGCGCTGCGTCATCAGATAGTCTCTCGTGAACTCGATGTGGGCGCGCACCCTGCGCTCCGCCCCGAGGCGGCCGCCGTAGACGATGAGGTGCGCCTCCGCGTCGGGCTCGTTCGTGAGACGGATGGCGAGATGGTCGAGGCGGGCCAAAAGGTCTTCGCAGGGGATGTCGCCGTAGCGGTCGAGCGCGTTCTCGTGGAGGCGGGCGCGGCCGTCCGGCGGGCTCTCGGTCTGCGCCGCGCCCGCCGCCGACGCGACGAGGAGCGCGACGAGACACGAGAGCGAGCGTTTGCGCGGAGTCAGGCTCACTGTTTCAGCTCGACGACGGTCGCGCCCGCGCCGCCCTGATTCTCGGGGGCGGCCGAGAAGCGCGCGACGTGCGGGTGAGACTTCAGGAGCGCGGCCACCGCGCGGCGGAGCGCGCCCGTCCCGTGGCCGTGGATGATGCGGACGTGCGTCGAGCCTTGCAGGTACGCCTCGTCCAAGAACTTGTCGACCTCGTCGGCGGCCTCGTCGGTCGTGCGCCCGATGAGGTTCAGCTCGCTCTCGAAGCTCTCGGCCGCCGGGCGGAGCTTAACCTCGGTGCCGCGTTCGGACATGCGGCGCAGTTTCTCCGCGCGCGAGTCGTCGCGCTTGGGCTCGGGCGCGGCTTCGAGGAGTTCGAGGTTCTGTAGCCTCTCCTTGAAGCGCAGCGCGCCGGTGCGCACTTCGGCGACGCCGTCGGAGACGCGCTCGACCGTGCCCGTCGTGTTTAGGAGCAACATGCGCACGCGGTCGCCCGCGCGTATCTCGCGCGGCGGCGCGGCCGTCTCGGTTGATGAGGACTGCGCGGTGCGCTCGTCCGCCTCGCGCCCTTGTCGGACGACGCGGACGCCGCCGCCCGTCGCCGGCTGTGCGCCCCGCGGCGGCGAGCCCGCGGCGGCCGCGCGTTGGCGCTGCGCCTC